>NZ_BAABDQ010000049.1:0-107909 GCF_039539705.1 Nonomuraea rosea | reverse complement strand
GGGCGCGCCGCCCAGCCGCGGCGCGCGGCCTCCGCCCGCCCGACGGCCGCGTCCACCCCGGCGGCGCCGGCGACGGGCACGCTGCCGACCAGCTCGGCGATCCGGGCCGGGTTCTCCTTATTGATCACCCCGCGTCCCGTAGCGCGGAGATCAGGCAGGCACGCAGCAGGTACGCCCTGGCCGCCTCCGGATCGGCCGCCAGCGCCCGCAGCTCGTCGTGCCGGCCGGAGGAGTCACTGGGGCTGCGCATCCGCTCCCAGTTCCCGTGGCTGATCGCCTGCACATGGTCGAGCGCCACCTCCCGCCGCCGCGCGGCCACCGCGCCGGGCGGGCTCGCCCCGGCCAGGGCCGTGGCCATCAGGACCGCGTCGTGGATGCCGCTGTTCATGCCGAGGCCGCCGAGCGGGTTGTTCACGTGCGCCGCGTCGCCCGCCAGCAGCACCCGGCCGTCCAGGAAGCGGGCGGCGACCCGCTGGTGGACGCGGTAGAGCGAGGCGTGCGCCACCTCCCAGTCGCGCCCGGGGTCGGCGACGGCGCGCAGCCGCCCCCGCAGCCGGGCCAGCTCCTCCTCGTCGGTGGTGCCGTCCGGGGTGGGCAGCAGCACCCGCCAATGATCGGGGGTACGCAGCAGGACCAGCCACTCCTCCGGATCGAAGACGTAGTTGATCGGCGCGATCCCCGGCAGCAGGGTCTCCAGGTCCTCGCGGACGGAGGCGACCAGGAAACGTTCCGGGTAGGTGATGCCCTCGAACGGGATGCCGAGCGAGCGCCGTACCGCGGAGTGGGCCCCGTCGGCGCCGACCAGCCAGTCACCCGCGAAACGCGCGCCCCGCGCGGTCGTCACCAGCACCCCGCCGGTCTGCGGCGCGACGTCCGCGACCTCCTGCCCGAACAGCACCTCGCCGCCGTGCCGCAGGACGTGCTCGTGCAGGATCGGGGTGAGCTTGCTCTGCTCGCACTGCACCCGGAAGGGGAAGGGGGTGTCGCCGGACAGCACCCCCAGGTCCAGCGTGGCGATCGGGCCGCCGCGGCGGTCGCGGTACTGGAAGGTCGCGGCGGTCAGGCCGAGCGCCATGAGCTCGTCGAGCACCCCGAGCGAGGCCAGCATCTCCAGCGTCGGTGGATGGAAGGTGGAGGCCCGCGACTCGGCCGCCAGCACGGCCCCGGCCTCCAGCACGGTGACCGGGACGCCGCCGCGCGCCAGCGTGAGCGCCGCGGCCAGGCCCACCGGCCCGGCCCCCGCCACCAGCACGCGCCTCATGGGGAGCCCTGGACGCCGACCACCCGTGCCCCGGTGAAGAACCGGATCGTCTCCGCCGTGCCCTCCTCGCCCAGGCCCGACAGCCCCCACGCCGGCCGCGGCGTGAACAGGTGCAGGCTCATCACGCTGGAGCCGTTGACCTTCACCTCACCGGCCCTGATCCGCCGGGCGAGCGCGAGCGCCCGCTCCTCGTCGCCACCGACCACGTACCCCTCCAGCCCGTACGGGGTGGCGTTGGCCAGCGTCAGGGCCTCCTCCACCGTGTCGTACGGCACGACGGCGGCGACCGGCCCGAAGATCTCGTCGGCCAGGTCGGCCCCGGTGATCAGCGTCGGCGCCAGAAAATTGCCCTTGTCCGGCATGTCCCCGTACGCCGTCGCCCGTCCTCCGGCGCCGGCGACCGCGTCCCTGACCCGGCGCAGGTGGGCGGAGTGGACGAGCGGCCCGAACTCCGTCCCGTCCGCGAGCGGATCACCGGTGCGCAGCGCGGCGAGCCGTTCCCCGGTCGCCTCCAGCAGCTCGCCGAGCCGTGCGCGCGGCACGATGAGCCTGCCCAGCGCCCGGCACCACTGCCCGTTGAGCGTGGTGAGCAGCTCGGCGGCGGCGTCGGCGGCGGCCCCCGTTCCCGCGTCGGGCATGACGACCAGCGGATTGTTGCCGCCGAGCTCCAGCTGGGCGGGACGCAGGCCCGCCGCGCAGGCCATGGCCACGGACCTGCCGCCCAGGAGGCCGCCGGTGAACGACACCGCGCGGATCCTGGGGTCCCCGGCGAGCAGCGCGCCGGTGCGCGGGCCGCCGTGGACGAGCTGGAAGACGCCCGGCGGCAGCACCTCGTGCAGGACCTCGGCGAGCACCTGGGTGCCGTGCGGAGCGTACTCGCTCACCTTGACGATCACCGGGCAGCCGGCCGCGAGCGCGCTGGCGGCCTTGTGCGCGGCCATCGGCGCGGGCGCGTTCCACGGCACCAGGCAGAGCGCGGGCCCCCAGGGCAGCCGGTGCACCTCCACCGCGTCCCTGACCGACAGGAGCAGCCCCTCGCGCACCTGCGCGGCGGCGAGCGCGAACGCCCCGTGGACGATCATGCCCAGGGGAGCGGCCTGCCGGATCGGCACCCCGGTGGCGAAGGACTCCAGGCGGACGATCTCCCCGGCCCGCTCGGCCAGCGCCCGCGCCGCCTCCTCCAGCAACGAGGCCCGACGCGGCCCGGGGGTGTCCGCCCACGCGGCGGCCGCCCTTTCGGCCGCCGCCAGCGCCGCTTCCACGCGCCCGGGGGACGAACCGAGCGCCCTTCGCCTGGGCTCGCCCGTGGCCGGGTCCTCCAGGTCGAACCCGAGGTCGTCCCCGCAGTCCCCCCACACCCCGCCGACCAGATCGCGGGTCGCCGGGACCTCGGGAGGCACGCCCGGTCCGTCGCAGGGTGCCGGGACCTCGGAGGTCATGCCGGATCCGCCACGCCCTGCCGGGACCTCGGGGGTCATGGCCGGTCCGCCACGGCGAACAGCTCGTTCTCCTTGGCCTGGGTGACGAGCTGGGCGGCCTCCAGCCTGCCGCGTTCGGCCGGGAAGGTCATCACCAGCCCCATCGCCAGGTCCCGCAGCGCCCGCCCGACGACGCCGCCCATCATCGCGCCGGACGTGCCCGAGGCCTTGAACGCGCTCAGCGCCACCTGGAAGCAGGACTCCGTCACCGATCCCTTGCCGAGCCGCCACTGCCGGAACACCTCGTCCTTGGGCCGCAGCGGCGGTTGCGAGGTCTCCAGCAGCAGCTGCCTGCGCAGCCACAGGTACGCGGTCTCCAGCTGCACGGTCATGTCCCCGATGAGCTGCTGATGCACGGGGGAGGAGGCGATCGGCCGCCCGGTGTCGGCGAAGGTCTTCCTGGTGAGCTGCTCGACCACGACGTCGAACACGTTCTGCGCGCAGCCGGTGTAGACGGCGGCGATGGCGAGCTGGTTGCCGACGAAGCTGCCCCGGCTCATCCTGAGCATCCGGGTGAACGCTCCCGGGACGGTCAGCGCCTCGTCCTCGGGGATGAACACCCCCTCCAGCCGGATGCCGTTGTTGGCGGTGGCGCGCATCCCGAGACCGTCCCACGGCGCGCGGACGGACACGCCCGGGGCGTCGCGCGGCACGAAGAACGTCACGAGCCCGTCGGCGGTCTCGTGGCCTTCGAGCTTGGCCGTGGTCAGGTAGTAGTCGGCCACGCCGGTCGCGCAGCCGAAGGACTTCTCGCCGTCGAGGAGCCAACCGCCCGCGGTACGGCGGGCCGTGGTGGCGATGGTGATGTTGGCGGTGGAGCTCTTGACCGACTCGGAGGCGAAGTTGGCCAGCCACACCCCCGAGGCCATCCTGGTCAGCACCTTCCCGGCGAAGGCCCGGACGACCGGGATCTCCTCATCGGCGAACAGCCCCGCCTCGACGGCCTCCAGAGGAAGCAGCCCGCGCGAGGCGCTGGTGTTGTGGAAGAAATAGGCCAGCGCGGTGGAGGGGCAGGCGGTGCCCATCGCGAACGTGGCCGCCGCCAGGTCGCGCAGCGTCCCCCCGAGCCCGCCGTACTCCTGCGGGACCACCAGCCCGAGCAGCCCCGCCTCCCGCAGCAGCGCCACGTGCTCGACGGGGAAGCGGGCCTGTTCGTCGGCCTTGGCGGCCTCGGCTCGCAGCGCGGGAAGCACCGACTCCACGCGCTCCGCCCGAGCGCGTTCGGCCGCGGTCATGTCGTCGACGAGCCGTTCACCCGTCAGCCTGTCGGTCACATTCGCCCCTTCAACAACCCTCGATGTGCTCAGTCGTTCTCGGCGCTCTCAGTGCGTGAATCGATAGGTCCGGCCCGGCAGCACCGAGCCCCAGGAACGCTCCAGCTCCGCCGCGCCGGCGATCAGGGCGGCCCGGTCCACGGGGCTGGCCACCTCCAGCTCCCCGGCCAGGAACAGGACGTCCTCCGCGGGCAGCGCGCCGTCCACGCCGCCCAGCGTGGTGTCGAACCGCCACACCCCGCTCTTCATCGCGACCAGCGCGTTGACCAGGCCGATGCCGTGCCGTTCGCGCAGCCCGACGCGGAGCGCCGCTCCTCCCGCCACGGCGGCGGCCTCCTGGATGACGCGCCGGACCTGGAGCGGCGTGGCCGCGGAGCCGCCCTCCTCCAGGGCGATCTCGTCGCAGCCGAGCGCGGCCAGGCGGGCGACCTGCGCCACGACGCGATGCTCGCGGCCTGCGGCGAAGGCGTCGGGCAGGTTCGCGACCGTGACCAGACCGGCCCGCTGCGCCGCCTCCAGGATCGGGCAGTGCTCCTCCGCCCGGAACTCCACCATGCCGGCCCGCGGTGCGGCCTCCGGGGCCGGGCCGTGCTCCTTCGCCCGGAACTCCACCACGCCGGCCCCGGCGGCGGCCACGTCCGCGACCTGCTCGGGGCGGGTGATCAGGGCGGAGGCGGTGGCCGGGGCGAGGTCCTCGGGCGGGGGCGCGTCGCCGTACAGGTCGAAGAGCCTGACCCGGGTGCCCGCGGCGCGCAGCAGCCGCGCGATCCCGGCCAGGCGCGGGCCGCTGAAGCCGCGGACGCGCAGGACGGCGAGGAGCCCTGTGTCCGCGACCGTGATCCGGTCGGGCAGCGGGTCGGCGAGCTGGCTCCAGGCCCGCGAGTGGAACAGGACGGGCGCCACCCGCCGCGGCGTGGCGGTGCCGAGCACCTCGCCGACGAAAATCGTGTGATCGCCTCCCGGGTACGCGTGCGCGACCCGGCAGTCCAGCCAGCCGACGGAGTCCGTCAGCACGGGCGACCCGGTCTGCCCGGCCTGCCAGCCGGCGCCGGAGAAACGATCCGCGTCCGGCCCGGCGAACCGGCGGCCGAGCGCCGCCTGGTCCTTGCCGAGGATGCTCACCGCGTACGTGCCGTGCTCCGCCACGAGGTCGTGCGTCCTGGTGCCGCGCGCCAGGCAGACCAGCACCATCGGGGGATCGAGGCTCACGCTGGAGAAGGCGCTCGCCGTCATCCCGTGCCGGCGGCCGCCGGCCCCGGTGGTCACGATCACCACGCCGCTCGGCCACTGTGCCAGGACCCTGCGGAAGGCCGCGCCGTCAGTCGCCACTGCTCCTCGCTGTTTCAACAGAGGAAACGCTGTAACGCTGAAGGTAACGAACTCGTTCTTTAGTGTCAACGTGACGGTGTTTCCCTCACGGAAATACACTGGGCGGGTGAACGCTCAAGTCGAGATCGAGAACCAGAGCAGGTCCATCGCCTCGGTGGAGCGGGCGATGGACGTCCTGCTCCTGTTCGGCCGGAGCAATCGCGCGGACCTGGGCGTCACCGAGATCGCCACGGAGCTCGACCTGACGAAGGCGGCCGTCCACCGCATCCTCACGGCGCTGCGCAGTCGCGAGCTCATCGCGCTCGACCCCGTCACCAGGCGCTACTCCCTGGGTCACGCCGCCATCGCGCTCGGCCGCGCCTACATGGCCCGTACCGACCTGCGCGCCATGGCCGGCACGGAGCTGCGCCGCCTGTCCGTGAGCACGGAGGAGACGGCCACCCTGTCCGTACGGCGCGGCGACACGCGCCTCTACGTCGACCAGGTCGTGCCCGCCCAGGAGCTGCGCATGGAGGTCTCGCTCGGCATCCCCTACCCGTTGCACGCGGGCAGCTCCTCCAAGGCGATCCTCGCGTTCCTGCGGGAGGAGGAGATCGAGGGCTACATGGTCAGGCACAGACTCGACGCCCTCACCGCCAGGACCATCACCGACCCGGACAAGCTGCGCGCCGAGCTGGCGGCCATCAGGCGCCGGGGCTACGCCACCTCGCTGGGCGAGCGCCAGGAGGGCGCGGCCTCCGTCGCCGCGCCGATCTTCGACCACGACGGCCTGGTGATCGCGGCCGTGAGCGTCGCGGGGCCGGGCGCCCGCTTCAAGGCGCACCTGCAGGAGGCGGCCCGGCCGCTCCTCGAATCGGCCGCCCGCCTGTCCGCCCAGCTCGGCCACCACCCGTAGCCCTCGCTTGTCCGCCCAGCTCGGCCGCCACCCGTAGCCCTCGTCACAGCGTGGCGCCCGGTTTGAGCACCCCCAGCACGGCCGCGGCCAGCACGCTGCCCCAGATCGCCCAGACGTACGGCAGGCAGCCGTTCACCGAACCGCGCAGCGTGCGTTCCACCTCCGGGGTGGAGCCGGACGCGCCGAGCGCGGCGAAGGCCGGCCCGAAGGCGCGCAGCCTCAGCCGGATGCCCAGCCCCGCCGCGATGGCCAGGGCGTACAGCGCCAGCTTGGCGCCCAGCCAGCGAGGGTTGGTCTCGACGCCGAAGGGGCGGTCGGCGACGAGCGTGTAGGCCGCGGAGCAGGCGATCACGGTGACCAGGGTCAGCCTGATCGCCCAGTCCGCCCGGCGTACCAGGGGGAACCGGCCGTGGGTGCGGTGATCGGCCACCGTCAGCGCCAGCCAGCCGAGCGCGAACGCCCACACCAGCAGCACCGACCAGAAGGGGAACAGCCGCACCCCGAACAGCTCAGCCCCGTGCGGCTCCAGCGCCATCAGCGTGACCCCACTGGGCAGGAAGAGCACCAGGCAGATCTTCGGCGCGAGATCGAGGCCGCTCATGATCCGTAACGCGACGGTCCGTGCCTGCGGGCCCGAGGCGGGGTCGAGCACGTACCTGCTGGAGTAGAACACGCCCAGGTCGCCGCCGAGCCAGAAGACGAACAGCACCAGGTGAAGGACGATCCACCAGCCGTGCGCATGAGCTCCCATGTCCGCCCTTCCAGGACTTACCGGCAGAAGTGGAAACGACGTTACACGCACCGAAACGGCAGGGACCAGGCTGCCCGCTGGCCGAAACGCCGCGCGTGACCGCCGCCGGCACCGTCGGAAAGATCGCCAGTTTCTCTTTGCCGGGAAGAGAGCGCATTCCAGAAAGCGCTTTCAGGAAAGCTCACACCATGGTCAGGTAGGCGGCGAGCTCGCTGGGCGAGTCGGTGGCGATCCCGACATGTCCATCCGGCCGGACGAGGGTGTGACGCCGCCCGCCGTACGGCTCGGCGGGCGCGTACGCCCGCACCTCAGGACCGCCCGCCACCTTCGGCGCGGCATCCGGCGACAGCAGCGTGAAGTGCGGCCCCCGCAGCAGGTCGAACATGCGCGCCATGGTCCCGTCCGCCAGCCGCAGCGGCCCGTCCGGAACCCGGTCACCGCCCCCCTCACCGGCCAGCGAGCTGCCGCGATAGCCGACATGGAGCTGGTACGTCTCCTCGTCCCGCTTGAAGGTCTTCTTGTCGTGCAGCCCGGTGCTCAGGCCGAGCACGCGCGCGGCGATCGGGCGGCGTTCCTCCTCGTACGTGCCGAGCAGCGACGACGGCGCCCCGCCGAGCGCGCGGGCCAGCTTCCAGCCCAGGTTGTAGGCGTCCTGCACGCCGGTGTTGAGCCCCTGGCCGCCCGCCGGGGAGTGCACGTGGACGGCGTCCCCTGCCAGGAAGACGCGGCCGGCCCGATACCTGTCGGCCAGGCGGATGTTGACCCGGTAGAGCGAGGACCACAGCAGCGTGGTGACGCGCACGCCGCGCAGCATCGAGCGTTCGCGGAAGAGCCGCTGGAAGCCGGGCAGCGTCAGGTCCGGCGTGACGCCCGGCTTGAGCGAGGCGAGAAGCTGGAAGGAGTCGGTCCCGGCCATGGGGTAGAGCGCCACCATGCCCTTGCCCGGCCGTACCCAGATGTGGATGTGGTCCCGTCCGAGCCCTTCGACGCGCACGTCCGCCAGCGCCATGCGCTCCTCCTCACGGGTCTCCCCGGCGAAGCCGATGCCGAGCGCCTTGCGCACGGCGCTCTTCCCGCCGTCGGCCGCGACCAGATACGAGGCCCGCACCGTCGCGCCGGTGCCCAGCCTGGCCGTGACGCCCATCGCGTCCTGCTCGAAGCCGGCCAGCTCGACGCCGTGCTCGACCTTCCCGCCCAGCTCGGCCAGCCGCTCGCCGAGCAGCGCCTCGGTCCGCCACTGCGGATGCATCAGCACCATCGGGTACGGCACGGCGTCGGTGGCCGCGGCGAGCTTGTGCATCCGCCCCTGGTACACCGGCACCCGGCCCACCCTGACCCGGAGCGGCGGGTAGAGCGTCGCGGCCGGCAGGATGCGGTCCGTCACGCCGAGATCGTCGAAGATCTCCAGCGTGCGCGGCTGCAGCCCCTTGCCCTTGGAGCCGGACGCGGGCTCGGGCGCCCGCTCCACGATCCGGTGCTCGATCCCGCGCCTGGCCAGCTCGACGGCGAGGGTGAGCCCGGTCGGCCCGGCCCCGACGATCAGTACATCCGTCTTCTCCGTGTCGGTCATGGCCACACCGTGCCAGGGGTCGCTGCCGGATCTCTGTCAGCACTCTGCCGAAGGGTGCCGGGCGGCGGATCACTACCCTTGGCCGTCATGCGCATGAGCCTCAACCAGATCGTGGTGGACTGCCGCGACCCGCACACCCTGGTCCGCTTCTGGGCCGCCCTGCTCGGCGGCGACCCGGTGGACCGCGCCAGGGGCTGGTCCCACGTGGCGCCCCCGGACGGCGTACGGCTGTCGTTCCAGCCGGTGCCCGAGGCCAAGTCGGTCAAGAACCGGCTGCACCTGGACGTCGAGGTCGAGTCGATCGAGCCGGCCGTCACCCGGGCGCAGAGCCTGGGCGCCACCAGGATCGGTGCGACGGTGACCGACGAACAGGGCTCCTTCCAGGTGATGGCCGACCCGGAAGGCAACGAGTTCTGCTTCGTCAGCGCCTGAGCCGTCCAGCCGGCGCACTACTGGCGCGCACGACGGATACGTACAACTGAAGGCCGTACCTCTGGCCGGACGCGGGATGGACAAGCAGACTCGTGACGGAAAGGCCGGAAAGGGAGGTATGGCACGGTGCTACCCGAATGGCTGGAAAGCGAGCTCGACACGGTCCCCGACTTCGACGCCTTCGCCGGAGTCGAGGAGCTGACCCAGCTGATGGAGGCGCTCGCGTCGGCGCATCCGGACGTGGCCACGCTGCGGGTCGTGGGGGAGTCCAGGCAGGGCAGCCCGCTGCTGTGCCTGACCATCGGACCGCCGGGACCGCCTGAGGCGCTGGTCTTCGGCCTGCCGCACCCCAACGAGCCGATCGGCGGGCTGACCGCCGTCCACCTGGCGCGCCGGCTGTGCGCGGACGCCGGGCTGCGGGCCAGGCTGGGCCATCGCTGGCACGTCATCGCCTGCATCGACCCGGACGGGCTCCGGCTGAACGAGGGCTGGCTGCGCGGTCCCTTCACCCGCGAGCACTACGCGCGGCACTTCTACCGGCCCGCCGGGCGCGACCAGATCGAGTGGACCTTCCCGCTCGACTACAAGGACGCCCACTTCGACACGCCGCTGCCGGAGACCAGGGTGCTGATGCGGCTGATCGACGAGCACCGGCCCGCCCTGGTCTGCTCGCTGCACAACAGCGAGCTCGGCGGCGTCTACTACTACCTCAGCAGGACCGAGCCCGCTCTCTACCCGGTCCTGCAGGAGGTGCCGGCGCGGCTCGGCCTGCTCCTGCACCGGGGCGAGCCGGAGGCGCCGCACATCGTGCGCTACGCCGACGGCGTCTTCCGGGTGGGGTCGATCAGGCGGGCGTACGACCGGATGGCCGAGCAGGGGCAGATGTGGAGCGGCGAGTCCGGGGACAACACCGCCTCGTACGCGAGCAGGCACGGAGCCCTCACCCTGATCAGCGAGCTGCCGTACTGGATCGATCCGACGGCCGACGACGAGAGCCCGGCCGGCACGTCCTACGCCGTCGCCCTGGCGGGTAAGGCCGTCGCGGTGGCCGAGCTGGCCGAGGTCCTCCAGCAGGGGCTCGACGCCGTGCGGGCGGACCTGGTGACGCCCGATTCGCCGTACTGGCGGGCCACCCGGTTCTTCGCCGACGTCATGGCGCGCAACGCCGAGAGCATCGCCGTACGCGCCCGCTTACCCGAGTCCGACCGCCCCGCCTCGGTCGCCGAGGTGACCTCGCTGGCCGGCGACGGGCACAGCTTCCAGCTCCGCTACGGCGGGATCATGCTCAGAGGGCTCGACGCCGAGCTGGCCGCCGGCAACCGGGCCGGCGCGATCGCCGCGACGCGGGCGCGGGTGGCCGGCCGCTACGAAGAGTGGCTGGCCGCCGACCCCGCCTCGGAGTACGCGGTCATCCCCATCCGCTCCCTCGTCGCGACCCAGTACGCCGCCACCATCGCCGCCGCCGCGCACCTGAGTCGATTGACTTAATTAAGGCGGTCGGCTTAACTGTGGGCGTTCGCAACCCGGGAGGAAACGTGAGCGAGAGCGCCACGGACGTACCGCACTACCCGTTCCCCAGCCCCGGAGCCCTGGAGCCGCCACAGGAGTGGGCGGAGCTGCGCGCGGGCTGCCCCGTCGCGCCCATCCGGCTGGCCAGCGGTGACGAGGCCCTGCTGCTCACCCGCTACGCCGACGTCAAGCAGGTCCTGTCCGACCCCAGGTTCACCCGCCAGCTGAACGCCGCCGACGCCGCCAAGGTCACCGCGAACGAGTCGGGCGGCGTCTTCGGCAGCTCCAGCCTGAACGTGAGCGGCGAGCACCACCGGGCCTGGCGCCAGCTCGTCGGCAAGGCGTTCACGGCCAAGCGCGTCACGGCCATGCAGCCCAGGATCCAGGCGATGGCCGAGCTCCTGGTGGCGGAGATGGTCAAGCAGGGCGCGCCGGCCGACCTGGTGAGCGCGCTCGGCTTCCCGCTGCCGGTGTGGGCGATCTGCGACCTGCTCGGCGTCCCCGACTCCGACCGCGACAAGTTCGCGTACTGGTCGGACACCATGCTGAGCCTGACCAGGTTCACCCAGGAGGAGATCGACGCCGCGCAGGAGGCGTTCGCCGGCTACCTGCGGGCGCACGTCGCGGCCAAGCGGGCCGCCCCGGGCGAGGACCTGATCAGCGAGCTGATCGGGATCGTCGGCTCGCTGGACGGGCGGCTGACGGAGGAGATGCTGCTGATGACGGCCAAGGGGCTGCTCGTCGCCGGCCACGAGACGACCGCGAACATGATCGGCAAGATGGTGGCGATGCTGCTGGCCGACCGCACCCGCTGGGAGCGGCTGGTCGCCGACCCCGCGCTTATCAGGCCCGCGGTCGAGGAGTCGCTGCGCTACGACGCCAACCCGGGCTTCGGGATGCCCCGCTACCTGAGCGAGCAGGTCGAGGTCGCGGACACGACGCTGCCCGCGGGCACGACCGTCGTGTGCAGCATGGCCGCGGCCAACCGCGACGAGCGCGAGTTCGAGCAGGCCGCCGACCTGGACCTGACCCGTTCCCCCAACGCCCACCTGGCCTTCGGCGTCGGCCCGCACTCCTGCATCGGGCAGGCGCTGGCCCGCACCGAGCTGCAGACCGTGCTCAAGGTGCTGCTCGACCGGCTGCCCACGCTGGAGCTGGCCGTGCCCGCCGACGAGCTGCGGCGCCGCGAAGGGCTCATCGTCGGCGGCCTGCGGCAGGTCCCGGTGAGGTGGTGACGATGGCCGCCAAAGCCGACCGGGCGCGGGAGACCCGTACGGCGATCCTCGACGCCGCCGAGCGGCTCTTCGCCGAGCACGGCGTCGGGGAGGTCTCCAACCGGCAGGTGAGCGAGGCCGCCGGCCAGGGCAACCACTTCGCCGTCGGCTACCACTTCGGCACCAAGACCGACCTCGTACGCGAGATCGTCCGCCGCCACGTCGCGGCGCTCGAACAGCGGCGCGCCGGGATGCTGGCCCGGATCGGCGGCTCCACCGAGCTGCGCGCCTGGGTGTCCTGCCTGGTCCGGCCCGCCACCGACCACCTGGCCTCGATGGGCTCGCCCACGTGGGAGGCCAGGTTCATGGCCCAGTGCAACACCGATCCGATCCTGCGCCAGATCGTCATCGACGAGAACGTCGCCGCGCCGTCCATGCGCCACAACCTCGAAGGCATGTTCGGCCTGCTGCCGGGCCTGCCCGGCGAGACCCGCAAGGAGCGCGGCGACATGAGCCGCCTGCTCTGCGTGCACGTGCTGGCCGAGCGCGAGCGGGCGCTGCACGAGGGCGCCGCCACGCCCCGCTCGACCTGGGAGGCCACGGCCGTGGGCCTGACCGACGCGATCGTCGGGATCTGGCTCGCCCCCGTGACCCGCGCCGGCTGACACCCCCTTCACGAGAACGGACGTCTCATGCGAGGTTTACGGCACAAGCGAATCGTCGTCTGCGGCGGCGCCACCGGCATCGGCGCCGCCACCGCCGAGCGGCTGGCCGAGGAGGGCTGCCGCGTCCTGGTGGGCGACATCAACGCGGCCGGGGCGGAGGAGACCGCCGGCCGCATCACCGCGAACGGCGGCACGGCGGTCGCGGCCGCGTTCGACCTGGCCGACGAGGCGTCCGTGCGGGCGCTGTTCGAGCGGGCGGTGGCGGCGTTCGGCGGCGTAGACGGGCTGTTCAACGTGGGCGCCGACCTGTCTCTGGACACCATCGGCCGCGACGCCGACCTGTCGGGGATGGACGTGGCCGTCTGGCG
The DNA here is from genome assembly GCF_039539705.1 of Nonomuraea rosea. NCBI lineage: Bacteria > Bacillati > Actinomycetota > Actinomycetes > Streptosporangiales > Streptosporangiaceae > Nonomuraea > Nonomuraea rosea. The sequence goes on along the minus strand of NZ_BAABDQ010000049.1, from coordinate 95,163 downwards.
GCGCACCCTGGAGGTGAACCTGATCGGGTACGCCCACACCTGCCGGGCCGCGATCCCGCTGCTGCTGGAGAACGGCGGCGGCGCCATCGTCAACACCTCCTCCGGCGCCGCCTTCGTGGGCGAGCCGCTGCGCCCGGCCTACGCCGCCTCGAAGGCGGGCGTGAACGCGCTCACCCGGCACGTCGCCTCCCGCTGGGGCAAGGAGGGCGTCCGCTGCAACGGCGTCTCGCCCGGCATGGTGCTCAGCGAGACGGGGCTGGCGCAGATGAGCGAGAAGTTCAGGGCCGCCGGGCTGGCCGGCACCCGGAGCACCCGCCTGGGCAAGCCGTCCGACCTGGCCGCCGCGGCGGCGTTCCTGCTGTCCGACGACGCCGCCTGGATCAACGGCCAGACCTGGTCCATCGACGGCGGCGGCTCCCTGCACGACTGAGCGGGCGGACTTAGTCCGATCAGGCGCGAAAGATGCAAGATCAACTGCGATTAGGCCCTCCTCGCTCGGCGTAACTCGGGTTACATTCACGTTAATTTGCCCTCTCTTATCCCCCGAGTAGACCGAAGGGAGAGGCATGAGAGCGAGAACCGCAATCGCGGCCATGACTGCTGCGGCGATCCTCATGCCGGCCGCCGCGTACGCCGGGAGCACCACGGTTTCCACCGGCGCCGCGGCCCCGCCGCCCGACGACCAGTTCCAGAAGGTGACACTCAACGACAACCCAGGCGAGCCGATGGACCTGGCGGTGTTACCGGATTCGAGGGTCCTGCACACCACCAGGAAGGGCGAGGTCTGGTTACACGACCCGAAGACGGGCCTCAACACCCAGGCCGCCCAGCTCGACGTCTACCAGCACGACGAGGAAGGGCTGCAGAGCATCGCCCTGAGCCCCGGCTTCGGCAAGGGCTCCAAGAAGGACGACTGGGTCTACCTCTACTACTCGCCGCCCCTCGACACGCCGATCGACGACCCGGCGACGCCCGACGTCAACGAGGGCGACGCGCCGCTCACCGGCGCCCCGGCGGACTTCGCGCCCTTCAAGGGGCTGATCAGGCTCTCCAGGTTCCGCTTCGCGGGCGCGAGCATCGACCTGCGTACCGAGCAGCGCATCCTCGACGTGCCGGTGGACCGCGGCATCTGCTGCCACGTCGGCGGGGACATCGTCTTCGACGCCGCGGGCAACCTCTACCTGTCGACCGGCGACGACACGAACCCGTTCGCCTCCGACGGCTACGCCCCGATCGACGAGCGGGCCGACCGCAACCCGGCCTTCGACGCCCAGCGCAGCGCCGGCAACACCAACGACCTGCGTGGCAAGATCCTGCGCGTCAGCGTGCGCGAGAACGGGTCGTACACGATCCCGCGCGGCAACCTGTTCAGGCCGGGCACGGCGGGCACGCGGCCGGAGATCTACGCGATGGGCCTGCGCAACCCGTTCCGCATCGAGCTCAACCGGGCCACCGGCGAGCTGTACGTGGGCGACTACTCGCCCGACGCGCGCGAGCCCGACCCCGCCCGCGGGCCGTCGGGGACCGGCAAATGGACGGTGATCCGCAGGGCCGCCAACTACGGCTGGCCGTACTGCGCGACGGCGCGGCTGCCGTACGTCGACTACGACTTCGCGACCGGCGCGTCCGGCGCGGCCTTCACCTGCGCGGCCCCGGTCAACGAGTCGCCGCACAACACGGGGCTGCGCAGGCTGCCACCGGTCGCGCAGCCGGACGTGTGGTACTCCTACGGGCAGTCGGCGGAGTTCCCGCAGCTCGGCACCGGCGGCATCGGGCCGATGGCGGGTCCCGCGTACGCGTTCGACCCGGGCGACACGCGCGGCAGGACCGCCGTGGGCTGGCCGAAGTACTTCGACGGCGTGCCGCTCTTCTACGAGTGGACCCGTGACTACGTCAAGGCGTTCCACCGGGACGGGCGGATCGAGGACGTGCTGCCCTCGTTCGTGTTCGACAACCCGATGGACATGGAGTTCGGCCCCGACGGCGCGCTCTACGTGCTGGAGTACGGGGACGGCTTCTTCCAGGAGAACCCGGACGCCCAGCTCGCCCGCTTCGACTACATCGGCAACACCGGCAACCACACGCCGATCCCCGCCGCCGCGGCCTCGGTGACCGCCGGGCTCGCGCCGCTCACGGTGCAGTTCACCAGCGCCGGGACGACCGACCCCGACGGCGACAGGCTCCGCTACGCGTGGGACTTCGACGCCGACGGCCGGGTGGACTCGCGCAGCCCGCAGGCGTCGTACACCTACCGGCGGAACGGCCTGTTCAACGCCACCCTGCGGGTCACCGACAGCGCCGGCATGTCGGCGGCGACGTCGGTGCGGATCGTCGTCGGCAACGCCGCGCCGGTCGTGGAGCTGGTCAGGCCCGCCGCGGGCACCCCGTTCACCTTCGGCGACGTCGTCGAGTTCGAGGTACGGATCACCGACGACCAGCCGGTGGACTGCGCGAACGTGACCGTGGACTACGTGCTCGGCCATGACGACCACGGCCACCCGCAGACCACGGCCCGCGGGTGCACGGGCTCGATCCAGACCACCGAGCCGAGCGGCCACGACCCCGAGACCGACGATCTGACCGGCGTGTTCGTGGCCGGTTACACCGACCCGGGCGGCGCCGGCCTGCCCCCGCTGACCGGCAGCGACGAGGTCGTCCTGCAGCCCACACGTTAGGAGCTCTCATGTGCTACGGCTACGGCCCCAGCAGACGGTCCCTGCTCGCCGCGGGCCTCGGACTCGGGGCGGCCGCCGTCGCGGCCGCCTCCCCGGCCGCCGCGGCGACGCCGCACGGCTCCGGCGGTCACCACGTGCCGCCGGACCAGATCAGCATCCAGCTCTGGACGGTACGCGACGACCTCGCCCAGAACTATGACGCCACCCTCGCCTACCTGGCCAGGACCGGCTACCCGAAGGTCGAGCTCGCGCTCGGCTACTTCGGGCGGACGGCCCGGCAGCTCCGCGAGTTCCTCGACGGGCTCGGCATCCGGGCCAGCTCCAGCCACGACGGCCTCACCACCGACGACGCCGGGCTGGAGACGAAGATCGAGAACGCGCTGACCCTCGGCCAGTCCTTCATGGTCGTGCCCTACCTGAACTCGGCCAGCGAGGACGAGTGGAAGGCGTGGGCCGAGCGGATGAACGTCGAGGCGGCCGCCGCCCGCTCGGCCGGGCTGCGCTACGGCTACCACAACCACGCCCACGAGTTCACCACCGACCTCGGCGGCGGCAAGACGCCGTGGGACGTGCTCACCGCCGAGCTCGACCCGCGCCTGGTCCACCTGGAGATCGACATCTACTGGGCGGTCACCGGCGGCATCGGGCGCGGCGTCGCCGACCCGGTGCGCTTCACCCTCGGCGTCATCCGCCGGGCGCCGCAGCGCGTGCTGCAGTTCCACGTCAAGGACCGGCACCTGGACGGCGACATGGCCGACCTCGGCACCGGGACGATCGACTTCCGGCGGATCTTCGACGCGCACCGCGTGAAGGAGTACATCGTCGAGAACGACACCCCTGACGTGACGCCGCGGCGTACGGCGGAGGTCGGCTACCGCTACCTGCGCAAACTGCGCTTCTAGCGGCACACCTTCGCGAGCGGGGCCCGGCGTGTCCGGGCCCCGCTCCCGTCGAGCGGGCTCCCTGGGAGTGACGCGGCCACCCTCCCCGGCCCGGTGCCCCAACGGGCGGAACCAGCGTGGAGTCATGAGCAAGGACAACGTGCTCGGGGACTTCCTGCGGGCCCGCCGTGAGCTGGTGCGTCCCGGGGACGCGGACCTGCCCGCGTCGACGTCAACGAGATCGTCATCCGTCCCGCCCGCCAGCGCTGACCTGGTGGTGATGCGGGGGGCCGGCGGCGGCGTCGTATGCGATCCGGCCCGGCTCGATAGGGTGTGACTCAGGCTTCGAGCGTTCTCCGTGCGCCGGCCTCTATTTGAGAGCGAGACGCAATATGAGCAGTGCTCGCAAAACTGGTGATGGCGCGCCCGAGGCGCCCACCCTGCCCGCCGATCCCGCTGACCTCGCCGGGCCCGCTGAGCCGGCCCAGCCAGCCGAGCCCGACCCACAGGCCGTGCACGCGGCCAACGCGCAGTGGCTCAAGGACAATCCGGACGCAATGCCGCAGGTGAGCGCGGGCCGGTGGGCTGTCTACGACCGGGCAGGCCAACTGCGCGGCCATCTCGTCGGTGACGGCCCGACCCGCGACACCCGCTTCAAGGCGACCGCCAGCGAGCGGCCACCCGCCGCCGATGTGCTGGACGGCGACGTGCTGGACGCCGACGTGCCGGACGGCTACGGCATCACCCTGCACGACGCGGGCGCGCACCTGCTCGACGCCGCCGTGGGCGGCGACCTCCCCAGCAAGGCGTAACAGACCGCCCGCGCCCGGCTGGCGGCGGCCAGCCGGGCGCGGTGCCGTCCCCGGCCCTCCGAGGCTGTGCCGTGCCCGGCCTTTCGAGGCGGTGACCTGCGGGGATGGGCGGCTGCCGGCCGATCGTCGATGCGGGGATCTCGCGCTGGGACCTCACGCGGGCAACGGGAGCACGGCGGTCACCTCGGTGCCGCGCCCGTCGCCGGGCCCGATCGCGCACGTGCCGCCGATCTCGGCGGCCCGTTCGCGCATCGAGGTCAGCCCCACCCCCGGCGCCGGCGACTCCGGCAGCCCGGTGCCGTCGTCGGCGACCGACACCCGCAGCGCCTCCGCCCCAAGCTCCAGCGTGACCAGCACGGACGCCGCCTGCGCGTGGCGGCGGGCGTTGGTCAGCGCCTCCTGGGCGATCCGGTACGCGGCCGTCTCCACCCCGGCGGGCAGCCGGTCGAGCGAGCCCGTCACCGCCACCTCGACCCGCGGCCCCGGCCCCTGCCCGAACGACCGCAGCGCGCCGGCCAGCCCCAGCTCGTCGAGCGCGGGCGGGCGCAGCCCGTCGACCAGCTCCCGCACGGACCGTAGCGTGCTGGTCATCTCGTCGCGCACGCCGGCCAGCAGCTCGTCCACCGCCGCCGGGTCGCGCTCCAGCCGCCGCCGCGCCTCGTCCAGCCGCATCGTCACGCTCGTCAGCGTCGGCCCGAGGCCGTCGTGCAGCTCCCTGCCGAGCCTGCGCCGCTCCTCGTCCCTGGTCGCGGTGATGCGCTCGTGCGAGTCGCGCAGGTCGGTGCTCAGCCGTACGGCACGCGCCAGCTCGGCCAGGTGCCCGGCCATGACGGCGTGCCGCTCCCTGCTCTGGCGCCCGCCCGCCAGCAGCAGCCGCCCGGCCCGCGTGCCGTGCCAGGTCAGCTCGGTCGCCCGCGGCCTGGCGCCCAGCTCGCCGTCCACGAAGGACAGCGCGGGCTCGCCCGCCACCTCCACCCCCACGCCCCTGGCCCCGAGCTGGGCGCGGACCGCGGAGATCGCCTCGGCCAGCGCCTCGGACGGGTCGCCGGCCCGCTGCACGGTACGGCTCAGCAGGTCGGCCGCGCGGTACGGGTCGCGTTCGACGTTGAACAGCCGGTCGGCCGAGCGTTGCAGGCGCAGCCGTACGGGATGGAAGGCCGCGCCCGTGGCCATGGCGGCGGCGAGCCCGGCCACCGCGCCGTAGTCGCCGGCCACGCTGCTGGAGGCCCACATGAGCACCGAGTAGGTGACGCCGGCGACGACGGCGAGCGAGCCGTACACGAGCGTCCGGTTCAGTATCAGCCTGATGCCGTAGAGCTGGTGGCGCAGCACGGCGGCGATGATGGCGATGGGCATGCCGGCCGCCACCACGAGGCGCAGCGCGATGACGACCTGGTCCTCGTTGCCCGCGCTGGCGATCCAGTAGCCGACGAAGATCACCATCGCGTAGAAGTACCAGGTGATCTGGCGGCGTACCTCGGGGGCCGACGCGCGATACCTGAAGCCCAGGGAGACCACGCCGAGCAGGCAGAGCAGGATCATCGGCGGACCGATCCAGGACTCCACCACCTGGGGGATCGTGCCCAGCGCCGCCACGCCGAACGGGTTGCTCATCGGAATGCCCAGCTCGAACGACGGGTCCGGGGACAGGCCCAGCAGCAGCGAGTGGCCGATCATGAGCGTGAGGTTGCCGTACAGCACCGGCTGCCACCGCTTGGACGGCAGCCGCCCGTCCGGGAACAGCAGCGGCATGATCCCCGAGAACGTCGGCACCGCCAGCAGCCACAACCAGATGGCCGGCCACGCGACGTACGGCGTCAGCGGGCCGGGCGCGTACACCGACATCCACACCGCCAGCGCGAACAGCAGCGAGTACACCGACCAGATCACCCCGGTGCCCCACATCAGCCACGGGAACAGCAGCCTGGGCCGCCGCGAGATCAGGAACGCTCCAGCGAGCGGGAACATCAGCCCGATCGGGTCCACGCCCTGGTTCGCGTTCCACCACGGGACCTGGGCGCCCAGCCAGGCGCCGGCCAGGACGGCCGGAAGCGACAGCGCCGCCACCACCCACACGACGCCGACCACGATCCGCCGCCTCATCCCGCCTCCCGCAGCGGCAGCTCCGCGACGACCTCGGTGCCGCCGCCCGGCCTGACGTCGATCTCGCAGGAGCCGCCGACCTCCTCGGCGCGGGCGCGCATGAGCGCGGCGCCCTGACGGCGCTGCTCGGGCAGGCCGATCCCGTCGTCGGACACGGTCAGCCGCAGCCCGTCGCGCCGCTCCACCCTGATCAGCGCCGTGGTGGCCCTGGCGTGCCTGCGCACGTTCGCCATGGCCTCATGGGCGATCTTGTACGCGGCCACCTCCACGGCCGCCGGTAACTCGGCGAGCAAGCCCGGCAGGACCACCTCCACCCGCGGCCCCGGCGCGTCGGCCAGCATCCGCAGCGCGCCCTCCAGGCCGACCTCGGTCAGTCCTGCGCCGTCGAGCGCGGGCGGGCGCAGGCCGTACACCAGGTCGCGCACGTCCACGACGGCCTCGCTCATCTGCCGGCGCGCCTTGCTGAGCAGCGTGTCCGCCGCGCCGGGGTCGCTGGCCAGGCTGCGCCGCGCCTCGTCCACGCTCATCGCGAGGCTCGTCAGCGTGGGGCCGAGCCCGTCGTGCAGGTTGCGCCGCAGCCGGTGCCGCTCCTCCTCGCGGGTGACGAGCATCCGCTCGCGCGAACGCTGCAGGTCGGCGCTGAGCTGCACCGCGTGCGCCACCTCCGCGAGCTGCCTGGCCAGCATGTCGAGCAGGGCCGGGTCGCGGGGCTCGCCGGCGACCGTCAGCCAGCCCATCGACCGGCCGTGCCACACCAGGCGCACGACCGACGGCCGCGCGCCCAGCTCGCCGTCGGCCACCCGGCGCACCCGGCCGCCGGGCAGCACCACCTCGACCGCGACGCCGTCCGCGCCGAGCGCCCGCCTGGCCGCCGTGGCCGCCGACGCCAGGGCCTCTGCGGGGCCGTTCGCCTCCTGCATGCTCCTGCTCACCCGGTCGGCCAGCCGGTACGGGTCCCGCTCCGACCCGAACAGCCGGTTCACGGCGTCCTGGAGGCGCAGGCGTACGGGATGGAAGAGCGCGCCGGCGGCCAGCGCCGCGACCAGGCCCGACCAGGATCCGAGCAGGGTGCCGCCGAGCGTGATGATCCCGAAGTAGACGGCGCCGACGACGGCGGTGAGCGCGGCGTAGACCAGGGCGCGGTCGAGCAAGAGGAGGGCGCGGCCACGCCGGTCCATGCCGGACAGGACCGCCGCGCTCACCAGCAACGGTCCCGAGATTCCCAACAGGACAAGCCTGGCGTTCTTTCGCATGTGCGCGGACATCATAGGTGGCGGACGGCGCACCGGGCACTCACCGCCGCGCCGCCCGTTCGAGGTCGGCTCGGCGCGGGGCGCTCACCCATGCCGCCGGGTCGCGTCAGGCTCGGCGCGGGGCGCTCACCCGTGCCGCCGGGTCGCGTCAGGCTCGGCGCGGGGCGCTCACCCGTGCCGTCCCACCGCGCCCGGCGCGGCGCGGGGCGCTCACCCGCGCGGCCCGTCCGCGTCCGGCTTGGCGCGGGCGCGGCCGGGGGGTCAGGCGGCGTAGTTGCGGACAACGCGGAGCGCGTCGGCGGCGTGGGCGCCCTCGGCGATGAGGCCGGTCTGCTCGGGCGTGAGGCGGCGGGCCCCGACCCGGCAGAACTCGGCGGCCGATCCGGTGATCCGCGCCGGGGCGGCCGGGTCGCCGAAGGTCCAGCGGGTGATCCCGTCGGGCGCGGTGAGCTCGCAGAAGACCGGGGCGTCCGCGATCCCGGCGAGGGCGAAGGCGTAGGGCAGCGTACGGTGGGCCAGCCAGGCCACGTGCCGCAGCCGGGCCGTGTCGGGATAGGGCAGGCCCAGCGGGACGGTGATGTCCTGGGCGTGGGCCCAGTGCTCGGCGATCCTGGTCGTGGCCAGCGTCTTGGGCGACAGCGAGGTGCGCACCCAGGACAGGCGCGTGCCCGGGGGACAGGCACGCAGCGTTCCTGGGGTGGCGAAGGCGGCCTTGCGCCAGCGGGCGAGCACGTCGGCCGGCGACATCCCGCGCTCGGCCGCGACCATCTCGGCGGCCAGGCCGTCCATGGTGGCCTCCGCGGCGGCCAGGCGCGGTTCGCCCGCGTTGATGAACGGGCTGTTGATCACTTCTTCGCTCTGGGTCAGGTGCAGGACGGCGTCGGAGACGGTCCAGCCTGCGGCCGCGGAGGGCCGGGACCATTGGTCCGCCGTCAGGGGGTCGAGCACAGCGTCGAGTTGCCGGTACTCCGCGGCCAGATCGTCGAAGACATCGGTCACCCTGCGAGCATACAGAATTATATTCGGTACGCCAGGACCGCGGACTCTGCCGGCCTGTCACCAGGCCCGATGCGGCGTTCACCCGGTCCGGCGGATCTTGCGTTTACTCCCCGCCTGACGCACGCTTGCCTGAGATGCCCACGCCCGTGAAGGGGGACGACGATGCCGGCTGAGCGCACCGTCCGGTGATCTCGCTGATGCTGGCCGTCCCGGACGCGACGGCGGCGGCGCGATGGTACGAGGAGGCGCTCGGCGCCACCCCGCTGTGGGACCTCGGCGGCGTCGTGGGGCTGAGCGTCGGGGGCGCCCCGTTCTTCCTCGGCGAGCCGGAGGGCAACGGCTGGGAGACGCCGGCCGTGCTCGGCTCGCGGACGGTACGGGTGGAGGTCTTCGTGGACGACCCCGACGCCTTCATCGAACGTGCCGTGGCCGCCGGCGCGGACGGCGACGTCGACAAGATCCGTGATCATCAGATGCCGTGGGGCGTGCACCGGCAGGGCGGGTTCGCCGACCCGTTCGGGCACCTGTGGCTCGTCGGCGACCGCTCCCCGCTGAGCCCGCACCAGGCCCCGTAGACCTTCCCTGGAGACCAAGCCGCCCCCGGCAGCCCTCGCGCTCAGGCGAGGGGCGCCGGGGGCGTGGGTCACGGTGCCGGCCGGCTGGACGCGGTCAGGGGCACGGATGCGACGGGAGCTGCCAGATCCAGATCTCCACCGAGGTGCCCGCCGGGTACAGGACCCGCGGAACGGAGCCGACCGTGGCGGCCGGCTTCTGCCGGGCGACCTCGCCGATGTGGTTGCATATGTGGTCGATCACGAAGTGCTGCACGCCGAACCCGAAGCCGTAAGTGCCGAGGGTCGTCCTGGCCTCTCCGAGTCGCTGGCCGACGATGTCCGGCATCTCGCAGTAACGGATCCCGTTCTGCGTGACGCAGAGCGGGGCGGCCGCCACTGCGGAGGCCGTCGTGAACGCTGTCGCGGCCGGGGAGGCCTGCGCCGCCTGGGCGCCGCCGATCAGGGCCGTACCGAGCGCGGTCGCCGCCACGATCGCACGCAGCCGGCGGGGCACTGCTGGGAGAGCTCTCACCACATGAGTCCTTTCTCAAGGATGTCGTCAACCTTGAGGCGTGCCGCGACCGTGCCGGACGGGTGCCACGTGAAGGCACGCCACGCTCAGCTCTCCGTACGGGCGGCGGCCTCGATGGCGGCGACGAGCAGGTCGAGCTCGGCCTCGAAGACCTGCTCCACGGTGATGGCCTTGAGATGGGCGGCGGCGGCGCGCAGCCGGGGGAAGTCGCCGGCCTCGTCCGCCAGGGCGAGCAGGCTCGCGGTGCGGTGCTCCGCGATGGGGTCGCCGTGCAGCTGGTGGTGGAGCCGGCCCAGCATGAGGTCGATGAAGATCAGGTAGTGCCTGGCGGCCTGCCGGTCGTCCAGGCCGGCGTCGGCGAGGATCTGGAGGATGGTCTCGACCAGGTTCAGGGCGCCGGGGCCGTGGTTGGCGCGGGTCATGAGGAGGTCGACCATGCCGGGATAGGCGGCCAGCTCGCGCCGCATCCCGGCGGCGAGCAGCCGTAGCCGTTCCTGCCACGGGCCCTCGTGGATGCCGGGCGGTAGGACGTCGTGCTCGGCGATGGCGTTCATCACCAGATCGACCAGTGCTTCCTTGTCGGCCACGTGCCGGTACAGGGCCATCCGCGACGCACCGAGGTCGGCGGCGAGCCGGCGAATGGTCAGCGCGTCCATCCCCTCCTTCCTGGCGATCTCCAGCGCAACGGCGACGATCTGCGCGCGGCTGAGGCTGCCCCAGGCGCGGCGCTGCGATGAACCCGAAGAGGTGTGACCAGCCGAAGAACCCACAGCCGAAACCTTATGCCACCATCTTGCGGACAGCCGTCCACAAGATTTAGCGTTGCCTAACCTAACTTCGGCTCGCAGGGAGTTTCAGTGATCGTTCACACCCACGCCTGTGCATGCTTCGGTGCCGGTGCCGGTACCGGCACCGGCACCGGCACCGGTGCCCAGGCCCGTGCCCGCGCCCAGGCCTGCGCCCGTTCCCACGGCTACGCCCGCGAACGGGCACGGCCCCATGCCGGTGTCCGTTCGCGGGAGCGGCTTTCGGCGGGTGGCCGCTGATGTGGATCCTCGCCGCGCTCATCACCGCCGGACTCACCCTGTGGCGCAAGCTCCGCGCGCCCGCGCGTCCCGCATCCACACAACCGGATCGGCGGCCGGCCCATCCGCCCGTTGGGGAAGTGGCCGCGGGCAGTGGTGGTGCGCCGGGGGTCGTGGCGGCGTTGCTGGTGGCGGCGCTGGCCGTCAGTCTCGCTCAGACGATCGTGGTCGCCGCCCTGCCCGCGTTCGGCCGCGAGCTCGGCGCGTCCACCACCGCTGTGACCTGGGTGCTGACGGCGTTCATGCTCTCCAGCGCCGTGGCCACGCCGATCGCCGGGCGGCTCGGCGACATGTTCGGCTACCGCCGTATCCTGCTCGCCTGCTTGTACTGTTTCGCGATCGGGACCGTGGTGTGCGGCCTGGCCGCCGGTGCGCACTCGCTCGGCGGACTCGTGACCGGGCGGGCGCTGCAGGGAATCGGCGGCGGGGTGTTCCCGCTGGCCTTCGGCATCGTCAGGACCGCCCTGCCCCCGCCCAAGGTGCCGTCGATCGTCGCGCTGCTCAGCGCCATGTTCGGGATCGGCGGCGCGGCCGGCATGGTGGTGGCCGGTCCGGTGGTAGACGGTCCCGGCACGGCATGGCTGTTCTGGGGCACGCTGGCACTCGCGGCGATCGCCCTGTCCTTCTCCAGCGAGATCCGCGCCACCGGCACGGGCTCGGCCTCCAGCGCAGCGGCCGGTCCCCATGCGGGTTCCGCCCCCCGCATGGGTCCCGTGCGTCATGGGCGGGTGGACGTGGCCGGGGCGGTCCTGTTGTCCGGGACGCTGACCTGTCTGCTGCTGGCCGTCACCCAGGGCAGGGCCTGGGGATGGGGCTCGGCTCCGGTCGCAGGGCTGTTCGCCGCGACGGCGCTGCTGCTGGCCGGGTTCGCCGTCACCGAGCTGCGCGTCGCCGATCCGCTGGTGGACCTGCGTCTGCTGCGGCGGCGAGCGCTGGCCGCGACGAACCTGGCCACGTTCATCGTCGGCATGGCGATGTTCGGCGTCATCACCCTCATCCCACGCCTCGTCCAGACGCCGCCGTCCGCTGGATACGGGTTCGGCGCCTCGGCCACCGAGGCCGGCCTGGTCATGCTGCCGGTCGCCGGCGCCATGCTGGTGGCAGGACCGCTGGCCGCGCGGCTCGGCCGCAGGGCCGGCGCACGCGTGCCGCTCCAGGCCGGTGCCGCGTGCGCCGTGGTCGCGTTCGTCCTGCTGGCCGCCGCGCACACCCAGATGTGGTACGTCTACGCGGCCGGCCTCATCGTCGGCGCCGGATACGGGCTGGCCTTCGCCTCCATCGGGAACCTGGTGGTCGAGTCGGTCGAGCCCCGGCAGACCGGCGTGGCCACCGGGGTCAACACCATCGTGCGCACCGTCGGCGGAGCCGTGGGCGCGCAGATCGCGGCGGCCGTCCTCGCGGCAGGCACCCCGGGGACGAGCGGGATGCCGGAAGAGCCGGCCTACACGGGCGGGTTCCTCGCCTTCGCCGTCCTCGCCGCCGTCGCGCTCGCCGCGGCCTCCGCCGTGCCGCGCCCGCGGCCGGGCAGGGAAGACATGACGCGGGAGGAGATCGGCCACAGCCCATCTGATCGGCAGAGGAGCTGAGAAGAGGCTGGCAGTACTGCCGGGGATCTTGACCAGCTTCGGCATCCGGACAGAATGTAATTCGGATTGAGGTGTGCGTCCCCGGGTGCGTGTCCTCTGCCTCGGACCGGAGGAGCCATGGATCGTCTTCTCATCATGCGCAGCTTCGTCACGGTCGCGAAGGCCGGCAGCTTCAGCGGCGCCGCCAAGGTGCTCGGCACCTCGGGATCGCTCATCTCCCGTCACGTGGCGGACCTGGAGAAGCAGGTCGGCGTCCGCCTGGTCAACCGCACCGCCCGATCCGTCAGCCTGACCGAGCCCGGTGTCCGCTACAGCCGCTTCGCCCAGCGGATCCTCGACGAGATCGACGCCGAGGACACCAGCATCGCGGAGCTGCACGATCGCCCGGAAGGTCCGCTGTCCATCATCTGTCCCAAGTGGATCGGCGGTCTCGATGTCGGCGACGCCATCGCCGCCTTCTCCGTCGCGCACCCGAGGATCACCGTGCGGTTCGAGCTGGGCGGCATGTCCGGCAGGGCGTACGACTTCCTGGACAGCGGGTTCGACGTCGCCTTCCACACCCGCGACCTGCGGGACTCCAGTATGCGGCTGAAGAAGATCGCCGCGCTGCCGTTCGTGCTGTGCGCCGGGGAGTCGTACGTCAAGGAGCACGGCTCCCCGGCCTCGCCCGACGACCTCGCCGCCGACGACTGCCTGGTGCACGTCAACGACCCGGTCTGGCGCATCGGCCACGGCCGGGCGAGCACGCTGCACAAGATCCGCAATGTCGCCTTCCAATCGAACTCGTCCATCGCCCTGCAGAAGGCCGCCGTGCACGGGCGCGGCGTCGCCCTGATCCCGCACCGGCCCGCGTACGACGATCTCATGAGCGGCGCCCTGCGGGTGCTGCTCCCCGAGCTGGCCGTGCCCGAGAGATCCCTGTACGCGATCTACGGCCCCGCCCAGAGCTCGTCGCGCAAAATCAAAGTATTTCTGGACTTCCTGACCACCTGGTTCGCGGGCCACCCCATTCCGGCGTTCGAGAGGTAACCCCTTCGCCGGGCTCAGGCCGTCGTGGCCGCGGCCCGGAAATCGGCGTGAAGAAAACCTGCCGACCGGCGAACACTGGTCGACAGTTGTCTTCGGAAGGACGCCATGACTGCACCACCTGACGCCGGCGATGTGATGGAAGACGTCACCGTGGTCGAGCAGTCGCTGGACGATCCCGAGCGTTTCGCCCTCCTGTACGACCGGTACTTCACCCAGATCTACCGTTACCTGGCCGCCAGGCTCGGCGGCGAGCAGGCCGATGACCTGGTCGCGGACGCCTTCCTGCTCGCGTTCAACGGCAGGCACGGCTTCGACCCGCAGCGGGGCACCGTGCGGTCGTGGTTGTTCGGCATCGCCACGAACGTCGTGGCCCGGCACCGCCGCGGCGAAGGCCGCCGCCTGAACGCGCTCAGCAAGGTGCCGGCCGAGGACTCCGCCGACGGGCACGAGGACCGGGTGACCTCGCAGCTCGCGGCGCAGGCCAGCAGACCGGAGCTCGTACGGGGGCTGAAGGGCCTGGCGAAGGGCGATCGCGACGTGGTGTTCCTGCTCGTCTTCGGCGGGCTGGGCTACGAGGAGATCGCCACCGCTCTGGACATACCGGTGGGGACCGTCGGGTCCCGGATCAACAGGGCGCGCAGGAAGCTGCGCAAGGCCCTGGGCGACGTCAACCCGATCGGGGAGTGGTAGTGATGGACGAGCTGAAGCTGGTCGAGGCCGTGTTCGCGGAGCCCGAGCCCACGCCGGAGGCGGCGGCGAAGGGGCGTGACCGCTTCCTGCGCGAGGCACGGGCGTCACGGCCGGACCGTCCGCGCCGCGGTTGGCGCACCGCGCGTCCGCTACGGCGCGCCGCCCTGGTCGGCGCGATGGCGGTGACCCTCGCCGCCGGCATCATCGTCACCCAGGTGAGTCTGGGCGGCTCCGGCACGCACACTCCCGGCCACCTGCTGGCCGCGCCTCCGGCCGACGCCAAGGCGCTGCTCGGCCTGGCCGCGCGGGCCGCCGCCGGCCGGCCCGACATCGTGCCGGCCCGCGGCCTGTACGTCCACACCAAGAAGCTGGCCCAGGAAAGCCTGTACACCAAGGACGAGTCGGGCAAGACGCGCTACACGAAGGTGCTGGTCAACGAGGAGCGCTGGGAGGCCGCCGACGTGGGCAAGCCCTGGCTGAGCCGCAGACAGGGCCTGTCAGCCGCGGGACCGGCGCCCCGCACGTACTGGGACCGCGGCGTCGAGGACATCGTGTCCGAGCCTGCGGGATGCCCCGGCCAGCCGTCCTACGCACGGCTGGGCGCCTGGCCGACGGACCCCGCCCAGGTGCGCGCGAAGATCGTGGCCGACACGGGCGAGGAGCCGCTGCGCATCTGGCGCTCCCTCCAGGGCCTGGTCCGCGAGTCCGTGGTACGGCCCAGCCTGGGCGCGGCGCTCTACCAGGTCGCCGCCGGGCTGAACGGGATCATGCTCATCCCCGACGCCTTGGACGCGGCCGGTCGCCCCGGCCTGGCCGTCGCCATGGACGAGGGCGACGGGACCCGATCCGAGTTGATCTTCGATCGGCAGAGCTATGGCTACCTCGGAGAGCGCACGGTGAACACCCGGGACAGAAAGGTGAAGGCGTCCCCCGGCGAGTACACCGCGAGGAAGGGCGAGGCGCAGGGCACCGCCGTGCTCGCCGTCGATCTCGCCCCCGGCCTGCCCGAGGTGTCGCCGAAGGCGTCCCGCATGAAGATCCCCTGCTGAGACTTTTCCCCTGATCCGGCCTTTCCGGCCGTGAGCTCTGTTCCGCATGCCCGCAGATCGATCCGGCATGCCCTCGAAGAAGGAGAACATCCATGTTCATCGCCAAGGCGGTCGCGGCCACCCTGCTCGCCGGCTCGTTCGGCGGCCTCACCGCGCCGCCGCCGGGAGACGCCGCCGCGTACGAGAAGCAGACACGGCTGGAGGCCGAGCGCGTCGCCTGTATGACGGAGCGGGGCCTGGACTACACGGCCTCTCCGGAGCCTCGGCACACGTGGCAGCCTGGGGAGCGGGAGCGGCTCGCCGGTGATCTGGAGGCGCTGCGGGCATACCGGACCAAGTACGGCTTCGGCGTCTGGTCCCCGAACGTCTATCCGAAGGACGCGGTCCCCAACCCCGTCCGGCACGAGAACCCGAACAACAAGATGCTGATGTCGCTCTCGGCCGGCGCGCTGAAGAAGTGGCGCGCCGCCGATGATTCCTGCTTCGCCCAGGCGGTCAAGGAGGTGCTGGGCAAGACCGTCACCTCTCAGGAGGACTACGCTGACCGGATCGAGGCGGCGGTGCGGACGTCGTTGAGCGTCCTCGACCAGGACAAGCGGCTCGTCCAGCTGGGCAAGCGGTTCGCCGCGTGCCTCGGCGTCAGCCGGACCGAGCCGACCGCGCTGGACGGTCTGAGCCATACGAAGATCGTGCGGCAGGCTTCGGACGTCGCCAAGAAGGCGTGGAAGGGCGACCTGCCCAAGGGCAAGACCGTCGTCTTCCTGCCGAACCTGAAGCCCGCGCAGGCCAGGCCGCACCTGGACAAGGAGATCAAGGCGGCGCTGAAGGACCTGGAGTGCGGTAAGGACTTCTACCCCGTCTACTCCCCGAAGGCCATGGAGATCACGTCGCGGGTCTACCAGGAGTTCGGCAGGGAGGGCGCGGCTCAGGCGATCCCGTCCCGGATCTACCGCAAGGTCGTCTGACGCGGCCACCGGGGTTGCACCTCCACCAAGGGGAGGTGCCAGGCTGAGCGGCATGGACGGGGACACGCTCTACTCGATCGGCGACCTGGCCCGGCGGACGGGCCTGACGGTCAAGACCATCAGGTTCTACTCCGATCGCGGGATCGTGTCCCCCGCCGGCCGTAGCCCGGCCGGTCATCGCCTGTACGGAATCGCCGCCGTCGCCCGCCTCGACCTCGTACGGACGCTGCGGGAGCTGGGACTGGACCTGCCGACGATCAGGAAGGTCGTGGACCGGGAGCTCCCGCTGGCCGAGGTCGCGGCGGCGCACGCCGAGGCGCTCGCCGTACAAATCAGGACATTGCGCCTGCGGCGGGCGGTGCTGACGGCGGTGGCCCGGCGCGGGTCTTCACTGGAGGAGATGGATCTCATGCACAAGCTGGCCCGGTTGTCCGAGCACGAACGCCACGAGCTGATCGAGGACTTCCTCGACGCCGTTTTCCGCGGGCTGGACGTCGATCACGGGTTCGCCGGGATTAGGCGCTCGCTGACGCCGGAGCTGCCGGACCACCCCGAGCCCGAGCAGGTCGAGGCGTGGGTGGAGCTGGCCGGCCTGTCCCAGGACCCGGACTTCCGCGCCGGCTTCCGCGGGCTGGCCGCCGACCACGTCGCCGACCGGGCCAGGAGCGAGGGCGGGGTCCCGCGCCGGGACCTCGCCGCGATCGTCCGCGACGAGGTACGCCACGCCGCGGCGACCACCACCGACCCGGCAGCGGCCGAGGCCGGGCGGGTCGTCGACGCGGTCGCGGCCCGCTACGCGGAGGTCTCCGGGCAGCCGGACGACGCCGGGCTCCGGCGCCTGATGCTGACCCGGCTGACCCGCCTGAACGACCCCCGCAGGGAGCGCTACCTCCACCTGCTCGCCGTGATCAACGGCTGGCCGGCACCGGAGCCGCTGACACCGGCGCTGGACTGGGCCATCCAGGCTCTACGCGCCCAAACGCACCCCCGCCCGGTCGCTTCGGGCGGGTGACCGCATCCCGCCCGGGCGCCCCGGGCGGGACGGCCGTCCTGCCTGAGCGCCCCGGGCGGGACGGCCGTGTCCTGCCCGAGCGCTTTGGGTGGATGGCCGCGTTCCGTCCGGTCACCGTGGCCGGGTGAGCGTGTCCCGGCCGGGCGGCTCGGGTGAGGGGACCGCGTGTCACCGGGGCTGGTGTGCCCGGTGCTCAGGCCGGGAAGGCGGTCACGTCGCGGTCGTAGTGGCGGTGCGCGGCGATGGCCTCGATGAACCGCTGGGCGAAGCCGTCCCCGGCCGACGCGTCCACGACGCCCTGACGGCCGGGCAGCGCCGCGGCCTGGAGCAGGGCGTCCGTGCCGGGCAGCGCCCCGATGGCCTTGCCGTGCCTGAACGCCTCCCGTACGAACTGCACCGCGTACCCGTTGCCGGCCAGCTCGTCGCCCGCGGCCAGCAGCACGGCGTCGTACAGGACCGAAGAAGCGGCACTGACCTGCTTGTCCACCGTGAGCGAGCCCGCGCTGCCCTCGTGCGGCGCGACGATGTCGCAGATCGCCCCCTGCCCCTCCAGCGCCTGCTTGACCGGGCCGAGCGCCCCCGCGTCCGTGCTGTCGCCCGCCAGCACCGCGATCTTGCGGGTGGCGATCGTGTCGGACGGCTGGCCGGCCTGGCTGAGCGCCGGCGAGGACTTGCCGTGGTTGACGGCGGTCGCCGCGGGCGCGGGCATGCCGAGCCCGGTCGCCACCTTCGCGGCCAGCTCGCCGTCGATGTTCGCGAGCCGCTCGACCACCTGCTCCTTGATGGGGCGGCGCTCCACGTGGCCGAGCTCGAACAGGAAGGCGTTGACGATGTGCTGCTTCTCCCAGCCGGACATGCTGTTCCAGAACAGCGTGGCCTGGCTGTAGTGGTCGCCGAAGCTGGGGCTGCGCTTGCGGATCTTCTCGCCGTCCACCCGCTCGGTGTAGTGCTTGAACACCCCCGTCATGTCCCCGCTCAGCGCACCGGTGGCCGGGCAGCCGCCGCTGATGGAGTTCTTGGAGTAGCTGGTGTGGCTGGTGTGGATCATGTGCTGGTGGAAGCCGTCGCGGTTGTCGTTGTGCACCGGCGCGACCGGGCGGTTGATCGGGATCTGCTGGAAGTTGGGCCCGCCCAGCCGGAGCAGCTGGGTGTCGAGGTAGGAGAAGTTGCGGCCCTGCAGCAGCGGGTCGTTGGTGAAGTCGATGCCCGGCACGACGTTGGCGGTGCAGAAGGCGATCTGCTCGGTCTCGGCGAAGAAGTTGTCCGGGTTGCGGTTCAGGGTCATCTTGCCGACCGGCCGCAACGGCACCTCCTCCTCCGGGATGATCTTGGTCGGGTCGAGCAGGTCGAAGCCGAACTTGTGCTCGTCCTCTTCGGGCACGAGCTGCAGGCCCAGCTCGTACTCCGGGAAGGCGCCCGACTCGATGGCCTCCCACAGGTCCCGGCGGTTGTAGTCGGGGTCGTTGCCCTGCAGCCGCAGCACCTCGTCCCACACCAGCGAGTGCGTGCCGAGCGCGGGCCGCCAGTGGAACTTCACGAACGTGCCCTTCCCGCTGGCGTTGACCAGGCGGAAGGTGTGCACGCCGAAACCCTGCATCATCCGGTAGCTGCGCGGGATCGCGCGGTCCGACATCAGCCACATGATCGTGTGCAGCGTCTCCGGCTGGAGCTGCACGAAGTCCCACAACGTGTCGTGCGCCGACTGGGCCTGCGGGATCTCGTTGTGCGGCTCCGGCTTGACCGAGTGCACGAAATCGGCGAACTTGATCGCGTCCTGCACGAAGAAGACCGGGAAGTTGTTGCCGACCAGGTCGTAGTTGCCCTGCCGGGTGAAGAACTTGGTGGCGAACCCCCGTACGTCCCGCACCGTGTCCGCCGACCCGCGGGACCCGGCCACCGTGGAGAAACGCACGAACACCGGCGTCCGCAACGACGGATCGCACAGGAAGTCCGCGCACGTGTAGTCGGCCAGCGACTCGTACACCTGGAACACGCCGTGGGCCCCGGACCCGCGCGCGTGCACCACCCGCTCGGGGATGCGCTCATGGTCGAAGCGCATCACCTTCTCGCGGAGGTGGAAGTCCTCCAGGATGGTGGGGCCGCGCTCGCCGATCGACAGCGAATTGTCGGTGTCGTCGATCCGTACGCCCTGATCGGTCGTGTACCGCGTGCCCGCCGAATCGACCCGGTGCCGGTCGAGCTGCCGCTGCTTGTCGTTGTTGTCGTCTGCCACGGGGTCCCCCACGATGAGTACGTCGCCTTCCGGGGGGAGATCCAGGCCGGTTCATACCCCATGACCAGCGGCTCTCAACCAGCGACGGCGCCGGGCCCGGCTCGCTGATCCGGCCGCCGGACGGGGTGGCGCGGAAGGCCGCCCGGTCGGAGCACCCGGATTACCGAATCAGAGGGTCCGCGGAGGCGCACGAATCGCTATCATGAAACCACGTTCGGTATCCGCGAGCGCCGAATGCCCGCTCCACGTGAAGGTGATCCTCCGAGGAAAGGGATGACAGCGTGCCATCGCCGATCATGTCGCAGCGCTGCGGCAGCGTCTACGCCGAGGCCCGGCACACCCTGGCCCGGCGCGCTCGCGACAGTGCGCACCTCTACTCCGTGGTGGAGACCGCCTTCGGCACCCGCGCGATCATCGGCGAAGTGCGCTGCCCGGCGATCGCCGCCCCTGAGCTGGCCGCCGCGATCGAGGTGGCCTTCGGTGAGCTCGCCCGGCACGAGCCGCAGTTAGCGGGACTGGCCCGGCGCCTCAACGCGTTCGTCGCCGACCAGACGGGCAGGCGCGCCCCGGTCTCCGGCTTCCCGGCCGCGCCCGGCACGAGCTCCGCGGACCAGACGGGCGAGCCCGATGCCGGCTCCGCCGAGGCGTCGCTGTCCGGTGCCGGCTTCGCGGCGTCGCCGCCCGGGTCCGTCGCGGCGTCGCTGGTCCAGGTCGGTCCCCTCGGTGAGACCGCCGACTTCCTGGTGTTCGGTCACACGGTGCCGCTGGTGATGCGCGCCGACGGCGTCCGCCCGGCGCCCATCCTCGACGTGGACCCGTTGCTCGGCCTGTGGCCGCCGGTCGCGGACCGGTGCTCGCCGACCGGCGTCGACCTGCACGTGGGCGACGCGCTGCTGCTCTACACCCGCGGCGTCACGGAGACGCGCGACGCACAGGGGCAGCGATACCCGATCGAGCGACGGGCCGCCGCGCTGCGCGGCGAGCCCCCGCAGGTCCTGCTGGCCCGCCTGGAGAGCGAGCTGCTGGCCCACGGCGGCGACCAGGCCGACACCGAGCTCACCCTGCTTCTCCTGCGCGCGGAGGAGCCCGGGTTCTTCGGCTACACCCTGAACACGGCCGCGCCGGAACGCACAGGCCGCCGCTCACCGCGCCGCTGACGCCACCCAGCCCGCGCGAGCCCCCCAGCCCGCGCGGGCAGCGCGTGCCCGTCCCGCCCGCGCGAGCCCCCCAGCCCGCGCGGGCAGCGCGTGCCCGTCCCGCCCGCGCGAGCCCCCCAGCCCGCGCGGGCCGCGCCGTTCTGTGGCAGCCGCCTGTCAGAGATCCCCGGCCGGCTCCTTCCCCGCGAAGACCGGCGGCGTCCGGTCCTTCCACGGCATGGCCTGTTCGAGGTGCGCGGCGACCTGGAAGAGCAGATCTTCGCGACCGTAAGGGGCGACGAGCTGCACGCCGATCGGCAGCCCGTCGTCACTCTGCCCCAGCGGCAGGCTGATCGCGGGCTGGCCGGTGATGTTGAACAGCCCGGTGAACGGCCCGTACTCGGTCAGCGACTGGAGCCAGCTCGTCAGGGTATGGCCGGGATCGTCGTACCGCAGCGTGCCGTGCGGAGCGGGGAGGCGGCCCAGCGTCGGGGTGACGAGCAGGTCGTACTCGGTGAAGAACGCGCTCACCGACCGGGTCACCCGGTTCTGCGCGTTGAGCGCGGCGAGCAGGTCCAGCGCGGTGTACGCCTTCGCCGTCTCCAGGAACCGCCGGGATACGGCCTCCATCGCGGCCGGGTCCGGCTCCCTGGGCGCGAGCAGCAGCGTGGAGGAGATCACGACCCCCTCGGCCACCCAGGCCTGCATGACGGCGTCCCAGTCGACGGGCGGCGCGGCCTCGCTGACCACGTGCCCCGCCTGCTCCAGCACCTTGCCGGTGCTGGTCGCCCAGGCGGCCACCTGCTCGTCCACCGCCGTGCCCGCCCACGACGTCGTGGTCACCGCCACCCGCAGCCGGCCCGGCTCGGTCCTGGCGTCGTCGGCGTACCGGCGGCGCGGGGGCGGCGCGGTGTACTTGTCGCCGACCGCGGGGCCCTGGACGGCGTCCAGGAGGTGGGCGGCGTCGCGGACTGTGCGCGTCAGGGCGAACTCGTACGCCATGCCGAGCATCGGCTCGCCCATGTCGGGCCCGGCGGTGACCCGGCCGCGGCTCGGCTTGAGCCCGACCAGCCCGCAGCAGGAGGCCGGGACCCGGATGGACCCCGCTCCGTCGCTGGCGTGCGCCACGGGCACGGCGCCCGCGGCGACCAGTGCGGCGGCGCCGCCGCTCGACCCGCCCGCGCCTCTGGCCAGGTCCCACGGGTTGCGGGTCAGGCCGTACTTGAGCGATTCGGTGGCGAAGCTGAGGCACATCTCCGGCGTGGTGGTCAGGCCGAGGGTGACCAGACCGGCGGCGCGGAAGCGGGTCATCAGGTCGGTGTCATGATGGGTGATGATGCCCGGCAGGGCCCGGCTGCCGAGCGAGAACGGCACACCCTCGGCGACCGGCCCGTGGTCCTTGATCAGGAACGGCACTCCGGTGAACGGGCCGTCCCCGGCATGGGCGAGCGCCGGCGCGAACACCGGCAGCGCCAGGCCGTTCACCTTCGGCTCCGTCTCGGCCAGCGCCCGCCTGGCGGCGGCCTCGACCTCGGCGGCGCTGACCGCGCCCGAGGCGATCAGGTCACGCAGGCCGACGGCGTCATATGTGGCGTATTCGTGGAGTTCCATCGGGAATCCTTCTCTCGGCGTCATCGGACGCCGGCACTTCGATCACAGGCGAAATCCATGCCAGGGGCATGGGGTGGGCAGCACTCGGCGCGCCACTGAGGGCGGGCCGCTGCCGATGGCGAACAGCCTGAGCAGAGCGATGGTCATCAGGCCGGCCCGTGGGCTCGGCGACCATCCCCTGCGGTGATCGAGGTGGTTCTACGCTCGGGACATCACCGCCCATGCTCGCACCGGCGCCCCGGAACGTCGACCGGTTTTCCGGCCGCGCCTCCTGCGAACCACTTTCGCCCGATACGGAATGATCGATCTCCGGGGGCCGATGATGTTCTCGACGCGTACGCCGGCGCCCGCGATGGTCGCCGCACTGCTGATCACGATCAAGACCAGGAAGGCGAAGCAGGCCAGGATCGTCCTGGACGGCCACGCGGCCGCCAAGCCGGTCGATGACGCGGTGCTGGCGGTCGTCGGCACGCCCGCCGCCTGCAAGGAGTCGCTCCCCGGCGCCACGGTGACCACCTCCTGAGCCATCCGGTGGCCGTCAGCGCGCGTCGCAGCCCGCTCGCGGCTCAGGCCTTGCGGAGGGGGAGGCGCACCCCCGTGGCAAAGCGCTCGTCAAGCGCGCGAGGCCGACCCGGCCGCGCCCCCGGTCGTGGAGAGGTGGCCGGGACGTCCGCGGCGGGCCACGGGTTGGGTGGCGCTCGATCAAGAAACCTTGAGCGTGCGACGCGGGGTGGCTCGCGGCCCGGCCACCCCCGTGAACTTACTTTCGGTCATGGTTCTTCTCTCTCTGTGACCGAAGGGATATCTCATGTTCCGTCGCACAATGGCGGGCGGCCTCGCGCTGGCCGCCGCCGGTCTCCTCCTGGCCGCCGGTCCCGCCGCGCACGCCGACATCAAGGCCCCGTACGCGAGGGCCGGCGCGATCGTCGACGCGGACGGCAGCCTGAACGACGGCAAGAACGTCATCAAGAGCTGGCGGGCGGGCACCGGCCAGTACTGCGTGCAGGCCGCCCACAACGTGGACGTGCGCGGTGCGCTGATCCAGATCACCCCGCGCCAGGCACTGCGGCTGCCGCACATCGGCTACCGGTACCCGTCGACGGCCTGCCCGAAGGCCAACGCGATCACCGTCAACGTCTACAACACCAGCACCGGGCGGCTCGCCGACGGCGGCTTCGACCTCTCGATCGCATGAACCGGCTCCTGACCAGCACCGAAGGGACTTCGACAATGAACAGCATGAGGCGCATCGCCGCGGGCGCGCTCGCCGTGGCCGCCGTTCTGACGCCGGCCGCCGCACGCGCGGACACGCCGTACGCCCAGGCTTCCGCCATGGTGGAGGCGGACGGCTCGGTCGCGCGCAGCGAGCACGTCACCGACGCCTGGCACCCGCGCCGCGGCACCTACTGCGTCACGGTGGACGACACCGTCGACCTGACCGGCCCGATCGCGTTCCACGCCACGGTCGCCGGCCAGTACGACCACCCGCGCTCGCTGTCCGTCGAACTGGACTCCTCGGCCTGCGGCTACCACGCCGAGCGCACCATCGCCGTCTTCAGCAGGCTCGCCTACGGGTCGCCCGCCGACGCCGGGTTCTACCTGACCGTCTCCTGACATTCCCGCAAGGCCGCGCACGGAACGAGACGCGCGCGGCCTCGCCCGATCCAGCGGGCCGCGGCATAGACGGCAAGGCATGCGAAGGCAACGTCCGGGTATGCGGTCGGGACCTCCGACCCGGAAGGAACCGCCGACATGTCCGACCGCATCGCCGTTCCCTGGGGGCCGCGCACACCGTACGGCCCCCCGGCTGACGGAGCGCCCCCCGCCTGGCCGATCCGGGTGGACGTCTGCCTGGAAGAGGGCCTGACCGAGGCCGGCGTTGACACGTGGGCGCAGTCGGCGTCGATCCTGCACTCCAACGGCGACGCGATGGACATCGCCGTCAAGGACGGCCGCATCGCTGGGGTGCGCGGACGCGCCGCCGACCGGGTCAACCACGGCCGGCTCGACCCCAAGGACCTGTACGGCTGGCAGGCCGGCCGCAGCGACGACCGCCTCACCAGGCCCCTCGTCAGGAAGAACGGCTCATTGGCAGAGTCGGACTGGGAGGAGGCGATGGGCCGCGTCGTGGCCCGTTCGAAGGAACTGCTGGACGGCCCCGGCGGCTGGGGCCACTTCGGGTTCTACACCAGCGGCCAGCTCTTCCTGGAGGAGTACTACACGCTCGCCGTGATCGGGAAGGCCGGGATCGGCACCCCGCACATGGACGGCAACACCCGCCTGTGCACCGCGACCGCCGCCGCCTCGCTCAAGGCCAGCTTCGGGACCGACGGGCAGCCCGGCAGCTATACCGACGTCGACCACTGCGACGCGATCGCGCTGTGGGGGCACAACGTCGCCGAGACCCAGGTGGTGCTGTGGGAGCGGATGCTCGACCGCCGCCACGGCCCGCGACCGCCGGCCATGATCGCCGCCGATCCCCGCGACACCCCCGTCGCCCGCGAGGCGGACGTGCACCTGCCGGTGCGATCCGGCACGAACCTGGCACTGATGAACGCGCTGATCCACCGGCTGATCGAGCGCGGCCACATCGATCGCCGCTACGTGGACGAGCACACCATCGGGTTCGAGCGGCTGTGCCGTACCGTCGAGCAGTGCCCGCCCGAGCGGGCGGCGCGGATCTGCGACGTGCCCGTGAGCGCGATCGAGGCGGCCGCCGAGATCCTCGGCACGTGCGAGCGGCTGTTCTCGACCGTCCTGCAGGGCTTCTACCAGTCCAACCAGGCCACGGCCGCCGCCTGCCAGGTCAACAACGTGCATCTGCTGCGCGGCATGCTGGGCCGTCCCGGCGCGGGCCTCTGCCAGATGAACGGCCAGCCCACGGCCCAGAACACCCGCGAGACCGGCGCCGACGGCGATCTGCCCGGCTTCAGGAACTGGGACAACCCCTCGCACATCCGCGAGCTGGCCGACGTGTGGAACGTCGATCCGGCCGTCATCCCGCACTGGGCGCCGCCGACGCACGCCATGCAGATCTTCCGCTACGCCGAGCAGGGCTCGATCAAGCTGCTGTGGATCTCGGCGACCAACCCGGCCGTGTCGCTGCCCGACCTGGCCAGGATCCGCCGCATCCTGGCCGGGGAGGACTTGTTCGTGGTGGTGCAGGACCTGTTCCGCACCGAGACGGCCGAGCTGGCCGACGTGGTGCTGCCCGCCGCGGCCTGGGGGGAGAAGCTCGGCACGTTCACGAACGCCGACCGGACCGTGCACCTGTCGGAGCAGGCCGTGGCGCCACCCGGCGAGGCGCGGTCCGACCTGGACATCTTCCTGGACTACGCGCGCCGGATGCGCTTCCTCGACCGCGACGGCAAGCCGCTGGTCACCTGGCACGACCCGGAGTCGGCGTTCGAGGCGTGGAAGGCGTGCTCGGCCGGCCGGCCCTGCGACTACACCGGCCTCACCTACGATCGCCTGCGCGGCGGCAGCGGCATCCAGTGGCCGTGCACTCCGTCGTCGCCCGGCGGTACGGAGCGGCTCTACACCGGCGGCCGCTTCAACACCGATCCGGACTACAGCGAGACCTACGGCCAGGATCTGGGCACCGGCGCCGAGTACGGCCGGGAGCACTACGCGGCCCAGCAGCCTGGCGGACGCGCATTCCTGCACGCCGCGCCGTACGAGCCCGCGCCCGAGGCGACGGGCCCCGAATATCCGCTGCTGCTGACCACCGGCCGTACCGTGTACCACTTCCACACCCGCACCAAGCCCGGCCGCGTGCCACGGCTCAACGACGCCGCGCCCGGCCCATGGGTGGAGCTCAGCCCGGCCGACGCGGACGCGCTCGGCGTCGCAGAAGGCGAGCGGGTACGGGTGGAGTCGCCACGCGGTCACCTGGTGGCCCCGGCCCGGATCGGGCGTATCCGGCAGGGAGTCGTGTTCGTGCCGTTCCACTACGGCTACTGGGACCTGGCCGAGGGAGCGGCTCCCCGCGCCGCGAACGAGGTCACGGCCACGGGCTGGGACCCCGTGTCCAAGCAGCCGCTCTACAAGGTCACCGCGGTCCGGGTGACCAGGACGGGAGGGTGATCGTGTTCCTGGCTCACTACCTCGGGCTGCTGCACCGCTCGGAGCGCGAGCTCGCCGCCGCCTTCAGGGACGTCGCCGCCGGTCACGGCGCGGAGCCGGACGTCGTACGCGCCTGCGAGCGGCTTGCCGGGCAGTGCGACGACCACATGCGGCGCCTGGTGCCGTTCGTCGGGCGCTACTCCGAGGAGGCCCCCGACGAGCCGGAGCGGCTGCACTCCACCCTCTTCTCCGGTACGCGCGCCGGCGGCCTCGGGCTCCTCCGCGACCTGCACGACCTCTATCTGATGGCGGCCGAGTGCGATCTGTCCTGGACGATGATCGGCCAGGCAGCGCAGGGCGTACGCGACGAGTCGCTGGTCGAGGTCGTCGGGCGGTGCGAGGGCGAGACCGCCACGCAGCTCCTGTGGCTGCGGACCCGGATGAAGCAGGCGGCGCCCCAGGCGCTCGTCGTCGCGACCGGTTGATTTTCAGGTTCGGCAGGTTCGGCAGGTTCGGGCAGGTTCGGGCAGGTTCGGGCAGGTTCGGGCAGGTTCGGGCAGAGAGGGGATGGAGTGGGCTGGGAACGGCAGGACCATACCGTGGACGGATTCGCCATCGCGGGCTTCCGCAAGCAGGGGCCCGGGTCCGCCGTGGTCTGCGTGCACGGCGCCGGCGTGTCGAGCAGGGAGCTGCTGCCGTTCGTCGAGGCGATCGGCGAACGGCACGACGCCTGGGCCATCGACCTGCCCGGCTTCGGGGCGAGCGGCAAGCCGGCCGAGCCGCTGACGCTGCCCGCGCTGGCCGACGTCGTGGCCGCCTGGGCGGACGCGGCGGGCCTGGAGCGGCCATGCCTGCTCGGGCTCTCGTTCGGCTGCCAGGTCGTGGTGGACGTCGCGGCCCGGCATCCCGGGGTGGCCGCCGCCCTGGTGCTGGGCGGCCCGACGGTGGATCCGCGCGGACGCTCGCCGTGGCGGCTGGTCGCGCAGTGGCTGCGCAACTCCCGCGGGGAGAGCCCGCGCATGGCGCCGCTGAACCTCGCCGACTACCGCGACGCCGGGCCGCGCGGGGTGCTGGCGGCGTTCGGGGAGTCGATCCGCGATCGGGTCGAGGACAAGCTGCCTCTCGTCACCGTGCCCGCGCTGGTGATCCGCGGCGGCAGGGACCGGATGGTGCCCCAGGCGTGGGCCGAGGAGGTGACCAGGCTGCTGCCGTACGGGCGGCTGGTGGTCATGGACGGGCTGCCGCACATGACGCCGTACCGGGCTCCCCGCCAGGTCGCCGCGCTGGTCGAGGGCTTCCTGACGGAGGTGGCGGCATGAGGCCGGACAAGTGGGCCACATCGGAGGTGGCGGTATGAAGCCGGGCAGGGTCGTCGCGTCGTTCGATTCGGCCACCGGCATGCTGCGCGCGCTCTCGCGTTTCCTGCGCGGCCGGGACGTGCCGCTCATCGGCCAGGGCCCGGCGGCCGCCGAGCCGCTGGCGTCGGCGGTGCTCGGGGCGGCCAACCGGCTGCCGCGCCGGCTCCAGGAACGCGCGTACGCCGCCAGCGGCTGGGCGGAGGCCGTGCCGCTGCGCCGGGTGGGGGAGATCCGCTCCGACGACCTGGCCCGCTGGGTGACCGGGCACTACCCGCGCCGCCGCAGCCAGGTGGCCTTCATCGGCTCGGCCAACGGCGCCATGATCCACCTGTGCGCCGCGCTGGCCGCGCCCTGGCTGCCGCAGACGCTCCTGATCCCGGTACGGCGGCGGGGCGTCCACCCCGACGAGCCGCGCGCGGACCTGAGCCGTACGCGGGCGGCCGGGCAGGCACTCCTCGGCGCGAACCCGGACCTCGTGCTCCACCACATGCACGACGCGAACCAGGACCGGCTGATGATCGCGGGCATGACCTACTTCCGGGTCAAGTGGCGGACCCTGCCGGCCGCCTACCGGCGCTACCTGGAGCAGACCCTGGCCCCCGGCGGGACCCTCGTGGTCGCCGACTGCGGCCTGCGCTGGCCGACGACGGACGCGGGCCCGCGCCACGTCTTCCAGCACGGCGCGCCCGGCGGCGCCACCCGGGAGGAGTACCGCGACGGCGGGCCCCGCGTCGCCGACTACCTGCGGCGTTACGGCTCACCTCATCGCAGGTGGGACTATCCGCCGGCCGACGGGGAGAGCCCGGAGGCCGAATGGGGGTTCGAGCCCGCGCTGCTGCCCGACCTGAGTGAGCTGGCCGCGCGCAACGGCTGGCGGCTGGTGCGCATGAGCTTCCCCGAGCCGGAACACCTCAGCCCGCCGGTCGCCGACCTCTACCGGGATTGGTACCGGACGCGCGGCCTGCCGGCCGACCGGCTGCTCGCCGAGTGCTTCCTGCTCCTCGAACCGTGGTGGACGTTGCGCAGCGGCTCGGTGCCGTACTGGATGGTCTTCAACACCGAGCCGTCGCACGCGAGCCTGACCGCGTACCTGGACCGCGCCGACCCCTTCGACGAGATCAGGCTCCTGCTGTTCTCGCACGGGGTGGAGTCCGTCGGGCTGGCCTCGATCGAGCAGTGGCGGGCGGCACTGGCGTACGCGCGCAAGGTGGGCGTGTTCACCGGCGTCGACACGGGCGCCTACCCGCGGGACTTCGCGGGCCTGGCCCGTGCGCACCGGGAGCTGGCCAGGATCCGGGCCACGTCGCCGATGCCGCTGCCGATGGACTGGCAGGTGGCGGAGAAGTTCCTGGCCCAGCGGGAGGAGCTGCGCTGGGACGTCGCGGATCCGCCCTCCTGACAGACCCGGTCAGGTCTTGGCGCTCCTGACCGCGAGCGGCTCGCTGGGCGCGCCGGCCTTGGCCTTGTTCATGCGCTCGCCGATCTCCTGCAGCTCCTTACGGCCCATCGCCGCCCGGACCTGCGGGAACCAGTCCTTCTCCTCTTCCTCGACGTGGTGGCGGACGTTCTCGATCAGCACCGTCACCTTCGCGTCGAAGCGCTCGTCGGCCGGGTCGAGGTCCTTGAGCTCCGACAGGATCCACACCACGACGTGGTGCTCCTCGACGCTCTCCAGCACGTGGTCGCTCGTCTCCGGCACCTTCGCGCGGGCCTCGGGGTAGAAGATCTCCTCTTCGATGTAGGCGTGCGTGACGAGCTCTTTGGTGATCGTGTCGACGATCCGCCGCTTCTCGGCGTGCGCGCGTTCGCCGGCCTTCTCGAAGCGCTTGAACAGCGCCTCGACGGTCTTGTGGTCTTCCTTGAGCAGCACGATGGCGTCCATGTCTTCCCTTCTCCGCCCGGGGGCTTGGCTGCGAGTCACCGCCGTCTTCCCTGCTGGAGGCCGATGAAACCGGGCGCGCCGCCCGACCCCGGAGCCTCGATACGTACGGCCCAAGGGGCGAAAGTTAGCGGACGGGCGGCGCGGTGCTCGCGCGGACGACGAGGTCGGTGCCGAGCTCGACGCGGCTCTGCGGCAGCGGCTCGCCCCGCGCGAGCGTCAGCAGCATGGTCGTGGCCGCGGCGGCCATCTCGACGAGCGGCTGGCGGATGGTGGTCAGCGGCGGGGTCATCCACCGCATCGACGGCAGGTCGTCGAAACCGATCACGCTCAGGTCGTCGGGGATGCGCAGCCGCAGCTCGTGGGCCGCCTGGTAGACGCCCATGGCCTGGCCGTCGTTGCAGGCGAAGATCGCGGTCGGCGGGTCGGGCAGCCGCAGCAGCCGCTGCGCCTGGGTCAGGCCGCCCTCGACCAGGAAGTCGCCCCGGCCGACCAGCTCCGGGTCTGCGGGCACACCGGCCGAGTCGAGCGCGGCGCGGTAGCCGTCGAGCCGGGCCCTGCTGGACATCGCGTACTCCGGGCCGGTGATCACGGCGATGCGCCGGTGCCCGAGCCCCAGCAGGTGGCGGGTGGCCGACAGCCCGCCGCTCCAGTTGCTCGCGCCGACGGACGGCGCCTTGTGGCCCGGGTCGCCGGTCGGGTCGAGCAGGACGAGGGGGATGTCGCGCGTGGCGAGCTGGTCGCGCTGCTCGTCGGTCAGGCCGGAGAAGACCGCGATCACGCCGGTGGGCCGGCGGCTGAGCACCTCCTCGATCCAGCCTCGCCCGGGGACGTGCCGCTGCTGCAGCTCCGACAGCACCACGGCCAGGCGGTTCTCGCGGGCGACCTGCTCGACGCCCTTGATGATCTCGATGGGGTAGTCGCCTTCGAGCGCGTGGAAGACCAGCTCCACCAGGGCGGCCGGGCGGCCGCGCCGCCGCTGCCTGCGGTAGCCGTGCTCGCTGATGAGCCGTTCGATGAGGGCGCGGGTCTCGGGCGCGACCTCGGACCTGCCGTTCACCACTTTGGAGACCGTCGCGGTCGACACCCCGGCCAGCTCGGCGAGCTGGGCGATGGTGAGGGGCTGGGCGGACGGGTCCTTCGTCGTGGTCATGGGCGAAGTCTAACGAGCGGCTGATCGGCCGACTGTTTCGACGCTGCCGTGAGCAGTGCCTTCCGTATCGGCGAGGCAGCAGGCTTGGGTGGGGTCTTAACGATCGGGCCGGATGGCGAAACAGTTCGGGGGCTGGGCGTAACGGATATTTATTCTGGCCCTCATTAGCGGGCCGCCCGCATCCTGGGTCACACGGCAGCAACCCGATGGGGTGACACGTTGACCCGCCTCGCAGGCCATTCCGTGCTTCCCGAAGCCCCTCGGACTCCCGTCGATCAGGTATCCGGTTTCGCGAGCTCCGCCTTCTCCAGGCTGCTCAGGTTCGCGCCGGCCAATCTGCGGCGCAGGCGCTGCTGTCCGTGCTCGCCATCGGGCTCGCGATCGCCGCCGTCGTGGTGGTCAGGACGATCGCGCGCGGTGGACGGCGCGCCGTACTGGGTGGTCTCCGACCCGGCCGTCGTGCCCGCTCCCGGCTCAGGCGAGCTGGTCTACGCCACCGGGCGCGCGCGTGGCTCGTTCTTCGGGTTCGAGCAGGGGAACGCCGCGCTGCTGCCGCGCAGGGCGGCGTCACCAAGCGCCCCGCGCAACGCCGTCCCGATCGCGGCGAACTCCACCTGCCACACCGGGTCATGATCCACGATCTCGATCGGGTCTCCCATGCTCCGATTGTCCACGGCGTGAGGGCGCCTTCGCGCTGAGAAGATCCATGACGAAGCGGAATCCGGCCACCGAACCTGAACACCTGCACAAGCACCGGCAACACATGCGAACGTCACCTGCGACCAACATCGATCAAGCCACCTCCGGTCATCACAGAGCCACGCCGAGGCAGACTCGTTGGCTTTGCCGCACCCTCATGTGGCTCGGCCGCTCCGGGACCGGTCCCGGAGCGGCCGCCACACACTGGGAGGGCTCAATGGATCACTCTGTCCTCACCTCATGTGAAGCAAGGAGGACCATGTCCGCCAGGATCAGGACCGCCGCCCTGGCGGTGGCCGCGTCCGTCGCTCTCGTCCCCGCCATCGCCCCCACGGCGTCCGCCGCCGCCAAGCCCAACCTTCGTGCCTGCTACGACGGCAACTGCAAGATCACCATCACCAAGAAAGTCTCGTTCCGGATCGACCCCAGCTTCGTCTTCACCAAGCTGACCGTCTCCTTCAATGCCGGCGGCGTCCGCGTGAAGTCCAGTGGGCCGGGCGTGTCAGGCTCGTCGTACTTCAGCGAGGGCTCGTCGAGCACGCTCAACGGCATCACCATCGTCGCCCTCTCGCTGTCCAAGAAGAAGGCGGTGCTGCGGTTGTCAACGCAGGGCTGACCCGAACGCCTCGCTCGGCGAGCCGGTGCCGTACCGGGACTGGCAGAACGTGTGGAAGGTGGCGCCGGACGTGGCGGCCCTGGTGCGTGTTCGGCCCGGTCGGCGGCGTGCGGAGACTGGTGAACCGGACGGCGAACGCACACAGTGCCCCGTACCTGCGTGTGATCTGCAAATCCCGCGCGCCGAAGGCCCCCGCAGAACTCCACCCTCCTGCCGGGGCCTTTCGCGCAGGCGTACACAGGTGCGGCATCCGTTTACGGTGGACGGCACGATCCGGGCCGCCGCCAAGTACCCGCAGGTCGCCGCAGCTGCGGCCACCGACTCATCCTGGTGCTGAGGTCCACACGCCTACAGGAAGTCCTCAAACGATCACCTCAAAGCCTGCGGAAAAAACAGGAAAATCACCCCGATATCGCCTCGCCCCGCAGGAGTTCACCCACTACGACCGCACCCACCACCAGCTCGTCTGGGACAGCCACGACTTCACCGGAAACCTCACCATCGGGCCCACCCGACCCCGAAGACGCCGGCCGCGCCGGACAGGCCCACGCGGCTGGCGGCTCCTTGGGGGCGTCCGCTATGGGTTGGTCAGCACCCACAACTCTGTGCCAGCAGCGCCGCGACACTCGAAACGGATCGCCCAGCCAGCCGCCAGGTAAGCCTCGCCCTGCTGGCGGCATCTGGTCGATGTGGTGTAGGTCCCCACGTAGTGCCAGCCGGGAGCGGCCTGCACCTGATCGATCCGTGCTGTTGTCTCCTGCGCCTGTGCAGGTGGCGCAATGGCACCGAACGCGAGCACCGCCGCGCCGAGCATCGTCGCCGCCGCGACGGTGGTCCTGACTCTCCCTCGCATGTCTCTCCTCTGATCGTCTGCCCTGCTCCGGGTCCGTCAGCAGGAAGATAGCCGTATGACCTGTCATTTCTGCTTCATCCGTGCTTCACCACAGCTGGGTCACAAGAGATCAACATCGATCTGAGAAGGCAGCTGCTGGGTTGCGGCGGATGCCCCCGCCACCAACTGCCCCGCCATCTCCCGGCACCTCGACCGCGCAGCAACCGCCGCGCTCGCTGCCCGCCATGGTCAATCACAGCAGGCCACGCAGCCCCCCGGGCACATGCCCGGCGCTGCGATCCTGGCCGACCCCACCATCATGGCCACTGCCCCGACCAAGATCCACCGGTCGTGTGCATCGTCGGCCTACCGGTGCATCCGGACCCCAAGGCGAGCCTGGACCTCAGGGACCGCAGGGCGATCAGGGGCCCGCTGGACCGACCGGACCAGCGGGCACCCCCGGACCGACCTGACCCGCAGGGGCGACCGGCCAGCCGGGAGTGTCCGGACGACCCGGCACGCCCTGACCAACCGGCGCATCCGGCCAGCCGGGAACCCGGACCATCCGGAGTACGGGGAGCCCCCGGACGGCCGGGAGCGCCGGGAAGCGCCGCGCAGGCCATCCCCACGGACGTGGACATGTCCGGCGCGGGACGTACCGACCCCGCGCTGACTCCACGACACGACAGAGCACACCAGAGACCAGCCCCAGCGCCGGATTCCGCCGCCCCCGCAGCATCGGCGGGCACCACCGCCGCGGACGACGTGCTAACGCCCGCCGCCTGGCTCGCGGTGATCCTCACAGGCATCGCCGGAACGTGCTACGTCGTATGGGCGACGCCGGAAGCGCGAAGCCGAAGAGGTTGGCGATACCGCCGACGAACCGACCGACTAACGCCCCGCCCCCTCCCACCAGACCCTGTTGGCGAAGTAGACAAGCAAAGAAACGGCCCCGTGATCACAGGAGTGATCACGGGGGTGTCATGTGAAAGGAACACTCAGGCGTGGGCCTGTGGGTCGATGTCTGCGCCACGCGCTGCTTGAGGCTGGTCCGACTCCCCACCGGTGCTGCTGTGTGCGGACGTGCCAGGCTTCGGTTCCTGACCGGGCCGCCTTCAGAGAACGAGGGCGATCTTTCCTGACAACTGGCCCCGGAGGAAGTGCTCGTGCGCTTCTTGCACGTCTTGCAGGCTGTATTCGGAGTCAACTCGTACCTTGACCTGGCCCGCATCTACAATCCTGGCCAGTTCGGCAAGCCCTGCGCCGTCCTCGCGCACCTGGTTGACCGTGGTGCGGACCGCTCGGTGGGACAGATCCGGCACGGGTCCGGCTTGGGTGGCGATGGAGGCGTAGCGGCCTTCATCGGCCACGGCTTCGGTGGCAAAGGCGCCGAAGGTGTCGAAGACGGCGTCATAGGCGGCTACGGGGAGCGTGGCGCGCTCCGTTGTGGCCCATTCGGCCCCCAACTCCTTGGCTACCTCGACCTGAGCTGGTCTGGAAACCAGCGCGTCTACCCGGGCGCCGCGCGCTCGGGCCAGTTGTACGGCCAGGCCTCCTACCGCGCCAACCGCACCTGCCACCAGAAGGCGTTCTCCAGCGCGGATGTCCAGCCAGTCCAGCGTCTGCAAGGCGCTGAGCCCAGGCAACGGCAGTGTCGCCGCCTCCACCAGGCTGATCCTCGAGGGGGCGGCGGCAAGCGAGGCGACCGGCATGGCCACGAGATCGGCCCAGGTTCCTCGTCCGGTTCCAAGCTGGTGAGACATCCCGAAGACCCGTTCACCCACGGGCAGCCCACTGGTCGGGCTGTCGACGACGATGCCCGCCAGTTCCCAGCCCAAGGTCATCGGCAGGGGTGGCGTTCCCTCTCCGATGGCCCCCTGACGGGTCTTGTCATCAACGGGATTGATGGCGGAGGCAACAACGCGTACCAGCACCTCGCCCTCGAACGGGCGAGGTGCTGGCGCCTCGGCAACGGTTAGGACGTCAGGGCCGCCAAAGCGGTCGATCCGCACAGTGCGCATGTTCAACTCCCTTAGAGTTCGATCGGCATCTAACAATAGGAGAGACTCTCTTACGCGCTCCTCGGAGGTGGGCTTTCGCCCTCCCTGAAGATCATTAGGGAACCCCCTCAGGCCGCAGGCGGCGAAGTGCGATGTCCCACTGGTCAGTGTGCTGCTCGGCCCGTGCCCGGGCGAGAACCTCGTGTTCGGCCTGGGGTTGTAACGTGAGCCGCCGACGCCGGCTTCGGGTGCACTCGGCTTTGACGGGGCAGCGGCTGTCGTCACGCTGGGAGAACTCGACCCGGATCTCGGTCGGGCTCGATCGCCCACCGAATGCTGGTGAAGACAGCGCTTTGTACGTCGGCGCTGGAGTCGAGGGGAAACTCTATTCTGTCGGTCGTCCGGCGTGATGGAGTACGTCACTTCGCTGCACCCGGGCGCGGCATACGTCAACACCCACCCGCGGTCAGATCGAAGGATCTTGATGCCGACCCAAGTGGACGTCGTGTTGCCGTTACGGATGACAGCTGATCGGCCGTTGAAGAATGCCTGATTACTCATTTCTACGCGGTGAGCAAAACGCGCCTATTGGCCAGATCGGTCTTCGCTTTCTGGCGCTGGGCGTCCGTCCGCTGCCGTTCGCTGACCTTGGGCGCGTTAATAGAGATGATGATCGCGGGGACGGACGTGAGGCTGCCGATGATGCCCGCGATGGCGACCCAAAGCTGGACCGACGTGAGCTTTTGGAGGCGCCGGGGCGGGCAGTGATGCGTACGGTGGCGCGAGGCGGCCTGCCCAGGAGGGGGAGCGCCGCGGGGGTCTCCGTCCCATAACCCATTGTGCTGCCGGGGCGCTTATGATCGCCCAGCGAGGCGGACGAAGGCGGGATGATCACAAGCCTTCTCTCAGTAGGCTCCACCGGTAGACATCGTCGCGATCAAAGGCGTGGACATGCGTGCTCCGAGCGTCGGATACCTGGTCGCCGCGATCCTCATGGGTTTCGCTTATCGCGTGGAAGCGCCCGACGACGACCCCTACCACGGCACCTCGGCGGGGGACTTGTTCAACTCCATCGCCATTTCGGCCGCGACTCTCCTGGGAGTCGCTGTGGCTGGCGTGGCCTGGACGATGGGCAGAAGAATGTGGCCGGTGTCCGTCGTATTCGGCGTCCTGTGCGCCTTGGCTGTCGGCAGGGTCGGATACCTCTGGATCTTCTGACGAGGGATGAGACGAGATGATTCCCTTTGAGGGGCCGTGGCTCAAGGACATGCCGCCTGGTCCGGCCGTGCCGCTAGGGCGGCTGTGGTTCGCGCGGCCCGACAGCGGCCGGCGGCGGAGGACCTGGACGTGTGGGATCGGGCGAACCGCAAGTGATGTTGCTGGAGCCTGGGGTGCGGCGACTGGCGGAGATGTACCGGCGCCGATGCTGACGAAGGCGGTAGCCGACTTCCCCTCAGGTCGGCCGGGCACGTGGGCGTACGAGCCCGAGCGTGACGGCGGTCTTCTCTGAACTATGCAAAGGGCGTTTGGGTATGAGCCGCCACGGGATCCCGCGGCCAGGGTCGGCGGCGCAGACAGGGCAGACCCGCCGCACGGTCCGAGGACGGTGACGGGCCACAGGAAACCAGGGCCGCCATCGCTGGACGACGTTGCAGCCGGCCTCGCCCGGCCACAGCACGACAGAGTCCTGCCGGACGTAGGTATGGAAGGTTTCCTCGCCGTGGTCCGGGTCGAGGATGTCGGCCACCTCCGCCGACTGCCTGGCCCGAGTCCCGGAAGGAGGCCCGCTCCCTGGTCTCGGCCGCGCTGGCGGGGCTGAGGCTCAGGAACTGCCGGGCGCGGGCCGCCACACGAGGGCGCGCCGCGAGCCGTTGGGGGCCTCGGCCCACCCGGTGATCTCGCCCTGCGCGTTGACGGCATTGGCCATCGTGGCGGTGCCGGTCGCCGGGTCGGGCAGCAGAGCCGGCGCCGCGCCGGGGCCGGTCCAGACCGCCGCGTGGGCGGCGGTGCCGGCTCCAGTGCAGGTGTACGTGCCGGCGATCACGTCGTCGTCGTTGACGGCCTTGGGCGCGGCCAGACCGCCGGCGTCGGGCAGGCGCCGCATGCCCTCCTCGGCGCTCCAGATGTAGCCGCCCGCGAGCACGCCGTCCGCGCCGAGCGCCGCCTGGCCGACGATGTGGCCGTCGCCGTTGATCCCCTCGGCCTGGCTCCACTGACCGCCGAGCGTGCCGAGCTCGGTGATGGCGCCGTCCTCCCAGAGGAAGGCCCGGTGGGTCCGCTGGCTCGCCGGGCCGGGCGGTTCGAGGCGGCGCTGGGTGCCGGCGATCTGCCCGGCCGGGTTGACGGCCGCCGCATAGCTGCCTGAGACGGCGGCGAGGTCGGTCCTTACGCCGTCCCGGATGCGGAACGCCTGGTAGCGGGCCGTGCCGTTGGGCAGCAGGTACCGATATTCGCCCACGATGACGCCCGCGCTGACGTCGTGGACCAGGGTGGGGATGCGGCCGAAGGTGCCGAGGTCGGTCATCGTCCCGGCGCGCCAGTGGAAGGCGTGCCCCTTCTCCGTTGCCGTGTAGCTGCTGCCGACGACGTTGCCGTCCTCGTCGAGGGCGCCTGCGTAAGCGCGGCCGCCGCCGAGACTGCCCAGATCGATCACCTGCGCGCCGTCCCAGACGGTCGCCCGCTGTTCGCCGGTCGCGCTCACGCTGGAGCCGGCGATCTGTCCCAGGTCGTTGATGTCGAGCGCGCTCCCCGTGACGCCCAGGTCGGTGACCTCCCACTGGTCGGTGGTCGCCAGGCAGCCGTCCGCCGCGGCCGGGCCCGCGCCCGCCGCCTGCCCGGCCATGAGAAGGATGCTCGCCAGAATGGTCAGGTTCGTACGCGTGGATCCCATGAACACCCCGCTGTTCGAAGAGCCAGCAAAACGATCACCAACATAAGGGCGCGATCGCCGGCCGCCAAGGCATAAAGGGGAACGTCACCATCCGTCCGTACGCGATCTCAGAAGGCGGCGATGTCAGCCGAGTTCGCGGGCGGCGGCGACGCCATCCCGCGCCAGCAGGCACGGATGTCCCGGAAGCCGGCCGGCAGGACCTGGCCCGTCGGTGGTCGTCGTGCTGGTAGAGGATGTCGCGCGGAATGGGCAGGGCAATGGGATCCATGTCCGCTGGTTGCGCTGGACGCGGTCGGGCTCGACGGAGCGCAGTGACAATCCGGCGGTGGCCATGACGGCGGCGAGAGTGTCTGTACCGGTGATGCGCTGGGCGGCCAGAATGACGTGCGCGGCCGCCTCGGCATCCTCCACTGGGTCCGCGTGGAGGTAACGGGACTGGTCGCCGAGCCAGGGCGGCGGATACAACCCAGCCTCCGGAAATGCGTCCGCAGCCAGATCCGCCAGCCGGTAGCCGCGAACGCCACGACCGACATGACGCCTTCGCCCTGACGCCATCGGCGCAGCAGCACGTACACCTGACGCCGCGAAAGACCCAGCTCAGTCGCCGCTGTGTCCGCGGGTCAAGCCCACCCGCGGCCGGGCGGCCAGCCGGGCGATCACCTCGGCCCCGGCGTACTACCACGTCCCAGTCTCATCCGGGGCGGTCAACAAACCCCGCTCAACGATCTGCGCCCGCTCGCCGTCCATGCCAAGGACCTCACCGTCGCGCACACGAGTACGGAACAAAACGCGCCGTAGCGCACAGGACTATGGACGCACCGGATGTTCACCGACCTATGCACAGATCCCCGGAACCCCAGGACAGCCGTGCACACGACTTCGGAAACTGACAGGCGGGCAACACGCTGGCCCGTCCAGGGTTTGCCTCGGTACGTCTGTTGCCTCGATGACCGGCTGGTTTCGTTGAAATGCTGCGCTACCACCGTGAGCGCTTCGGTGGCTTGCCACTTCTCCTGGACGATCACCGTTGTGGTTCGCGTACCTGTTGACCGCAGTCGACCAGCTGCGCGCCCAAGACATTCCGGTCAAGGATCTCCGACGTAGTGCCCGTCTGATTGCGCCGGTGAGCAGGTTGGCGCGCTTCAACGCGGCCGGCTGATGGGGCGTGCCGGCTGGGTGGCGGCCAGGCTGGCCAGGAGCTTGAGCCGCTCTTCGGAGGTGCTGCCCGGTTCGGCGGTGTAGACGGTGAGGTCGTACAGCGTCCGGTTGGACATGGGCAGGTCGAGGGACTGGTAGGTCAGCTCCAGGTCGCCGACCTGGGGGTGCCATAGCCGCTTGGTGCCGTCGTGGCGGATGCGGACGTCGTGGGCGGCCCACTGGCCGCGGAACTCGGTGCTGAGGGTGGACAGTTCGCCGATGAGTTCGCGCAGGGCGCGGTCGTGGGGCTCGCGTCCGGCTTCGGCGCGCAGCAGCGCGGCGGCGACGACGGCGGCCGCGTCCCAGTCGACGAAGAACTGCCGGGAGCTCGGGTCGAGGAAGATATAGCGGGCGAGGTTGGCGCGGCCGTGCTGGGCGGTGGTGAGGCTGTCGAAGACCGGGGCGAGCACGCTCCGGGCCAGCGCATTGACGGCGACGAGGTCCGAACGGCCGTTGCGCACGAACGCCGCCGACATCGTCATGGAGTCCAGCAGCCACTGGACCGGCGGCGGGACCTGTACGTCTTTGCGGCGCGAAGGTGCGCGGCGGGCGGCGTGGGCCAGATCGAACAGATAGGTGCGTTCGTCCTGGTCCAGGCGCAGGGCCTGGGCCACCGCGTCGAGCACCTCTTCCGATACGCCGCTGATGTGGCCCTTCTCCAGCCGCGTGTACCACTCGGTGCTCACACCGGCCAGCACCGCGACCTCCTCGCGGCGCAGCCCGGGGACCCGGCGCCGGCCGCTGGTGGGCAGCCCGACCTGCTCCGGGGTCAGCTTCGCACGCCGGGTGGCGAGGAAGTCCCGGATCTGGGCGCGGTGGTCGGGTCGCTGCTCCATGCCCTCCACGATAACCGCAGGTGACGGCGGTAGAGGGGTTGAGCTTGTCCCCCCTATAAACGCGCTCTGCCTCGCGCGCGGCCAGGCGGGTTTCCTGGGATCAGCAGGTTGAACGCGACCTGCGATACGGAGATGGACCCTGTCCGACCAGCTCTTGTAGTGGTGATCGGCCCGCCCATCACCGTCGAAGCCCTCCTTTGATGCACCGACAGGACCTCCAACACCCGGGAGTATGACCATGACCGGCAAGACTGTACTGATCACCGGCGCGACCAGCGGCATCGGCGCCCACACCGCACGATTGCTCCTCGATCGCGGCTACCGCGTGGCCGTCACCGGCCGCGACGAGACCAAGCTCAAGTCCTTCCTCGACGAGACCGGCCACCCCGACCGGCTGCTCGGCATCATCGCCGACGCCGCCGACTGGCCGGCCACCCAAGCCGCCGTGACCCGCACCGTGGCA
The DNA here is from genome assembly GCF_039539705.1 of Nonomuraea rosea. NCBI lineage: Bacteria > Bacillati > Actinomycetota > Actinomycetes > Streptosporangiales > Streptosporangiaceae > Nonomuraea > Nonomuraea rosea. The sequence goes on along the minus strand of NZ_BAABDQ010000049.1, from coordinate 54,970 downwards.
CACTTCGGCGCCCTGCACGCCGCGGTGGCCAACGCCGGTTTCATCCCCGCCGACCACCCGCGCACCATCGCCGACGGCGACCCGGAACTGTGGGCGCCCATGGTCCTCACCAACGTCCTCGGTCCCGCCCTGCTGGCCAACGCCGCCCTGCCCCATCTCGAGAGCACGGGCGGGCGGCTGGTGCTCATCGGCAGCGTCGCCGGCCTGAAGAACAGCCCCGCCAACCTCTACTCCGCCACCAAGTGGGCCGTCACCGGCATGGCCGAGAACCTGCGGATGTACGCCACCAGCCGCGGCATCGGCGTCACCCTCGTCAGCCCCGGCATGACCGACACCGCCTTCTGGCAAGGCGGCGTCCCGCCCTTCGCCCTGTCCCCCGAGCCCGTCGCCGAGGTCATCTGCTTCGCCCTCGGCCAGCCGGCCGGCGTCGACCTCAACACGTTGACCATCCGGCCGGTCGGCCAGCCCGTCTGAGGCAGATCTGACACCCTGGGGTTCCGCAGCCGGTCGTGAGCTTGTGCGGACACCGAGCAGATCATCATGCTGGGACGCCACCATGCCCGCACCGACCCCGGCCGCGAGTTCGGCGCCACCGACGTCGTCTCCGCCCGCGGCGAGAAAGGGGTTGCCCAGGTCCGCGAGCCGACCGGCGGGCACGGCATGCACGTGGTCCTGGAGGCCGTCGGCACCATGCCCGCCTGCCCGCGTCAGTCCGGGCCTACATCAAGGAGCTGATGCCCGACATCCTGGACGGGACCGTCGAGCCGGGGAAGGTGTTCGACGCCACGACCGGCCATCAGGACATGGCCGGCCGCAAGAGCCTCAAGGTACTCATCAAGCCCTGACCTCGAGCGGCACGACTGGGTGCGGGTGTGACAAGCCGCCCTTGGATCGGACCTTCGTCACGGAGCCGGTGATCTGCAGGGCGACGCGACCGCTCGGACGGCAACATCGGGTCATGGTGCGCGCGGACCGCGCCGCCTGAGTGGCCACGTCGCTGCGGCACCGGGTTGACCAGCGGCCCGAGATCCTCGTCGAACGCGTAGAAGGCCGACAACACCGATAACTGGTGGTTGATGGTCCGCGGAGCGTAGCCCGGCCCGGGATACGGCTTACCGGTGAGAGTGTTCACTGACCCCGCAGGGGGAGCTTCAGGCGGACGGCGTAATCGCTGCGGATTGGGTGCGTGGCGCAGGTGCTCCACCAGCCCCCGCACGTGGCCGCGCTCGGCCCGCTGCCACTCCACCCGCAGCATGTGCAGGAACCGTAGCCATCGCAGCAGGTCGAAGGCGTCACTGCGCAGTGTGAGCGGGCCGACGTCGCACGCGCTCAGATCGCGCAGCCACATTCCCGTCGCTTCAGCCGGCTGGTCTGGAAACCGCGCCGCCCTGGCACGCGACGAGCTGGTCCATTTCGCGGTGTTCGACCTCCTGCGCGCGGCCAAGACGTGACGGGCCTGCCGCTGTCCGGGCGGCGCGCCCTGCCGGAGGCGCTTTTCGCCTCGGTCCCGGCCGCTGGTGTCCTCGCCCTGGGCATGCACACGACCGAGGAGAATGAGGCACGAGCCTGGTACGACTCCCTGCACACAGTCGGCGTGGAGGGTCAGGGGCTTGCAACCCCACTGACCAGCCCCGACCCCCTGAGGAGCACGCCGTGCCGCTGCCCCAGATCCCACTCGGCGACCCGCGTGCTGACCCTCGTTCCACACGGCTGGCTCCGAAACTTAGTTGCCAAACATGGCGCGGGCGGGACGGGTGCGGGAGACTGCTTCGATGACTGCTGAGTACGCCCAGAGTGACCAGTTCCGTGGTGCCCGCATCCACCTGTGCGACCTTGTCGGTCTTGAGGTCCGCGATTGCGAGGTCAGCGGTCTGAAGATCGTCGACTGCTATGGGAGCGACGTCTACCTCGGTGGCGCCTTCGAGCGTCTCGTCGTCAACGACGTCGATGTGACCGCCTACGTCGAGGCCGAGCTCGACCGGCGGCACCCCACGCGGGTGCTGGCGCGTGACGCCGCGTCCCCCGACGACTACCGGGCTGCTTGGTATGCCATCGAGACGCTGTGGGCGGCGACGCTCGACCGCGCCCGGCTGTTGCCCGAGGCCAAGCTGCACGAGCAGGTCAACGGCGAGTGGTCGTTGGTCGAGACCCAACGGCACCTGCTGTTGGCCGGCGATGCCTGGCTCGGCAATGCCGTGCTGGAGGAGCAAGCGCCGTACCACCCGCTGGGCTTCCCTCACGGCGGGATGCCGCCCGACGCGACGGCGAAGCTCGGTCTTACGCTCGAAGCCACCCCGACGCTCGACGAGGTGCTCGCGCCGCGGCTCGCCCGCATGGCCACGATGCGCCGTGTCGTTGACGGGCTCACCGAGGCCGAGCTCGATCGGGTGTGCGGTCGCAAGCCGGCGGACCCGTATCCCGACCAGGAGTACGTCGTGCGCCGCTGCCTCAAGGTGGTGCTGAAGGAAGAGGCCGAGCATCACCGGTATGCGGTGCGCGACCTCGCCGTACTCGAGGCCGGTGCCTGAACTGGCGCGGAACCCGGCCGGAAATGACCTCCAGCCGCATTGCGTGCCGCTACGCCGGCTCGTCAACTCCCGTCCCTGCCAGTTCCGACCCGCGGAATCGGCCCAATGATCGTTATCGCGCCGGACTTGTCCCTCGATGGCCGAGCCGTAACCCTCGCGCGCACACCTGCCGCGACCGTCACCGCCGACCGAACGGCTGGAGCCACCTGGGACGAGGTCGCCGCAGTTCTGGATGTCAGCCCTGACACCGCCGCCCGCCGCTGTCGCAGCTGACGGCGAGCCGGCCCCGCGGTTCAGTCTTCGGGAAGAAACGAGTCGCCGAGAATGACCTCGGGTTGAGAGTCGGCCGCCCCGGACCCCACGAACGCGCTCGCGCTGGTGGGGTCGTCCGGCCCCAGCGGGTCGAGCCGTTCTGCTGTGTCAACCGCAGAGTGGCCGACACGATGACGCGATGGTCAAGGCCTTCGGGGAAGATGCGGTTAAGGGGCCGTGGCAGGTCGGTCACGCCGTCATTGGTTCAGCATCACGGGCGGAACGGGTCGGGGATCTCGCCATGCATCACCCGCGCACCAGCTCGCGCCCTCCGCAGTGACCGGGGCGTGGAGAAGGTGGGGCACGGGTCTTTCATCACAACCGGGCGAGCTGGAGACTGGCAGTGCTGCGTAGTCGAGCGGAAGGTCGCCATGGCTGAAGCGGTAGTGCTGTTCATCCTGGCAAAGCTCGCCGAGTCCGCTGGCACGCGCATGGCCGAGATGGTCGCGCGGGAGGTGCTGGAGCTCCAGACCGCCGAGGTCAGGCTGCTTACCTCCATCCAGGAGAGCGTGGACAGCCTGATAGCCGGTCCGCTCAACAGCGGGCTGATCAAGCTGGAAGCCGCCATGGCAGCCCACCGCCCGCCCAAGGAGCGCAAGCGGCTGCTCAAAGAGGCGCGCAACAGCTTCATGGACGCCCTCGGCCAGGAAACACGCCCCATGAACAGATCCCTGGCCCACTTCAACCTGGCGATCGTCTGGTATCTGCTCGACTCCAACCACGACGTCCCTGAGAACCTCCGCCAGGCCCACGTTGAGGCGGCCAAGGCCGGGGTCAGCGTTCCTGGCAGCGAGGTGCGACGCTCCCGGTTCTCGGGGCCGCCGTCCCCGATCTTGGATCCAGGACGGCTGGACTACCTGAACCAGCTCGCGTACGCCCGGCGCAACTGGGGGAGTTGCAGCTCCGGAGCTCCGTATTTCTACACCCACGTCCCCTTCGGACGCGTCCTCGGGGATCGGAGCAGGCCCCTGAACGATCCCGTCCGGCTCGCCCAGGCAGGTCAGATCCAGGCGCGCGACGGCATGCCCCTGCAGAGCATCTGGCCCTTCTCAAAGGACTCCCGCCCCTGCCAGGTGACCTCTCAAGGCACCCTTCTGCGGTGCGGTACGCACCCGTACGGCGTCGCCGTGACAGCGGCTCCAGGATGAAGGCCCCATAAGTCAGCGCGGGTGAGCAGGGCCATCGGGTACTCCCGGTCGCAGGGCTCGCCTGCCTGGCGATCGGCGAGGCTCGCCCGGTGCGGCTCAATCGCCGACCAGATCAACCGAGAGCGCGCCCGGTACGGCTACCGGGTTCTTCGATCGCAACCCCGCCGCCCGCCGGCCAGGAGGGGCATCGCCACAGGTGGGGCTCAGGGTGCGTAGCCGAGGACGTGGTCGTGCAGCAGGCGGCCGACCTGCGGGTCGTCCCTGTCGAACGCCTCGACCAGGGGCTCGTGGCCGGCCGCGTTCTCGTGCGGGCGCATCCTGAACAGCCGGATCGACATGTGCGTCCACACCTCGATGCCCAAAGACTCCCAGACCGACAGCAGCAGCGCGTTGCCGGCCGCCGCCACGATCTCCCGGTGGAAGGCGACGCCGTGGCGTACCTGGTCGTCCAGTGAGTCTGCGGCGGCGGCCGCGTGCAGGCGGGTCACGTGGGCGCGCAGCGCCTCGACCGGCGGCCGGCCCAGCCGGGTGGCCGTCTCCTCCAGGCCCGCCCGCACCTGGTAGACCTCGCGCAGGTCCGACGGCGAGAAGCCGCGGACCCGCGCGCCTCTGTTGGGCGACGACTCGATCAGCCTGAGCGTTTCGAGCTCGCGCAGCGCCTCGCGCACCGGGGCCTGGCTGACCGCCAGCTCGGTGGCCAGGCGGCGCTCCACGATCCGGTCGCCGGGCTCCCATCGGCCGCTGATCAGGCCGTCGACCAGCACCTTGCGGATCTCCTCACGCAGCGGCCGCCGCCCTACAGGTTCCACCGAGTATGTCCTCTCATAGGATGATCGATCATAGGGTGTTTAATGGTACGCATGCAGAGAGATCTGGATCCTCAAGAGACCGCCGAGTGGCTCGAATCCCTCGAGGCGGTCCGCAGGGCTGCCGGTCCCGATCGGGCCGAATACCTGTTGCGCAGGCTGGCCACGAGCACGCGCTACGTCAACACGGTGCCCACGGCCGAGGAGCCTGCCTATCCGGGCGACATCGAGCTGGAGGAGCGCATCGCGGCCTACGACCGGTGGAACGCCGCGGTCATGGTCAGCCGGGGCAGCAAGCTCGGGCTCGGCGGCCACCTGGCGACCTACGCCTCGGCCGCGTGGCTCTACGAGGTGGGGTTCAACCACTTCTTCCACGGCTCCGCCGATCAGGTCTATTTCCAGGGCCACGCCTCGCCGGGCGTCTACGCGCGGGCCTTCCTGGAGGGCAGGCTGAGCGAGGCGCAGCTCGACCTGTTCAGGCGCGAGACCGAGGGCGGGCTTCCGTCCTACCCGCACCCGAGGGCCATGCCCGGCTTCTGGCAGTTCCCGACCGTGTCGATGGGGCTCGGCCCGCTGAACGCGGTCTACCAGGCCCGCTTCAACCGCTACCTGCACAACCGCGGCATCAAGGACACCTCGCGCAGCCACGTCTGGGCCTTCCTCGGCGACGGCGAGATGGACGAGCCCGAGTCCACGGCGGCGCTGACGCTGGCGGCCAGGGAAGGGCTCGGCAACCTGACATTCGTGATCAACTGTAACCTCCAGCGGCTCGACGGGCCCGTCCGCGGCAACACCCGCATCGTGCAGGAGCTGGAGAGCGTCTTCAAGGGCGCGGGCTGGCACGTCGTCAAGGCGCTGTGGGGGCAGGAGTGGGACGGCCTGCTCGGTTCCGACGAGCTGGTGGCCAGGCTGGGGGAGATCCCCGACGGGCAGTTCCAGACGTTCGCCGCCTCGACCGGCGGCTACATCAGGGAGCGGCTGTTCGGCGGGCTGGCGGTGCCGCACTCCGACGAGGACCTGCGCAGGATCGTCGGCGGATCGCGGGCCGGCCACGAGCCGCGCAAGGTGTACGCCGCCTACCGCAGGGCGCTGGAGCACACCGACGCGCCGACGGTGGTCCTGGTGCAGACGGTCAAGGGCTGGACGCTGGGCGCGGGCGTCGAGGCGCGCAACGCCAACCACCAGATGAAGAAGCTCACCCAGGACGAGTTCAAGGTCATGCGCGACCGGCTCGGCCTGCCGGTATCCGACCGGGCGCTCAGCGGCGACCTGCCCCCCTACCTGCACCCGGGCCCCGGCTCGCCCGAGGCACGCTACGCCGCTGAGCGGCGGCGCGCCCTGGGCGGCCCGATCCCCGCCAGGACGGTCTCCCACCACGTGCTGCCGCAGCCCGGCGAGCGGCCCTTCACCGCGCTCGCCAAGGGGTCGGCGCAGCCGATCGCCACCACGATGGCGTTCGTGCGGCTGGTCAAGGACCTGATGAAGGAGCCGGAGTCCGGCCGGCGCTGGGTGCCGATCGTGCCCGACGAGGCCAGGACGTTCGGCATGGAGTCGCTGTTCCCCACGGCGAAGATCTACTCACCGCTCGGCCAGCGCTACGAAGCCGTCGACCGGGAGCTGCTGCTGTCGTACAAGGAGGCGGTGGACGGGCAGATCCTCATCGAGGGCATCACCGAGGCGGGCTCGATGGCGTCCTTCACCGCCGCGGCCTCCAGCTACGCCACCCACGGCGAGCCGATGATCCCCTTCTACATCTTCTACTCGATGTTCGGCTGGCAGCGGACGGGCGACCAGATGTGGGCCCTGGCCGACCAGCTCGGCCGCGGGTTCCTCATCGGCGCGACCGCCGGCCGCACCACGATGACGGGGGAGGGGCTGCAGCACGCGGACGGGCACTCGCAGCTCCTGGCCTCCGCCAACCCGGCCTGCCTGGCCTACGACCCGGCCTTCGCGTACGAGGTCGGCGTGATCGTGCGCGACGGGCTGGCCAGGATGTACGGACCGGCCGCCGAGGACGTGTTCTACTACCTGACCCTCTACAACGAGCCGATGCCGCAGCCCGCGATGCCCGACGGGGTCGAGGAGGGCATCGTCAAGGGCATCTACCGCTACTCCGCCGGCGGCGGCGCCGCGCACCTGCTGGCCAGCGGCACCGCGATCCACTGGGCGCTGGAGGCGCAGCGGCTGCTCCAGGACGAGTACGGCCTCGGCGTGGACGTCTGGTCGGTCACCTCGTGGAGCGAGCTGCGCAGGGAGGCCATGACCGCGACGGGCGTCCCGTACCTGCGCCAGGCGCTGGCGGGGACCGAAGGGCCGGTGATCGCGGTCAGCGACTGGATGCGGGCGGTGCCCGACCAGATCCGGCCGTGGATCGACCGGCCGTGGACCTCGCTCGGCACCGACGGGTTCGGGTTGTCCGGGACGCGGGAGGCCGTACGCGAGCACTTCGGGGTGGATCCGCGCTCGATCGCGGACGCGGTGCTCAAGGCGGTCGAGGACTAACCTGCCCGTGACCCGCTCTTGGTGCCCGGGTCAGTACGCTCCGTGACCGTGACCGATGACAAGAGCCGAAACAGGCCGCGGATCAGCATTGACGGGGCGGGCATCGAGCGGCGCAGGACGGCGATCCAAGCGCTCGTCGACCAGGCGCCGCCGAGGCCCGACCAGACGCCCCGACCCTTCGTCAGCGCGGGCCAGGACGGCGCGGAGCCGCCCCGGCCGCCCGCGCAGCCGTTCAGGGAAGGGTGACGTACTTGCCGAGGAACGTCCTGGCGGAGGGGGAGTCCAGGCGGTAGTCGAAGTTGGTCGCCTTGCAGGCGTCGTCGGCCCCGCTGATGGACGTCGCCACCAGCAGGTGGGAGTCGGCGTCGCCGAGGAAGTTCGGGCCGCCCGAGTCGCCGAAGCAGGTGCTCCCGTCGCCCTTGGCGCGCAGGGAGAGGTCGAGCCACTTGCGGGACAGGTCCTTGAAGGAGATGGACGCCTGGTAGCGGGTGTCGGTGTAGTGATACCGGCTACCGTGCGCCTTCTTGGCCGAGCCCTTGACCGGGGCGGCGGTGGGCTCCAGCGAGCCGTATCCGACCGGGGTGAACCGGGAGGACTTCAGCTTGCCGTCGGCCTCCAAGCGGTCGAGCAGGCCCGCGCTCGGCAGCTGGGCGGGCGTGATGCCCGTCACAGGCTCGCTGAAGACGACGACGGCCATGTCGTGCAGCTCGGACTTCTCGTTGTAACGCGGGTCCGCGATGTAGCGGCCGGAGTAGAGGGTGGCGCCGGGCTCGTAACGGCCGGAGAAGGAGACCTTGGCGGTCTTCTGCTTCTTCTCACCGCAGTGCGCGGCGGTCAGGAAGACGGTCGGCGAGACCAGCGTCCCGGTGCAGTAGCTCCACGTGCCGTCGGAGTTCTGCTTGTCGGCGATGAGAGCCCCGACCTCTGGGTGGGCGTCACCGTCGACAGAGCCGTTGGTGATGGCTGCCGCGGGGGTCGCGTGGAAGGCGACCGACGCAGCAACAACCAGGACAAAAGGGACATACCGCATTCCGAGAGTGTATTCGCTGATGGCGCTGACATGGTAAAACACGGAAAAAGATCTACGTAGGCACCTGTTTCGCCGCTGCGGCGAGCGCCCGGGCAACGGCCGGGCGGAGTGAAACTTTCAGCCATGTTTGACCGGTTACGGCGTCAGGCCGCAGGATCAGCGTGCCCCCCGGTCGGGAGGAACGTCGAACCACTGTCCGCTCCTGGCGAGGTGTCCTCATGCACAAGGCCCGTTTACGCGCAGCGTCCGCCGCCCTGCTGGCGCTGACCGCGCTGTCCGCCCCCACTCCAGCCGCGCAGGCCGACGACGCCGCCCCCGATGCCGCCCCCGTGGCCGTCAGCGTCAACGCCCGCGCCGGGCTCGCCGCCGTCCCCCAGACGGGCATCGGCTCCAACCACGCCATCTGGGACACCACCCTGGGCGCCGACGACACCGCCGACCGGCTCAAGGATGCGGGCGTGAAGCTGCTGCGCTACCCGGGCGGCTCCTACTCCGACATCTACCACTGGGCCGACCACACCGCGCCCGGCGGTTATGTCGCGCCGAACACGGACTTCGACACCTTCATGCGCGGCGTACGGCGTACCGGGGCGCAGGCGATGGTGACCGCCAACTACGGCACCGGCACCGCCGAGGAGGCCGCGGCCTGGGTCCGCCACGCCAACGTGACCAAGGGCTACGGCGTCAAGTACTGGGAGATCGGCAACGAGAACTACGGCAACGGCCACTACGGCAGCGCCTGGGAGGCCGACAACCACGCCGACAAGAGCCCGGCCGAGTACGCCCGCCACGTCGTGGCCTACGCCGACGCGATGAAGGCGGCCGACCCGTCCATCAAGATCGGCGCGGTGCTGACCACCCCGGCCAACTGGCCCGACGGGATCGTCGCCGGCGGCGACGCCGGGACCTGGAACAAGGTCGTCCTGTCGATCGCCGGACCGAAGATCGACTTCGTCATCCTGCACTGGTATCCGGGCGCCTTCGACAAGGCCGCGCAGGTCACCGACATGATCCAGCTCACCCGCCAGCAGATCGCGGCCGGCGCCGGGCCCGGCTCGGAGCGGATCGGCATCGCGATGACCGAGTTCAACACCGGTACCAGCAGCGGCGGCACCACCACCCAGCCCGGTGCGCTGGCCGCCGCGGACGCCTACGCCACACTGCTGGCCAACGGGGTGTTCAGCGTGGACTGGTGGAACGTCCACAACGGCATCGGCACCGTCAGCCAGGTCGAGGGGCACACCGACTACGGCGACTTCGGGCTGCTGTCGAGCGGGACGTGCACGTCGGCCGGCGACGTCTGCGAACCGGCCCTGAACACGCCCTTCGCGCCCTACTACGCGTTGCAGATGATGAGCAGGTTCGCCCGGCCCGGCGACCAGTTCGTCCGCGTCGCCACCGACCAGCCCAAGGTTGCCGCGCACGCCGCCCGCCGGCCCAACGGCGACCTCGCGGTGCTGCTGATCAACACCTCGTCCGACACCTCCTACCCGGTCGCCATCGGCTACACGGGGCTCACGCCGGCCGCGGGGGCGCCCTCCGTGCTGACGCACACCAACGGCGCGGCCGCCATCACGAGCTCCACCGCGGGCAGCGCCACCAGCCAGACGCTCCCGCCGCTGTCGATGACCACGATCGTCGTGCGTCCCGCCGGCTCCCAGGCCGGCCTGCCGGGCGCGCCCGGGCAGCCGGTCGCCTCGAACGTCACCGACAAGACCGCCACCGTCTCCTGGCCGGCCGCCTCCGCCGGGACCCGCCCGATCGCGAAGTACGAGGTGTACCGCAACGACTCGGGCGTCAGCGAGCAGCTCGGCGAGAGCCGCGGCACCTCGCTGGCCGTCGGCAACCTCAAGCCCGGCACCCGCTACACGGTGAACGTGATCGCGCGTGACAGCGGCGGCGGCGTCTCGTGGGCCTCACCGCCGCTGACGTTCACCACCGGCACGCCCGCCACCAGCTCCTGCTCGGTTCGCCTGACCAACCAGACCGACTGGGGCAGCGGCTACGTCGGCGCCATCGACATCACCAACAACGGCGCGCCGGTCAGCGGCTGGACGCTGGACTTCGACTGGCCGCGCCCGTGGCAGAGCCTGGGCTCCGGCTGGAGCGCCGTCTGGACGCAGGAAGGCTCGCACGTCAAGGTCGTCAACGAGCCCACCGGCGGCGCGCTGCCCACAGGCGGCTCGGCCACGATCGGCTTCGTCGGCAACTACAGCGGCCCGAACGTGCTGCCCGCCGTCTTCACCCTCAACGGAACCGTCTGCACCACCCGCTGAACCGGCACCGTCCGTACCACCCGCTTGACCGAGACCGTCCGCACCACCCGCTGGAGAGCCGCCCGGTGGCCGAGGCCACCGGGCGGCTCCATGCTGCCGGTGGCTAGTGCTCGATGCTGGCGTTGAAGTGCGCCAGCCCCTCGGCGAAGGAGGCCAGCTCCTCGGGGGTCCAGTCCTTCAGTACGGTGGCCAGCCCGTCGCGCCGGTAAGCGCGCTCCCCGTCCACCCGGCGCAGGCCCTCGGCGGTGATGCGGAGCTTGCGCGCCATGCCGCCCTCAGGATCGGGGATGCGCTCGGCCAGCCCTTCGCGGAGCAGGACGGCGGTCTGCCGGTTGACCGTGGAGGCGTCGAGGTTGAACGCCTGCGCGAGCTGGCCGATCGACATCGGCCCCTCCGCCTCCAGCCTGCTGAGCAGGATGTAGCTGCTGCTACGCTCAAGCCGCCGCTCGGCGGGGGCGGCGGAGGCCGCCGCGAGCTCCTTGTAGCGGCCGATGAGCATGAGCTCGCGCTCGATGCCGGCGATCTCCTCGCGCACGAATCCCTCCCGGTCGGAGGCCAGGATATCCCTCCTGACAGCGATGTGTAGGCTACACGCTGTATGCATGGTGCATATGGTGAGGGATACGGAGAAGATCCATGAGCTCGACGCACGCCGCGCCGCGCAGCGGGGCGATCATCAGCGTGCTGGCGGCGGCGGGCATCACGGTCTCGCTGATGCAGACGTTGATCGTTCCCCTGATCGCCACCCTGCCGGCCCTGCTGCACACCTCCACCGCCAACGCCTTCTGGGCCATCACCGCGACCCTGCTGGCCGGCGCGGTGGCCATGCCCGTGTCCGGACGGCTCGGCGACCTGTACGGCAAGCGCCGCGTCATGATGGTCAGCACCCTGCTGCTGGCCGTCGGCTCCTTGGTGTGCGCCCCGGCCAACTCGCTGCTCCCCATGGTGATCGGCCGCACGCTGCAGGGGCTCGGCATGGGGGTGATCCCGCTGGGCATCGCCATCATGCGGGACGTCCTGCCGCCGCAGCGGCTCGGCTCGGCGATCGGCCTGATGAGCTCCTCGCTCGGCGTGGGCGGAGCGCTCGGCCTGCCCGCCGCCGCGCTCGTCGCCCAGTACGTGAGCTGGCACGCCCTGTTCTGGGGCGCGGCCGGGCTGGGCCTGGTGATGTTCGTCCTGGTGCTGCTGATCGTGCCGGAGTCCCCGGTCAAGTCCCCGGGACGGTTCGACTTCGTCGGGGCGGCCGGGCTGGCGGCGGGGCTGCTCCTGCTCCTGCTGCCGATCTCCAAGGGCAGTGACTGGGGCTGGACGAGCGGCACCACGCTCGGCATGCTCGCCGCCGCCGTGGTGGTCCTGCTGGTGTGGGGCTGGTGGGAGCTGCGCACGCCCGCGCCCCTGGTCGACCTGCGCACCACCGCGCGGCGCCAGGTGCTGATGACGAACCTCGCCTCGATCGTCATCGGCTTCGCCATGTACGCGATGTCGCTGCTCACGCCGCAGCTCCTGCAGCTCCCGACCACCACCGGGTACGGCCTGGGCCAGTCGATGGTCGCGGCCGGTCTGTGGATGGCGCCGGCCGGGCTGGTCATGATGGCGATCTCCCCGGTGGCGGCCCGCCTGTCCGCGGCCCGCGGGCCCAAGGTCTCCCTGCTGCTCGGCACGATCATCATCGCCTGCGGCTATCTGATGGCCCTCGTCCTCATGGGCCACGCGTGGGGCGTCCTGGTCTTCTCCGGCGTGGTCAGCGCCGGGATCGGGTTCGCGTACGCGGCCATGCCGTCCATCATCATGAGCGCCGTGCCGCGCACCGAGACGGCGGCGGCCAACGGGCTGAACAGCCTCATGCGGTCGATCGGCACCTCCACCGCCAGCGCGGTCCTCGGCGCGGTGCTGGCCAACATGACGGTCAAGATGGGGGCGGTGGCGCTGCCGTCGGAGGCCGGCTTCCGCGCCGGGTTCCTCATCGGCGGGGGCGTCGCGCTGGTCGCGGCCCTCATCGTCCTGACGATCCCGGGCCGCCGCCCCGGCGCGCACCGATCCGGCGCGGAGCCGGCCGACCGCCCGGCCCCGGCACAGCAGCCCGGCTGACCTGCCGACCGGGCGCGGAGCCGCCCAGCAGTCCGGCTGACCTGCGGCGTTCCGCACGATCAGCCGGTCGAGCGGTCACCACCGCGCCGGGACCTGCCGCAGACCGCCGACGGCGAGCGGTCACTACCGCGCCGGGACCCGCCGCAGACCGCCGACGGCGAGCGGTCACTACCGCGCCGGGACCGGTCAGGCCGCCGACGAGCGGTCAGGCCGCCGACCAGCCGCCGTCCACCGGCACGATCGCGCCGTTGATGAACGAGGCGGCGTCCGAGGCCAGGAACACCGCGGCGTCGGCCATCTGCTCCGGCTGGGCGAGGCGCTCGCCGAGGGCGAGCACGGGGCCGAGCCGGGCGGCGCCGACCGGGTCGAAGGTGGCGCCGGTGGCGATGTTGGTCATGGTGGGGCCGGGCAGGATGGCGTTGCACCGGATGCCGTCCTTGGCGTACGCCCAGGCCACGCTCTTGGTCAGACCGACCACGCCGTGCTTGGAGGCGGTGTAGGCGACGCCCGCCGCGCCGCCCCGGATGCCGGCCTCCGAGGCGGTGTTGACGATCGCGCCGCCGCCCTGGTGCAGCATGTGCGGCAGCACCGCGTGGGTGACGAGGAACGTGCCGGTCAGGTTCACCCGCAGCACCCGCTCCCACAGCTCCGGCGTGACGTCCGCGGGCAACGCCATCGTGTCCATGATCCCGGCGTTGTTGCACAGCACGTCGATCCGGCCGTACGCGCTGATGGCCGCCTCGGCGAGCGCCGACACCGAGGTTTCGTCGGAGATGTCGGCCGCCACGCTCACGGCCGCGTCGCCGAGGTCGGCGGCGGTTCGCTGGGCGGACTCGGCGTTCACGTCGCAGACCACGACGCGGGCGCCGGCCTTGGCGAAGGCGACCGCCATCGCCCTGCCGATCCCGGAGCCCGCTCCGGTGACCAGGCAGACCTTGTTCTCGAAAGTGGTCAAGGGGGATCCTCTCGATCGGGCGGTCGCAGGGTGCCCGGCAGGTACCGGACAGGTTTGTCCGGTCCTCACCGTAGCCGGTGCTGCTCAGTAGTGTCGACGGCTGGCGGAATCGGATATCGCCGATTCGGAGGATGGTGTCCGGTTGATATCGTGGCTGGTATGCCTGATGTGCGCCGTACGAACAGAGGACCGGGTGCGGCGGCGGCGAACCGGGCGGCGCTGATCGCGGCGGCCCGCGAGGTGTTCGCGGCCGACGGTTACGACGCGCCGCTCAGCGCCGTCGCCCGCGCCGCCGGGGTCGGCCAGGGCAGCCTCTACCGGCATTTCCCCGACCGCGCCAGCCTCGCGCTCGCCGCCTTCGAGGACGGTGTCGCCGAGCTGGAGGCGCTGGCCGCCGAGGCGGGCGCCACCCTCGACGACGTGCTGGCGCTGATCACCGAGCAGACCATCGCCTCGACCGCGTTCATCGACATGGTCGGCAAGCTCCCCGCCGACCCGCGGCTGCTCGCGTTGCGCGACCGCGTGGCCGCCCTGCTGGCGGGGCCGCTCGCCGAGGCGCAGCGGGCCGGGCGGGTGCGCCCGGAGGTCACCGCCGACGACCTGGTGCTCATCGTCGGCATGCTCGCCGGGGCCCTGTCCAAGCGGCCGGGGCCCGCCAGGCGCGTCGCCGCCGCCCGGGTGTGGGCGCTGCTCCGCGCCGGGATCGACGCCTGACATCAGCCCGAGGCGGCCTCCTCGGGTCTGACGCCTGACATCAGCCCGAGGCGGCCTCCTCGGGTCCGATGCCCGATATCAGCCCGAGGCGGCCGCGTCGGGTCCGACGCCTGATCAGCCCGAGGCGGCCTCCTCGGCGTCCATGGCGCCGATGAGGCCGCACGTGGCGGTGATGAGGTCGGCGCCCAACCGGCGCCAGGCGCCGGCCGCGACTCCGGCGGCCGGTTGCTCCCTGGCCAGCTCCGACTCCAGCTCGGCGGTCATGTGCACCACGAGCTGGCGGATCATGGCCTCGCGGCGCGCGCCGCGCACGGGATCGCGCCCGCGCCCCTGCCGCGCGTGGATGGCGTCGTACAGGCGGCGCAGGGACGGCGTGTTCAGGTGCGCCTCCAGCGCGTACTCGCGCAGGGCCGGCTCGACCACCACCTGGGCCAGGAACCGCCCGTACCAGGACGGGGAGCCCAGCTCGATGTGGTGCTCGATCCTGGGCAGCACGATGCAGCGGATCTGGTCGGGCAGCGAGAGCTCGGCGAGGTCGCCCAGCGGGCTCATCATCGCGAACCTGTGGCGCTCCGTGGCCGCGGCGTGCTCGGCGAGGATGGCCTTGATGAGCTCGTCACGCCCGGTGAAGTGATACTGCACCGCGGACTTGTTGCGCTGCCCCGCGGCCTCGCCGATCTGCCGGATCGACACGTCGGCGAAGCCACGGGAGGCGTAGAGGCGTTCGGCGGTGCGCATGATCAGGCTCCTGGCGCCCGCGGACCGCGCGGACACCGCCGCGCCCGGGTGGCTCACCAGGTGACCCAGACGTCCTGGAGCCCGCCGGACAGCAGACCGGTGCGCAGGCGCAGGTCCTCGGGCCGGTCGCGCAGGCGCAGGGACGGCAGGCGGCGGGTGAGCGTGCCGAGCACCACCTGCAGCTCCATGCGGGCCAGCGGCTGACCGAGGCAGTAGTGGGCGCCGATGCCGAAGGCCAGGTGCTGGGCGGCGTTCTCCCTGCGCGGGTCGAAGCGGGCCGGGTCGTCGAACTTGCGCGGATCCCGGTTGGCCGCGAGCCGGGCCGGGATGATCGTGCTGCCCGCGGGCACGTGCCGGCCGTCCAGATCGACGTCCTCGGTGGCCACCCGGGGGAAGCCGATCACGCTGAGCGTGCTGTCCAGCCGCAGCACCTCCTCGACCGTGCCCCTGATCAGCTCCGGGTCGTCGACCACCGCCTGGTAGCGGTCGGGCTCGGCCAGCAGCATCGCCGCCATGATGGCGATCATGTTGGAGGTGGTCTCGTGCCCGGCCAGCAGCAGCGCACGTACGGTGGCGATCAGCTCGTCGTGGCCGAGCCGGCCGTCCTG
The DNA here is from genome assembly GCF_039539705.1 of Nonomuraea rosea. Lineage (NCBI taxonomy): Bacteria > Bacillati > Actinomycetota > Actinomycetes > Streptosporangiales > Streptosporangiaceae > Nonomuraea > Nonomuraea rosea. The sequence continues at coordinate 39,265 of NZ_BAABDQ010000049.1, read as the reverse complement.
GCTGTCGGAGATCTGCGTCAGCTCGCTGAGCAGGTCGTCTCCCGGCGTGGCGCGCTTGGCGTCGACCAGGTCGGAGACGTAGGCGTTGAACTCCAGGTACGCCCGCTCCACCTCCTCCTGGCTGTAACGGGTCAGGGTCAGCATGACCTGCGACCAGTGCGCGAACTTGTCCTGGTCCTCCGCCGGCGCGCCGACCAGGGCGCAGATGACGCGTACCGGCAGGGGCAGGCCGAGCCGGGCCGACAGGTTGCCGGGAGTGCCCGACTTCACCAGGTCGTCGATCAGGTCGTCGGTCATCTCCTGGATCCGCGACCGCCAGGTCTCCATCTTGCGGATGGTGAAGGACGGGGTGAGCAGCCGCCGCCAGCGCAGATGGCCCTCGCCCTCGGCCGCGCCCGAGCCGCCGCTGCGGGCGAACAGGCCGCCGTCCTTCGTGGTCGACACCCGCGCGGCGTCGGCCCCGCCGCGGCGGAAGCGCCCGTCCGAGAGCACCGTTCGTACGTCGTCGTAGCGGGTCACGAGCTGGGCCGTGTCGCCGCTGGGCAGCCGTACGTGCGCCACCGGGCAGCGCTCCTGCAGCTCCGCCCACTCGCGCGGCGGCTCCAGGGCGGTGTCCCGGTCGAACGGGTAGTCCGGTGTGGTGCCAGGTGTCGGGCTGGTCATGGCGTCCCCTTCGTCGTCTCCGGTCGCCCAACACATTAAGGCGATGTCCTTAATAAGGCAATCGCCTTAAGTCAGGTGGCTCTTGACTCCTTAGCACTGCTAAGTCACTCTGGGGACGAGACGATTTAGCGATGCTAAGGAGGTGGGGTCATGGCGGACACGGCAGTGGCGTACGCGACCGGTGTGGTCAGCTCGGCGGACGGCACCACGATCGGCTACCGGCGGCTCGGTGACGGCCCCGGGCTCGTCCTGGTGAGCGGGGGCTACCTCGCCGCCCAGCACTACATGGCGCTCGCGCAGGCGTTGTGCGGCACTTTCTCCGTGTACGTCCTCGACCGGCGCGGGCGGGGCCGCAGCGGGCCGCCGGGGGAGAAGTACCGCATGGCCCGCGAGTGCGAGGACATCGACGCGCTGCTCTCCGAGACCGGCGCACGGCTGCTGTTCGGGCACAGCTCCGGCGGGCTCATCGCGCTGCAGGCGGCCCTGACCCTGCCCGCCGTCAGCCACGTCGCGGTCTACGAGCCCGCACTGTCCATGTACGGCGCCTTCGACCTGACCTGGATCCCGCGGTTCGAGCGCGAGATGGACCAGGGCGACATCGCCGCGGCGATGGTCACCTTCGTCCAGGGGGTGCAGGCCGAGCGCATGTCCGTCGCGCTGCCGCGCCGGCTGTTCGAGCTCGCCCTCAGGTGGTACTTCCGGCGGCAGCGCAAAGTGCACAAGCCGGGCGAGGAGTCCATACCGGAGCTCATCCCGCTGCAGCGTTACGACGTGCGGCTCTTCGCCGAGATGGCCGGCAGCGAGGGCTTCGCCGAGCTGCGGGCCGAGGTCCTGCTGATGGACGGGATCCGTACGCCGCCGCCGATCCACCGGGCCATCGACGCGCTGCAGGCGACGTTGCCCCGGGCCGAGCGGGTCACGCTGGACGGCGTCGGGCACGAGGCGCCGCTGAACGGCCGCGGCGCGCCGGGACGCGTCGCCGCGGAGCTCCGCGGATTCTTCCCCCACGGCTCCTGACCTGCGTGCCCGAGTCCGCGACAGGGGCGGCTGGGTAGCGTGTGGGGCATGAGCGCGGTGCGGTACTGGCGCGACCCGTTGTGGGGCGGCGTGGACCTGATGCGGGCCCGGTTCACCGGTGACCGGTTCGGGCGGCACTCCCACGACACGTACGCCATCGGCGTGGTCGAGGACGGCGTGGAGGAGATCGCCTTCCCGGAAGGGGCGCGGTGCACCGGAGCGGGCGAGATCGTCATGATCGATCCGGGCGTCGTGCACACGGGCCGGGCGCGTACGCCGGACGGGTGGTCCTACCGCGTCCTCTACCCGCGACCGGCCCAGATCGAGGCCATCGCCGCGGACGCCGGCGCCCGGGGCGGCCTGCCGTCGTTCCCCGTCCGGGCGGTCGCCGACGCGCGGGCCGCCGGGCTGCTGCTGTCCGCCCACCGCGCCGCCGAGCAGGGGCAGCGCCTGGCCGCCGACTCGCTGCTGCGGGTGCTGCTGGCCCGGCTGATCGGCGCGTACGGCACCGGGCGGCTCCGGACCCGGCCCGGCGCGGGCGGCCGGGGCGGCGCGGCTCGGGCACGCGAGCTGCTGCACGCCTCGCTGGCCGATCCGCCGGACCTGGAAGAGCTGGCCGCGGCGGCGGGGAGCACGCCGTTCGCGCTGCTGCGGTCCTTCCGCCGCGCCTACGGGCTCCCGCCGCACGCCTACGTGGTCCAGTTGCGGGTGCGGCGGGCCAGGGAGCTGCTCGAACGGGGGGTGCCGGCGGCGGAGGCGGCGGTGACCGCCGGGTTCTGCGACCAGTCGCACCTGTCGCGGCACTTCCGCCGCATCGTGGGGGCGACACCGGGCGCCTACCAGCGCGGCGTGCGCCCGGCCCCCTCGCCCGCATCCCCGTCGGTCTTCGCACCGGCATCCCCGCCCGCCTCCACCTGACGACCGGCCCGTCTTCCCGCCCTGACAGCCCGCGCGCTTTTCCGGGTGAGGTCAGCAGGCGGCGCGGATGATGCGCAGGGCCTCCTTGACCCGGTCCGCGCCGGTGCGGCAGCTCAGCACGCACAGCCGGAGGTAGAAGGCCCCGCCGATGGTGGTGCTCGACAGGTAGATCCGCCGCGTCGCGTTGATCTCCGCGAGCAGCCGCCGGTTGCGCTCGTCGCCGGACCCGCGCAGGCGGAACAGCACCACGGTGAGATCCGGCTCCCACGGCACCTCCAGGCGCGGATCACCGGCCAGCTCGCGGTGGACGAGCCCCGCCAGGTCGAGCTTCTCCTCCAGCTCCTCCTCGAAGGCCCGCACGCCGTGCAGGTGCAGCGGCAGCCACAGCCGCAGGCCACGGAACTCCCTGGTGAGCTCCACGCCCAGGTGCCCGTAGTCGGGCAACCCGGCCACCTCGTGGAGGTCCTGCAGATACCGGCCGCCGCCCGCGTGCGCGGCCCGCAGCACGGCCGGGTCGCGCACCAGCAGCACCCCCGTCCCGTACGGCAGGAACAGGCTCTTGTGCGGATCGAACGTGATCGAGTCGGCCGCCTCGATCCCCGCCAGCGCGGCCCGCCCGCGCGAGGTGAGCTGGAACCCGCCCCCGTAGGCCGCGTCCACGTGGAACCACAGCCCCTGCTCGCGCGCCAGCCGGCCCAGCTCGCCGAGCGGGTCGACCGTGCCCGTGCTGGTGCTCCCGGCGGTGCCCGCGAGCAGGAAGGGACGCAGCCCGGCGGCCCGGTCGGCGGCGATCATGGACGCCGCGGCCCCGGCGTCCATCCGCAGGTCCGCGGTGGTGGGCACGACCCGGACACGCCCGGCCGGGAACCCGGCGACCTGGGCCGCCTTGGCCAGGCTGTAGTGGGTGTGCTCGGTCACGTACAGGGTGCCGTTCACGGGCTCGTCCCCGAAGGAGGGGCCGAGCCGGTCGTGCCGGGCGGCCACCACGGCCGAGAGCGTGGCCGCCGAGGCGCCGGTGGTGACCAGCCCGCCCGCGCCGGACGGCAGCCCGAACCGGCCGGCCAGCCAGGCGAGCACGCCCTCCTCCATCGCGACCAGCGCGGGGGCGGTCTGGGCCACGCCGGTGAAGCGGTTGGCGGCCTGCGCCAGCAGCTCGGCCAGGGCTGCGGAGACGAGACCGCCCGCGGGGAAGTAGGCCAGGTAGCCGGGTCCCGCCGTGTTCACGCCCTGCTCGGCGGCCTGGCGGAACGTCTCGATCAACGCGGCGAAGTCGCCGGGCCCGTCGGCCGGCGGGCGCGAGACGAGCGCGGACAGGCGCGTGACGTCCCGGTAGTCGCTGGCGGGCGCGTCCGGCAGCCCGGCCACCTGCCGGGCGACGAGCTCGACGGCCTGCCGGCCGAGCTCCACGATCGTGTCAGGGGCGAGGTCCAGGGGGAGGGGTTCGTGCTGGGTGGTCATGCCGACACGGTAGGGAGACGGCGCCCGCCGGGGATTGGACGTTCTTGCGCGACGTTCTCGCACGACGTTCTCGCGTGACGTTCTTGCGCGACGGGCTCGGACGGGCTCGCATCGCGGGGGGCGTGCAGAACGTCGCGACCGGCTACGTCACCACGCTGGTGCTGCGCAGCGCGTTCACCGCGATCCCCGTCGAACGCCTCGGCGAGCCCGTCACCGCCGAGCTGCACGAGCTTTTCCGCAAGCGCGTCGGACTGGCCCGCTTCATCGCCGACCTCGGCCTCGCACTCTGACCTCGCCGAACCCCGGCGCCGATCACAGAGTCACCGGCCGTGCACGAAATTGGATCTTCCGCAGCGGCCAAGATCGGGTGATACTCCGGGCATGAAGCGCGCGGCCCTGGTCGGCCTCCTCGCCTTGCTGCTTCCCCTGGTCCTCGTGACGCCCACCGCTCACTCCGCACCCCGGAGCGCCGTGGGCTTCGGCGCGGGCGAGCGGATCGTGCGGGCCTACACCGACGGCGACCTGTCGGTGGACGACATGGTGACGTACGGGGTCGCGGCCCTCACCGCGCCCGAGTCGGTCCCCGCCGGCCTGCGCCCCACCGGGCCGCTGTCCGTGAACCCCCAGCGCTACCTCGTGTACCTGTCGGCCATGTCGGCGAAGGCGTCGACGCGGGCACGCCAGGTCCTGTCACCCGCACAGGCCTCGCTCGCGACGGGGACCCAGGCCGCCGCCAACCCGGACTGCGCACGCGCCCAGCCGTACAGATACCTGAACAAGGACTACCACTGCTGGGCGAACGTTGATAACTTCGTCGTCTTCTACAACGTCACCGGCGGGGTGCCGCCCACCCCCGCCGAGCCCAGCGGCCGTCCCACAGCCGTCCAGAACATGGTCGACGGCGTCGCCGTCGCCGCGAGCACCTACCGCTCGATGGGCTTCGACATCACGAACAACCCCTCGGTCCCGCACGGCATCTTCCTCGGCGTGGACAGCCTCGCGGGGCAGCCGGTGGACGCGCCGTTCGTGCTGCCGGTCGGCTACAACTTCATGCCGACCGTGCTGATGCCCTCCGACCCGGTCTACTACGACTACCACCCGCGGCACGAGCTGTTCCACGTCTTCCAGTACTCCTACTGGAACGCCGGCCAGGTGACCGAGGACGTCGTCTGGGAGTTCGTGGCCTCCGACCGGTTCGGGTCGATGAACTGGTGGATGGAGGCCACCGCCGAATGGGCCGCGCACCAGACGTACGTGAAGAACCCCTCCACCGTGCCGGACACCGCCCAGCGGGACATGTACGCGCGCAGCGTCGGCGCCTTCCTCGCCGACCCGAACCTGGCGCTGAACGCCTGGGACGGCCTCGGCGCGTCCCGCCAGTACGGCGCCTTCCTGCTGCCGCTCTACCTGACCGAGCAGGTGGGCGCGAACTTCGTGCGCAACACGTGGGAACGCATCCGCAGCGCCGGCGCCCTGCCGATCGAGGCGATCAAGTCCGTGCTCAGCGGCCGGGACCTCAACTGGCTGCTGCACGCGTTCGCCATCGCGAACTACCGGCTGGCCGGCCAGCAGTCGCTGATGGAGACGATGGGCTACAAGGACCCCGACGTCGCCCTCTGGCGGCGCAACCTCGCGGCCCACGCCGGCACGGGGGCCGACGTGCTCGGCGGGGCCCGGCCCGCGCGCGGCTCCGAGACGGCGCCCGTCGGCTACAACGAGGTCCGGGGCGGCGTGTTCTACCCGGGCGGGACGACGTACCTCGACTTCAAGGCGGAGAAGGACGCGGCGGCGGCCACGCTCACGTTCAAGGGGCCCGGCTCACCCGCGCCCGGCGTGCCTGCGCCCGGCATCACGTGGAGTGTCCTGGTCTGGGCGCGTACCGGCGAGGGCACCGCCGACGTACCGGCCTATCCGCAGCTCAAGGGCAGCCTGCCGCCCGACGGCACAGGGACGATCAAGGTCGCCGGCTTCCGCTACCCGATGGTGGCCACGCTGGTCGCCACCCGCAACGACCTGAACGCCGTCTCCAGCGTCGCGATGACCGACGACCGGGGCGCGATCTGGACCGTCGCCAACTACATCCCGATCACGCACCGCTCCTGCACGCTGCGCGCGCCCAGCATCACGGTCCAGGAGCTCGGCGCCGCGCCCCAGAACACGTTCAACTCCTACGCCGCCACGACCGCGAACGGCTGGACCGGCGGCGACTCCACCTACTCCGCGCGGATGCCGGACGGCCGGATCCTGTGGCTGTTCTCCGACACGTTCCTCGGGCCGCTCAACGCGAACGGCACCCGGCCCACGAACGCCTCGCTGATCAACAACTCGTTCGTCATCCAGAACGGCTCCCAGCTCACCACCGTGCACGGTGGCACCGCGGCCGCGCCCAAGGCGCTCATGCCGCCGCCGGACGGCACCCACTGGTACTGGAGCGGCGACGGCTTCATCGTCGGCACCCGGCTGCAGGTGATCTTCCAGAAGTACCGGCGGGAGGGCACGGGCGCGATGCCGTTCGCGTTCGACGAGAACGTCGTGGCCACGTTCTCGCTGAGCAACCTCAGCACGCCGGCCAGCGTCACGAAGCTGCCCTCGGCGGCGGGCGTGGCCTGGGGGTCGGCGATCCTGCCCGCCAGCCGCAGCGGCGACGGCTTCACCTACGTGTACGGCGTGTCGGACGCCCCGACGAACAAGCAGATGCGCATCGCCCGCGTGAAGGGCGACGACCTGCGTCAGGGCAGGTGGCAGTACTACACCTCATGGGGCTGGTCGGAGCAGGAGCAGCAGGCGGCGAACACGCTCACCGGCATCGCCAACGAGTACAGCGTCACGCCGTGGAAGGGCCAGTTCCTGCTGGTCAGCCAGGACAGCAGCCAGGCGTTCAGCGGCTGGATCAACGCCTTCACCTCGTGCGACCCGTTCGACGGTTTCACCAACCAGACCAGCGTCTACCGGATGCCCGAGCCCGGCCCGTTCGGGAGCTACGGAGACGGAGACATCATCTCCTACAACGCTCACGTGCACGCCGAGCAGAGCTCGGACAGCTCGCTGCTGATCTCCTACAACGTCAACAGCCTGGACAACCGCATCGCCGCCGACGCGGACCTGTTCCGGGACGCCGGCATCTACCGCCCGCGCTTCTTCAGGGCGGCCATCAGCTAGCCGGCGGCTTCCACGAGGGGCTCAGGCCAGGACGGCTGCCAGGTCCTTCGGCATAGTGGAGGTGACGTCCTCCCACTCGCCGTCGGTGATGTGCCGCCTGAGCGCGTGCAGCACGGTCCTGACCAGCTCTTCCGGGCTCTCCTCGTACTCGAAGGACAGCTCGCCGGCCACGCGGGACAGGAAACCGTCGCGGCCGACCTTCATCGGCACGACGCTCGGGCGCCAGCCGTCGTAGTAGATGCCGCGCATCAGCAGCGGGAGCTGGGCGGCGAGCTGCGCGCCCTCCTCGATGGTCAGCCGGTCGCGCAGCGCGTGCAGCACCGCGCGCAAGGCGGCGTAGGACTGGTTGCGGTGGCCGGACGACCAGCCGTGGGCTTCCTCGATCTCGCGCAGGACCCGGTTCGTCTTGTCCACCGTCCGGTTGAACGGCGCATACCCGGTTTCAGCCATCCCCTCCACCCCTTCTCGCTCATCACACCAAGCCTCGTTCCGGCCGTCCGGCGGTCACATCCCCCACCCGTGTAGTCCCGCAGGGCCCCGGGGCAACAAAGATCTCGATGCTCTTGGGGTTTCCGAGCCGAGTCCCGGATAGCGGATCATCCGGAGGCAGCGAGATGCGGGGACGCGAACGGGAATGGCGCCGCGTGGACGACCTGCTGCGCGGGCTGCGCGCGGGCGAGGGCGGGACGCTGCTGGTGGACGGTGAGCCGGGGTCGGGCAAGAGCCGGCTGCTCGGCGAGGCCGCCCGCGCGGCGGCCGGACGCGGCCTCGGCGTCCTCCGGTGCGGCGTGGCGGAGCTGGGCGAGCTCGTACCGTGCGGCCTGCTGCTGGAGGCCCTCGGCCTGCGGCCGGAGGACGACCCCGCGCTCGCCCCCGGCGCGCAGCTGGACCGCCTGCTGGCGGCCTTCGAGGTACGGGCGGGAGCGCCCGTGCTGGCCGTGTTCGACGACCTGCAACGGGCGGACCCGGCGACGCTGAAGACGCTGTGCGCCCTGCACGAATCGCTCGCCGGCCGGCCCGTCGGCTGGCTGCTGAGCCGATCGACGGCCGGGGCCGGGGCGGCGGCCCTGTTCGACCTCCTGGAGCGGCACGGGGCCGGGCGGATGACGCTCGCGCCCCTCGCACCGGACGCCGTCGCGGCGCTGGCCACGGACACGCTGGGGGAGCCGCCCGGCCCGGCGACGCGAGCGCTGGTGAACGCCGCGGGCGGCAACCCGCTGCTGATCACCGAACTGCTCGCCGGCCTACGCGACGAAGGCCTGTGTGGCGAGGGCCTGTGTGGTGAGGGCCTGTGTGGTGAGGGCCTGTGTGATGAGGGCCGGGGCGGTGTCGCGGACGCCTCCGTGTCAGCGTTCGCTGCGGCTTCGGCGGACGCCGTGGTGTCGGGGGAGCGCCTGCCCGGCCGGTTGCGAACGCTGGTGCGGGGCTGGATGGTCCCGCTGAGCGCCGGGGCGAGGAGCCTGGTCGAGACGGCCGCCGTGCTCGGCGGGTCGCTGTCGCTGGAGCACGCGGCGGCGCTGCTCGGCACCACGCCGGCCGCGCTGCTGCCCGCGATGGAGGAGTGTGCGGCGGCGGGCGTCCTGGTCGTCACCGCGCACGGCCTGGCCTTCCGTCACGAGCTGGTCGGGGACGTCGTCGCCGCGTCGATCCCGGCGCCGGTGCGGCGCGCGCTCGCGGACCAGTTCGACGCCCTCAGGAGCGCGCCGCCGCCGGTGGCGCTCCTGCCCGGCCCCGCCGCCGTCGAGGCCGCGATCGCCGAAGGGCGCCTCCAGGAGGCCGAGCACCTGGTACGGGAACGCCTCGCCCAGCACTGCTCGGTGTACGGCATGGCGGAGCTGCGCTGCCTGCTGGCGGACATCATGTACCTGACCGGCCGGGGCGACGAGGCGGTCAGGGAGGCCGAGACCGCGCTGGCCGTCCCCGGCCTGCCGCACCACGTACGCGACCGGGCCGCCCTGGTGCGCCTGCACACCATGACCCGCCTGCGGAACGACGGCGCGGCGGCGACCTGCGCACACGAGCTCATCGCCGCACACCCCGGGCATGGTGCTGAGGCCCTCGACCGGCACCCCGGGCACGGATCCCGGGCTTTCGGCGCGGACTCGGGGGACGGTTCCCAGGTAGTCGGCGCGGGCTCCGGGTACGGGCCCGGGGTCATGGTCGCCGCGCTGCTGGCCCTCGCGTCGGCCGAGCGTGAGCGGGGCCGGCTGACCCGCGCGCTGGAGCTGGCCGTGGACGCCGGGCGGCTGGCCGGCGCGGACGGGCCGGGAGAGCGCCGCTACGAGGCGGTTCTGGCCACGGCCGGACTGCTCACCGACATGTTCCGGCTGGACGAGGCGCGGGCGGCGATCCAGCAGGCGCGCAAGGACATGTTCGAGCACGGCCGGCTGGCCTGGGCGGCGGACGCCTCCGCGCTGGAGGCCCGTACCGAACTGGCCGCGGGCCATCTGGACGGCGCTGCCGCCGAGGCGGGCCGGGCCCTGAACCTGGCGGATGCCCACGACACGCCGCTGTCGGCCGCCACGGCCCGCGCCGTGCTGGCCACGGTCGCGCTGCGGCGCGGCGACCTGCGCGAGGCGGTCTGGCAGCGGAGGCCCCCGCTCAGAGCACGCCCGAGAGCCTGCTTGCGGGCTCGTCTGTGGGTGCGTCTGGGGATTCGGAGGGCGATTCGGCGAGCGGTTCGACAAAGGGCTCGGCGGGCGGCTGGGCAAGGGGTTCGGCCGAGGCGGGCATCAGGCACGCGCTGCTCGTGGTCCAGGTCGCGGAGGCGCGCGACGGCCCGCGCAGCGCGATGGCGCTGCTCGCCGACCTGCGGGACCGGTTCGGACGGCACACGCCGGCGCTCGCCCTGGAGCCGGCCGCGAGCGCGTGGATGGTCAGGCTGGCCCTCGCCGCCGCCGACCGTCCCGCCGCCGAGTCCGTGGTCGCCGGCGCGGAGGCGCTCAGCGGGGCCAACCCGGAGCTCCCCGTACTCGCCGCCTGCGCCGCGCACGCCCGCGGCCTGCTCGACGGCGATCCGGACGCCCTGGCCCACGCAGCCGCGCACGCCGCGGACCCGTGGGCCAGAGCCTCGGCCGCCGAGGACCTCGGCAGGGCGCTGGAGGCCGCGGGACGGCGCGCGGAGGCGGCGGAGAGCCTGGAACACGCCCTGGCGAGCTACCAGGACATGGGCGCGGCCCGGGACGCGGCCCGCACCCGGCGGCGCCTGCGCGGCCTGGGCGTCCACCACCGGCACTGGAGCTCCGCCGAGCGCCCGGTCTCCGGCTGGGACAGCCTCACCGAGACGCAGCACGCCGTCTCCCTGCTCGTCGCCGACGGCTGGACCAACCGGCAGATCGCCGAACAGATGTTCCTCAGCGTCCATACAGTCACGTTCCACCTCAGACAGGTCTATCGGAAGCTGAACATCAGCTCCCGCGTCGAGCTCGCCCGCTTCGCGGTGGCCGAGGACCGGGACGGTGCGGATCCACCCGGTCACGGGCGATGACTACACATCTGGGGGATGTGGCCGCGCAACGCCTGGACGAACGTCTGTAGAAGAGGCACCGGCCGAGGCCGTCAGGCCCCGGCACAGCACGGTGCCCGGTTGCGGATGAAGGAGGAGCCGTGTCCATCGCGTCGTCCGGTCTCATCACCACCAACAGGGAACCTCTCGCCACCTATCACACCTACGAGGAGGCGCAGAAGACCGTCGACTACCTGTCGGACCACGGCTTCCCCGTCAAGGGGACGCTGATCGTGGGCGTGGGCCTGCGGTCGGTCGAGCAGGTCGTCGCCCGCATGACGTACCTGCGAGCAGCCGGCTGGGGCGCGCTCAGCGGCGCCTGGTTCGGTCTGCTCATCGGCCTGTTCTTCGGGATCTTCGCGGCCCGGCCGGGGGCCTGGCTGACGCTGCTCCTGTGGGGCCTGCTCTGGGGCGCCGTGGCCGGAGCCATCTTCGGCCTGATCGCGCACGCGGTCCACGGAGGCAGGCGGGACTTCGTCTCGGAGAGCTCACTGGTGGCCGACAGATACGAGGTCCTGGTCGAGTCCGAACACGCCGCCAGGGCCCACGAACTGATCAGGAAGCCGGCCGGGTAGCGAAGCACGGGCGGCTCAGAAGGCGGCGTGTCCCAGGAAGGCGAAGGTACGGGACTGCTCCTCCTCGTCGCCCACCGGGCTGACCAGGAGATCGGTCGCGCCGGCGGCCGCGTACCGGGCGATCTCGGCCTCGACCGTGCGCTCGCTCCCGGCGATGACCGTCTCGTGGATGCCCGACATGCCCTGGCGGTCCAGCATGGCGCGGTAGCCGGCGAAGTCCCCGGCGAAGCCGAACTGCTCGGCGATCCGGCGCCGTACCTTCTCGGGGTCGTTCGTGATCGCCACCATGGCGCTCGCCACGACGCGCGGCGCGGGACGGCCCGCCGCCCGCGCCGCCTCGGTGATGCGGGGCACGATGTGCTCGGCGACCGCCCGGGCGCCCGTCCAGACGGTCACCGTCCCGTCGGCCAGCTCGCCCGCGATGCGCAGCATCACGGGACCGAGCGCCGACAGCAGCACCGGGGGCGGGGTGGCGCCGGGCACCGTGACCTGCCCGGTGACGGAGAGGGTCGCGCCGCGATAGTCGACGGCCTCGCCGCGCAGCAGCGGCATCAGCGCGCTGAGGTATTCGCGCACGTGCCGCGCCGGCCGGTCGTAGTCGAGCCGCGCAACCGCGAGCGCATCGTGGCGACCGCGCTCGAACTGTTCGCCGAGCACGGTCCCGGTGTGTCGATGGAGGACATCGCCTGCGCGGCGGGGCTCGGCGTGGGCACGCTCTACCGCCATTTCCCCGACCGCCGCGCCCTGGTGGCCGACCTGGCGACGACCACGCTGTCCGGCCTGCGCGACCACGTCCGCGCCCAGCTCGCCGAGGACGTCTCGCGCTGGGAGGTGCTGCTGCGGGTCGTGCGTTACTGCGCGGGTCAGCCGCTGGCGCTGATCACCTCGCTCGGCGCGGGCGCGACCCCGGGCACGGCCGCCCCGGTGGAGCTGATCCAGGAGGTCGACGGGCTGCTCACGCGGCTCGCCCTACAGGCTCAGGAAGAGGGCACGCTGCGCGGCGACATCACGCCCGAGCAGGTCGTCGGGCTGCTCAACGTCATGGTCTGCCGCCCGGGGGCCCGGCCGGACGACCCGCTCTCGACCGTGATGCTCGACGGCCTCAAGGCGGGTTGACCGCCCCCTCAAACGGCGGGCTGTTAATGGGCGGGCATCGCTTCGGGCAAGCATCGGTACCGTGCCCGCCTCGCGGGTGCCGCGGGCGCTAGGAAAGGGCCGGTGGGATCAAGGGAGTCGCTTCGTTCGTGGCTGCGCGCCGACCCGTGGCGGGCGCTGCTCATCCTGGTGGCCGCCGGCTACGGGATCGTCCAGTTCGCCGTGGTCACGCCCGGGATGGGGCTGGGCTGGGACGAGACCGTCTACGTCAGCCAGGTCGATCCGCGCGTGCCGGCGGCCGAGTTCATCGCGCCGCGGGCCCGGGGGATCACCCTGCTCGTCGCGCCCGTGGTGTTCGTCACCTCCTCGACGGAGGCGCTGCGGGTCTACCTGTGCGTGCTGTCCGCGCTGGTCCTGTACGCGTCCTTTCGTACCTGGTCGCGGGTCCGCCCGGGTGCGGTGGCGCCGCTCGCCGCCCTGCTGTTCGCGTCCCTGTGGCTGACGCTCTTCTACGGCGGCCAGGCGATGCCGAACCTGTGGGTCGCGTTCGGCGCGGTGGCCGCCACCGGCTGGCTGCTGCGCTGCCGGCAGGCCGGCAGCGGGCGCGGGCCGCTGATCGGGCCGCTGATCGGGCCGCTGATCGGGCTGGCGGCGAGCGTGACCGCGGTGGCCCTGCTGCGCCCGCCGGACAGCCTCTGGCTCGTCCTGGCGCTCGCGGCGCCGCTCATCGGACCGGCCTGGCGGCGCGGCAGGGTGGGGGCGGCGCTGGTGGCGGGCCTGGTGGCAGGGTGGGCCGACTGGATCGTCGAGGCGTTCGTACGCTTCGGCGGCCCGGTCGCGCGCTGGCAGGCCGCCGGCGCGGCGAACGAGACGGGCCTGCACTTCTCGCTGTTCGAGCACGCGCGAGCGCTCAACGGCCCGCTCCTGTGCCGGCCTCCCGCCCACTGCGGGGCCGTCCTGCTGCCCTGGCTGCTGTGGTGGAGCGCGATCCCCGTCCTCGTCCTGCTCGGCCTGTACGCGGCGCGGCGGCGCGACGCGGGCGCCTACGTCCTGGCGGCCGCCGCCGGCCTGCTCATGGCCGTGCCGTACGTCTTCCTGGTCGGCTACGCCGCGCCGCGCTTCCTGCTGCCGACGTACGCGCTGCTGGCCTTCCCGATCGCGGCCGGAGTCGTCGGGCTGCTGGAGCGGCCGCGCGGACGGGCGCCCCGGTGCGCCGTCGCGGGCCTCGTGGCCGCGGGCGCGCTCGGCCAGGTCGCCCTCCAGGGGCTCACGCTCGACAAGGTCGCCTCCCGCAGGCTGTCCAGGCGGGACGCCGACGTTCAGGTCGCCCAGGCGCTGGACGGCCTCCACCTGCGCCGTCCCTGCCTGGTGTACGGGGAGCACGCCGCGATGATCGCCTACCGGGCGGGCTGCGCGGCGCACACGGTCCTGCGCTGGCGGAGTGAGCCCGTGGTGCCCGCCCCGGTGCGCGCCGCGCAGAGCGCGGGCAGGCAGGTGGTCGCCGTCGTCGAAGGGCGGGCGACTCCGCCGCCGCTGGCGGCCTGGGGGAGGACGCCCCTGCCGGAGGTCCGGCCGGGCAGGTGGCACGCGTACGTCCCTCGCTGAGTCTCATTTCCCGGCTGAGCCGGGCGTCTTTCCCGATACCAGGGCCGATATGGACAATTCTTCACCGTCGCTTTCCCAAGTATGGGGAATTCAGGTCCGGTGTGGCGTTGTGGCGTGGTTCGCCGTAACTGTAAGCATCAGTACCGGTCTCGTTAACTCGCTCGGCGGGCATTGCACGAGCCGCATTCCGACCTGCTGTTTCAGTTCCAGCCATGGGTCGCATTCCGAAAGGAACGGTACATGTTCACGCCCATTCCCGGCTCAAAAGCCACAGCCACGCACGCCCGGCCGGCGTTGCGGCACTCGATGAGGAGAGTGTCGAAGCTGGCCATGAGCGGTGGCCTCGCTCTGGCCCTGACCGCGTCCCTGGCTCCGGCCGCGAGCGCGGACGACCACGATCACCACAGCCGTCACCACCACCACGACGACGATCACGGGTGCACGCCGCGCACCTTCTTCAAGCGCGACCACCTGTCGCCGCGGAACTTCTTCCTGCCCCGCACCCACTACATCGACGGGCCCGGCGGCTCCATGACGGTGTCGGTGACGCGGGAGCACGAGGTGCTCGCGTTCCTCGAGACCGAGAAGGATCGGATCCACTCGACCACCACCGGGGACGCGGCGATCACCCCGGGCCTGGTCGTCCGCAGCCTGCGCAAGCTGGGACTGCCGCACCTCGAAGAGCGTCACATGGTCTTCACCGGCCACGAGTTCACGCGGGAGGTCAGCAAGGGCATGTACGGCAACATGTGGTACCGCGTCTTCGGCTACCGCATCGGCTGGTCGGCCTGGTCCGTGCTCGGCACGTGCCGGCACGTCAAGATCGCGTCCGGCTTCGCCAACGTGCCCGCCCGCGTGGAGGGCTGGCACTACTGGGAGAGCAGGCACCCGACGTACAAGGGCCGCAAGCTGTCCTTCAAGTGACGCGTGGCCTCCGGGCGGACGAACAGCCGCGATCTCCCTGATCGACGAGATCCGCGGCTGGATCGCCGCCCGGTTCCGGGGGCGCGTGGCGCGAGCGGCCGCGGCCCCGGAACCTCCCGCTCCTACCCGAGTCGGCGGCGGCGGCGCCGTCGGCGGCTGCTGCGTTCTGTGTCGGAGCTGTTGCTGTCTCCCGGACCCGGGATCGGGCTGCTGAGGCGGGGCAGGGAGAGGCAGATCCTCGCGGCTGTGATCTGACGCTGACGGTTCATAAAGCCGGACATACCCCCATAAATGATCCCGAAGTGCCTGAAAAGCAGATTTGATCTGAAGCTTGACCGCCTGCGGGCTGTGCGCGCTTCCCGGACAGGTGTTCCTCTTCGCCCAGCCCGTCAATATGGTAAAAGTCCTGCCATTTATGACGGGAAAGGCGTGACGATGATCGAGACGATGTTCGATCAGGACTATCTGCGCGACCCGCACGCGGTCTTCGCGCGACTCCGCTCGGAACAGCCCGTATACCGCACCGCCACGCCGCAGGGCGTACAGGCCTGGGTGGTGAGCCGCTACGAGGACGTCCGGGCGGCGTGCACCGACCCCCGCCTCAGCAAGGACTTCACGAACAACCCCCACCTGCTCAAGGCGAACGAGCTGGAGGGCGGCGACAGCAGCGGCCTCGCGGCCGTGGTGCCGCACAACATGCTCTACGTCGACCCGCCCGACCACGTACGGCTGCGCCGCCTGGTGGGCAAGGTGTTCACCGCAGGGCGCATCCAGGCGCTGCGCCCGCGCATCGAGCAGATCAGCGCCGGCCTCCTCGACCGCGCCGGCACGGAGTTCGACCTCCTGCACGACTACGCGGTGCCGCTGCCCGCCATGGTGATCGGCGAGCTGCTCGGCATCCCGGAGGGCGACTGGCCGCGGCTGATCGCCTGGTCGAACACCACCATCGAGGGCGCGGCGCTGGACCCCGGCGACGTCGTCGAGGCGGCGACCGCGTTCACCGGCTATCTGGACGAGCTGTGCGAGTCGAGGCGCGCGGACCCCAAGGACGACCTGCTCAGCGCCATGGTGCAGGCCCAGGACGAGACCGGCGTGCTCAGCCGCCGCGAGCTGGTCGACACCGCGTTCCTGCTCGTGGTCGCCGGGCACGAGACGACCGTGCACCTGATCTGCAACGGCATGCTCGCGCTGCTGCGCCACCCCGATCAGCTCGCCGCGCTCCGCGCGGATCCGTCAGGGCTGCCCGGGGCGGTCGAGGAGTTCCTGCGTTTCGACGGGCCCGTCAGCACGTCCACGCTCCGGTTCACCACGGAGCCCGTCACGATCGGGGGGACGGAGATCCCCGAGGGCCAGCTGGTCCTGGTGGCCTTCCTGTCCGCCAACCGGGACGCGGCGCAGTTCGCGGACCCCGATCGTTTCGACGTCACCAGGGCGCCCGGCCAGCACGTGGCGTTCGGTCACGGCGTCCATTACTGCCTCGGCGCGCCGCTGGCCAGGACCGAGGGCGTGATCGCCTTCGGCCACCTGCTGCGGCGCTTCCCCGATCTGCGGCTCGCCGTCCCCGAGGACCGGCTGGCATGGCGTCCCGGCCTGCTCATGCACGGGCTGACCAGCCTGCCCGTACGGAGCTCCTTGCGCTAACCGCCGTTCGCCTCGGACCTGCTGCTGGCGATGAGCTCGTGATGCCGTACGACCTCGGCGATGATGAAGATCAGGAACCGCTCGGCGAACACCGGATCGAGCTTCGACTCCTCCGCGAGCCTGCGCAGGCGGCTGATCTGCCGGGCCTCGCGCTCGGGATCGGCGGGCGGAAGCTGATATTCCGCCTTCAGCCGACCGACCTCCTGCGTGCACTTGAACCGCTCCGCGAGCAGGTGGACGAGGGCGGCGTCAAGATTGTCGATGCTGGCGCGAAGCCGCTGCAACTCCTGGCGGACGTGCTCCTCCGCGTCCGCCTGGGGTTCGGCCCGTGCGAGGGGTTGATCCATGAGCACGTTCCCCACTTGTGCAAATGACACGGTCTTAGACCGGCAAACCCTACCACCGCATATCAAGTCGGACATCCACTTTGGATCATCGACAGCCTGCTGAGTATCAGGTACCTTCTTCTTGAGAAGCAGGTACCTGATTAAGGGGTGAGTCCATCGTGAAGGCACTGATCATCGGAGCGGGCATGGGCGGCCTGACCCTGGCCCAGGCGCTGCGGCGCGACGGGGCCGAGGTGGCGGTCTACGACCGCGACCCGGCCGTGGAGGCCACCGGCGGCTACCGGCTCCATCTCGACGACCGGGCGTGCGCGGTCCTGCGCCGCCGGCTCGCGCCCGCGCACTACCAGGCGCTGCTGGGCAGCTCGGCGGGCAGGGGCGCGTTCCGCAGGTTCGCGATCGCCGATCACCGGATGCGGCTGCTCTTCGCCGAGCCGCGGGATCCGGGGACGGAGAGCCTGATGGTCGGGCGGATACCGCTGCGGCGGCTGCTCGCGTACGGGCTGGGCGACGCGCTGCGCTTCGGCGCCGAGTTCACCGGACATGAGACGCACCCCGACGGCACGGTCACCGCGCACTTCGCCGACGGCCGCACGGACCGGGGCGACCTGCTGGTCGGCGCGGACGGCGTGGGGTCGCGGGTCGCGGCGGCGCTGGCCGGGCGCCCGACGTCCGCGCCCGCGGGGGTGAGCGGGATCGCCGGCCGCACGCCGCTGGACGCGCGCACGCGCGCCCTCGTCCCGTCCCTGCTGGCGCAGGGGCCGGCGCTGGCGTTCGGGCCGGGCGGGATCGGGATGTTCATCGCCGTCCACGATCCGGCCGCCGGGACCGTGGTCGATCCCGCCACCTGCACGGAGGTGCCGGCCGTGGTGGAGCCGCCGACGTTCATCTGGGGGTTGCTGGCGCCGGACCGGGCCTACCCGGACAGGCCGCGCGACCTCGACGGCGCGGGGCTGATCCGGGTCACGGAGGCCCTGACCGAGGGGTGGTCGGGGCACGTGCGGGCGCTCGTACGCGCCGGCGATCCCGCGACCGTCGCCCACTTCCGCTTCCACGCCGCCGACCCGGCCGCCGACCTCACGCCGTGGCCGGCGGGGGTCGTCACGGCGCTCGGCGACGCGGTGCACGCGATGCCGCCCACCGGCGGCATGGCCGCCGCCACCGCCATCCGCGACGCCGACGTCCTGGCGGACGAGCTGGCCAGGGTACGGGCGGGGGAGTCCACGATCCCGATGGCGGTGCACCGCTACCAGGTCCGGATGGCGACGTACGCGGCCGATGCGGTGCGCGCGTCGCTCCAGCCGCTGACCTGGGTGAACCGGCTCAACGGCCCGGTCGGGACGCGCGTCGCCCGGGTCACACTCCCGGCCCTCGCCGCGGCTACCCGCCTCGGGCGCGGCATCACCGGAGCCCGCGTTGCCTGACCAGGGCCTCTTCCGGAACGCCGCCGGCGAACGAGACCGGTGGGCCGAGCGCGAACGGGGGCGGGACCCTGGGACGGAGCATGACCCGGACCGGGATGCTTGGGCCGACGGTGAGCCGGATCTGCCGTTGTGGGAGTTGATCCAGACGTCCCACGTCGTCGCCCGTGACTTCACCGCGGTCTTCGCCTCCGTCGGGCTGACCCCGACGCAGTTCGGCGTTCTGGCCACGCTCGCCGACGGCGACGATCTCAGCCAGGCCGAGCTCGCCCGCGTGATCATGGTCAGGCCTCAGAGCATGGGCGAGCTGGTCGCCTCGCTCCTCGACCGGGGCCTCGTGGAGCGCGACAGCCCCGGCGGGCGGGGACGCCGCGCGGGCCTGCGCATCACCGCGACCGGCCGCGAGCTCCTGAGCCGCGCGCAGCCGGCGGTGGTGACGTTCAACGCCCCCGAGGCCATGGGCCTGTCCGCGGCCGAGGCCGCCGAACTGACCCGGCTGCTCCGCATCGTCCGCGCCACCCTGTCCTGACCCGTGCGGCGCCCTCCAGAGAAGCCCTTTCGGTGTGCCGCCCTCCGGGGAGCACCCCGCTGAGTGCCGCCCCGGAGGGTAATCCGCTGAGTGCCGTCCCGGAGGGCAACCCGCCCGAGGGACGTTCCAGAAGGCAGCCCGTTGGGGGCCGTCACGTTGGGCAACCCGTTGGGGGCGTCCCGGAGGGCAATCCGCTGAGGGCCACCCGGCGGGGCAGCCCGTTGAGGGCCGTCCCGGAGAGTAATCCGCTGTGGCCGCTTCGGGAGGGAGACCCGCGGAGGGCCGGCCCCGGGGAGCGACCCGCGGACAGGGCGCGTCAGCGGCAGGGTGGCCGGTAGGGGAGATCGTCGAAGTACCGCCGCCACTCGGCCACGGTGATCAGCGCGCCGGCCACCTGGCAGATCCGCGCCGCCACCGTGCCGGGGCGCGTGTCCCACAGGCGGACGTCGTGCCCGGCGGCCGAGATGAGGGTGCGGTTGTCGGCGGCGAACAGGACGGTACGCAGGTCGGCGTGGGACAGCTCGGCGATCCAGCGGTTGCCGCGCAGGTCCCAGAGGCGGGTGGTCCGCCCGGCGTCCGTCGTGGCCACGGTCGTGCCGTCCGGGCTGAAGTCGGCGTACCCCACGGTCTCGTCGTGCCCGGGCAGGATCGCCGGGCGCGGCGCGCGACGCGGGTCGGCGAGGTCCCAGACACGGGCGGCCCAGTCGTGGCCGCCACTGAGGAGCACATCCCCCTTCGGGCTGAACCGCACGGTGGCCACCGCCTCGTCGTGCTCCTCATGGTGGGCGACCTCCTGGAGCGCGCCGCCGCGCACGTCCCACAGCCACACGCCTCCCTCGGTGTCACCGCTGGCCAGCAGCCGGCCGTCGGGGCTGAAGTCGACGGCGTTGACGTCGCGGAACCCGCCCCGGCCGGCCAGACGGCGGGGAACGCCGGGCTGGGCGACGTCCCACAGGAGCAGCTCGCCGCTCCTGTCGCCGGTGGCCAGCGTCGCGCCATCGCGGCTGAGCGCGGCGCTGACCAGGCCGCGCTTCGGCAGCCTGGCGTGCAGGGCGGGCCTGGACCGGTCGGCGATGTCCCACACGGTGACGGCGTTCCCGTCCTGAACGGTGGCCAGACGGCGCGCGTCGCCGCTCATGGCCAGGCGGGAGGCCGGCGGCGCGGTCCAGCGGGCGAGGAGGAGCCTGCGCCACGGATCGCGTACGTCCCAGAGCTGGCCGCCGCGCGCCCCCGTAGTGGCCAGCAGGCTGCGATCGGGGCTCAGCGCCAGCCCGGCCGTCAGGTCCCGGTCGTGGATCGGGCGGTGCCACTGATGGAAGCCGCCGGCCGCGGACCCGGCCGCCAGCGCCTGACCGTCCGAGGCGAACGCGAGGCTGAAGATGCCGCCGGGGTGCCGGAACGCGGCGATCTCCGCACGCGTGCCCACGTCCCACAGCCGGACCGTCCTGTCATCCCCGCCGGTGGCCAGCCTGCTGCCGTCCGGGCTGAACGCCAGGCCGCGAACGACCTCGTCCGGCCTCCCGTACCGGCCGGGCGTGCCGCAGCGCCGCGAGCCGCCCACCCGGCAGAGCCAGGCGCCCCCGTCCTCACCCGCATAAGCCACCGAACGCCCGTCGGGACTGACCGCGACCGCCGCGGGACCACCACCGAGCCCGGTCGCGACGGTGTCAGCGGGAGCGCCACGCTGGTCGGCGGGTGACCCACGACGGCCGGGTGAGCTGCCGTGATGGCCGGCAGGACCGGCATAGCGGACGGGCGATGCGGGCCGCCGACCGGCGGCTGTGTGGCCGGGAGCTGCCTGGTGCCCGGCGACGCCGGCGGGACGGCCGGAGGAGCGGACAGCATCGGTGATGGTGCGACCTGGGGAGTCGGCGCGTTGGCCGGAGCCGACAGTGTCGGTGGTGCTGCGGCCCGGGGAGCCGGTGTGGTGGCCGGTGTGGGCGGCGTGCGTGGTGCTGGTGGTGGTGTGGCTGGGGGAGCCGGTGAGGTGGTCGGCGTCCCATAGGCGTACGGCGCCGTCGGTGTGGCCCGTGACCACCGTGCCGCCGCCGACGGCGAGGCCGGTCACCGGGGCGGCGGCGGGCACCGCGCCCAGCTGGACGGGCTTGCCGGCGATGCTCCAGCGCCGGATGGTCCCGTCGGCGTCGGCCGCGAGCAGGGCGCGGCCGTCCGGCGCGAACGCCGCCGTCGCCGCGCCGGGCAGCACCGCCATGCGGCGGGGGCGGGCGGCGTTCACGACGTTCCACAGCTCGGTCCCGCGCCCCGTGGCGGCGAGCAGGACCCGGTCCCCGCCGGGCGGGCGGAAGGCGAGCGCGGTGACCGGGGCGCCGGTGCGGGGCAGGTCGCTCAGGGGCGTTCGGCGGCGGGGATCGGTGGCGTCCCAGAGCTGGATCACGCCGTCGTCGGAGCCGGTGGCCAGCACCGCGTCGTCCGGGCTGTAGGCGATCATGCGCACCCGGTCGCCGGACGAGCGCAGGTACGTGACGTACGGGGGAGCCGAGCCGAGCACCGCGCTGCGCGTACGGGGGGTGTCGGCCAGGCGATGCGCGGCCACCGCCACCTGCATGGCCAGCGCCGGGTTCGTCGCCCGCAGCTCGCCCACCTCGCCGGCGGCGCGCTGCGCGAGCGCGGTCACGCGGGCGGCGCTCGCCTGCTCGCTCCGCCACCACGCCGCGCCGGCCCCCGCCGTGGCGATCACGACCAGCACGGACAACGCCGCAACAAGCCCCCGCCGCCGCAGCCCGCCCCACCACTGCCGGAGCACACCACGCCACCTCCGGCGCGGCAGGCCCGCCCCGAACTCATCGCCCATCAAGCACCGCACTTCGTCACTCAGAGTGATTGATCAAGGTCACAGGGTACGCGCCACAACGGTGCTCACAAGCCGCTTCCGCCACGGTCGTCCAGTTTCCCCCGGGCGACGATCACGTTCCGTTGCGGTGTGCAGCCTGCTCCGTATTGCACGAGAGATCGCGAACCGGACAATGGCCCATAAATGCCGACCCGCAACGCCCGGCCGCATGTGACCAGAGCGGCACCAGTGAATCCATCGCACCCATGTGAATGGCTATGCGTTTTGCCTCGCCCCGGAAAAAGTGACCTCGGAGTAAGCCGGAGTGGCAATATGGTTTTACGGCCGGACCGCGAAAATTGCCGATCAAGGAACATAGATGCCGACTGCTCACGGTAGGGGCGACCTGGCCGAAACCTCCGGCAGCGATGCCGTTCAGTCCGGGCCGACCGCCCTGCGGCTCCTGGTCGGCGCGCAGCTGCGCCGCCTGCGCGAAGCCCGCGGGATCAGCCGCGAAGACGCCGGATACGCCATCCGCGGCTCACACTCCAAGATCGGCCGGATGGAGGGCGGGCGCACCAGCTTCAAGCCGCGCGACGTCGCCGACCTCCTCACCCTGTACGGCGTCGCCGACGAGGCCGAGCGCCAGGCCGTGCTCGCCCTGGCCGCGCAGGCCAACGCCCCCACCTGGTGGCAGGACTACCGCGACGCCGTGCCCGACTGGTTCGAGGCCTATCTAGGCCTTGAGCAGGACGCGGCCCTCATCCGCACCCACGAGATCCACCTCGTTCCCAGCCTGCTCCAGACCGAGGACTACGCCCGCGCCGTCATCGCCCAGGGCCGCAAAGGCGATCCGGTCGCGCAGCAGGAGCGCCGCCTCGACGTACGCATGCGCCGCCAGCAGATCCTCGCGCCGCCCGCCTCACGCAAACTCTGGGCCGTGCTCGACGAGGCCGTGCTCCACCGCCGCGTCGGCAGCCGCGAGATCATGCGCGCCCAGCTGGAGCACCTCGACCGGATGGCCGCGGCGGCCCACATCACCGTGCAGGTGGTCCCGTTCGAGTCGGGGAGCACGATCGGCGGCGCCGGCCCCGTCACGATCCTGCGCTTCGCCCAGTCCGAGCTGCCCGACGTCGTCTACCTCGAACAGCTCACCGGCGCCGCCTACGTCACGAAGACGTCGGACGTGCTGCCGTACCAGCAGCTGATGGACGAGCTCGGCGTCTGCGCCGAGCCCGCGGCGGCGACCCCCGCGATCCTGCGCCAGGCCATCGACGCGCTCTGACCGTCACGGCTTGCGCGCGACCCCGCAGAACGCGTCCACCTCGTCCGGCACCCCGAACACCGCCGACTCCAGCCGCCACCGGGAGACCGGCACGACACCCGGGTCCACCAGCTCCAGCCCGTCGAACAACCGCGTGATCTCCGCCGGCGTCCGCAGCCGGCACGAGTACACCTCGCCCTCGTCCCGGAGCCGCTCGGCATCGGCGGCGTCGGGCTTGACGGTGTTCGTGCCGTCCTCGAACACCAGGAAGCTTCCCGGCGGCAGCCGGTCCATCAGGTGCCGCACCAGCGCGTGCGCCTGATCGTCGTCGAACACCGTGCCCGTCACGCCCAGCAGCACGAGCGCGGAGCCGCCGTCCGGCTGGGCGAAGATTCCGACCCTGGCACGCAGAAGTCGAATGCGCCCTCGGAGCCGAGGCGGCCAGGGGGAACGCCACGGTGCTCAGCGCGACGCCGGCGGACAGCACCGATCGTGCGGCCGGCGGGCAGATGGCGTTCCCGCCGCGTCCGATGTGCGCTACGTCTCATCCGCGGCCCGTTACGCCGGATGCGCGGCTGGTGTCTCAATGCCGAGTCCACAGCACAAGGGAGACATGATGCACGGAAACGTCGAGGTGGTCGTGGTCGGCGGCGGGTACGGGGGCGTGATGGCGGCCAATCGCCTGGCCCGGCGCGAGGGCGTGTCGGTGACCCTGGTCAATCGACGTCCCGACTTCGTCGAGCGGATTCGCCTGCACCAGCTCGCGACCGGCTCCGATGACGCGGTCGAGGGCTTCGGGGAGGTTCTGGGCGGGAACGTCCGGCTGGTGGTCGACGCCGCGACCCGGATCGACGCCGCCGAGCGCCGGGTGTCGCTGGCGGGCGGCGGCACGCTCGCCTACGACTACCTCATCTACGCGGTGGGCAGTGGCGCCGCCGATCCCGGCGTGCCCGGAGCGGCGGAGTTCGCTCATTCGGTGTCGGACCTCGAGGGGGCGCGACGGCTGCGGTCGGCGCTGGCCGCGACGCCCGCGACGGCTGCGGTGACCGTGGTCGGAGCCGGCCCGACCGGCATCGAGACCGCCGCCGAGCTGGCGGAGCTGGGCCGCCAGGTCACCCTGGTGTGCGGCAGCGTGCTCGGCCCCTACCTGCATGCCCGGGGCCGCCACCCGGTCGCCCGCCGGCTCGCCGAGCTGGGTGTGACCGTCCTCGAAGGTCCCCGCGCGCGGGTGACGGCAGTGACACGCGACACCGTACGGCTCGGCGACGGCCGCGAGCTGCCCAGCGCGGTGACGATCTGGACGGCGGGATTTCGTGTCCCGGACTTGGCCGCCCGTAGCGGGCTGCGCACCGACACCGAAGGCCGCCTGCTCACCGACGCGACGCTGACCAGTGTGGACGACGTGCGCATCGTCGCCGCCGGGGACGCGGCGGCGATGAAGGACCGGCCCTTTCGGATGAGCTGCCAGGCCGCCGTGCAACTGGGCGCGGGGGCCGCGGCCACGATCCTGCGCCGGATCGCGGGGAGAACACCCGCTCCCGTCCGGCTGCTGTTCGCCGGGCAGTGCGTCAGTCTCGGTCGCAACGAGGGCGTCACCCAGTTCTCCTACCTGGACGACAGGGTGAACGCGCTCCACCTCAGCGGACGGCTCGGCGCCAGGGTCAAGGAGTTCGCCTGCCGGTTCCCCCTCGACCAGCTGGCGTCCGGGGCACGCAAGGCGAGTGCCCGCGCATCCCACGGAGACGGCACCGCCCGCCTGGAACCCCCTCAGCCGCACCACCGCACGACGCCGCCCAGCACGCGCTAGCTGCCAGGTCCCCTCCTTCTTGGCCTGATCCGTAGGCAGGCTGCCGTCGGCAACCCCGTCGCACCGGGTACATCTCCACGGCCTGCTTCCGGCATGTGGGGCCGATCGCGAGAGAGTGAAACGTACGACATGAACGACCGCGTCACCGGCCCCGCGACCGAGGCCTTCGTCGCCCACCGCGACCTGCTGTTCACCGTCGCCTACGAGATGCTCGGATCGGCGGCGGACGCCGAGGACGTCCTCCAGGAGGCCTGGCTGCGGTGGGTCAAGATCGACCTGGCGCAGGTGCAGGACCAGCGCGCCTACCTGGTGCGGATCACGACCCGGCAGGCACTCAACCGGCTGCGCACCCTCAAACGGCGCAAGGAGGCTTACGTCGGCCCCTGGCTGCCCGAGCCCCTGCTCACCGCGCCGGACGTGGCCGAGGACGTCGAACTGTCCGAGAACCTGTCGCTGGCACTCATGTTCATCCTCGAAACCCTCTCACCCACCGAACGCGCCGTCTTCGTGCTGCGCGAGGTCTTCGACATCGGCTACGACGACATCGCGGCCGCGATCGGCAGGAGCCCCGCCGCCGCACGCCAGCTCGCCTACCGCGCCCGCCGGCACGTCGACGCCCGCCGGCCGCGTACACCGGCTTCCCCGGACGAAGCCCGGGCGGCGCTGCATTCGTTCCAGACCGCGCTCATGACCGGAGACCTGCAGGGGCTGCTCGACGTACTCGCTCCGGACGTCGTCTTCGTCAGCGACGGCGGCGGCCTCAAGCTGGCGGCCCCGCGGCCGGTCGCCGGCGCCGGCAAGGTGCTCCGTTACATGGCCGGCAGTCTCGACAAGGCCGGCGGCACCTTCACCAGTGAGCCCACGATGGTCAACGGCAACCCCGGGCTCATCCTGCGCCTGGACGGCGTGATCGACGGCGTGCTGGCCTTCCGCGTGGAAGACGCCCGCGTCACCGGCCTCTACTACGTCCGCAACCCCGAAAAACTCACCCGCGTCGAGTCCGAAACGGCCCTCACGTCCCGCTGACCGCTCCCCAGCGGAGAGGGTGGACTCACCCCACCGAGGAGCTCCGCAATGACCCCTGCCGACTTCCCCCCGAACGGAAGGCGCCCACGGTCGGCCGACCCGCACGCCTCGGTGCCGTCAGGACAGGCTTGGACACCACCGCAGCCTCGCTCGCGAATCCGGCAGCGACCGCAGACGGCCCGCCCTCGTTCCCGAATGCCAGATATCGGCGCAATGCCTCTTGCCCACCGGGAACGAAAGGCCATCGATCAACGACCTCCCGCAGTTCGGGCTCAGTGATCATGGCCTCGTGCACCCCGGACCAGACAGGGCTGACCCCCTCCCGGCACAGGAACGTGACCATGAAACGCACCGGGACGCCGGCGCCCGGCTCCTCGGACAGCTCGCGGGCTGCCGCCACACGCACCCAGGCCGGCAGGATCGCCGCGGAGAACCGCCGGCTCGCCCGTCGATGCGCTTGTCGTTGACCGCAGAGCTTTGACCTCGATCGCACCGGCCGCGGTGCGGATCTCGCGGGGGGTGCGCACCACCAGGCGGTGGCGAAATGCCCGGTGAATGTCCTGCTGATTTACCTGGTGCCGAGCCTTCATGGACATTAGCGTGAATGACACACGGGTGCCGACAATTGTCGGCACCTCCGGACATACGTCTGCCTGCAATCGCGTGAAACCGAATTGGCGGTCGGCCGTATGGCGACGAAAAGAAAGCGGAGAAATGAAGCGAAACGTCACCGGAACCATTGCCATTACCGCGATCGGCGGCCTCGCGGCTCTACTGCTCTCCGTCAGTCCCGCACAGGCCAAGGAAACGGCGGGTCACTGGTACGGCCCCTACTCCACCAAGGGAATTTGCGAATACTGGAGGAACGGTGTGCAGGCAGGTGGGACACAGACCCATCCCTGCTTCGATGACCAGGGCTGGTACTTCTGGGCGGCGTCCTGAGCGGTCAGTAGTCTCAACCGCAAGGGTCCTGGGCACTGAGCCATCACCATTGTTCATCGTGTATCACGGTGAGCCCTGAAGTCTGATCGGTGCGGGAACCGCGCGCAGTCGAAATGGCTTCCTTGCCAAGTCACCACTCGCACTTTGAGTCATGGCGAGTGGTGACTTGGGGCCGGTCGCCGGCGGGCGCCCGCGGAAATTCCGTTCACATGTTTGCCGACGGTGTACGGGCAGCTGAAGGGCGGCACCGTGTCGTCACCGTCGCGATCCGGCTACGGTCGGCCGGGTGCGCCGGTGGCCCGATCTCTTGACCATTGGCCTCGGCATCGACCCAAGACCGGTAAGGTGGGAGCACTCTGAACCGGCACTCCCTGGACCGAAGCCGCAGCATGGGAGTCCCCGCCTCGCGATGACGAGGTGATGGAGGGGCGGCACCTGTTGTACGCCCCTGCCCGGAGGAAGTTTCCCATGAACGTTGGCCTCGGCCTGCCCATCGCCGACCCCGCAGTCCTGATCGACTGGGCCCGTCGCGCCGACGCCGGTCCCTTCAGCACGCTCGGCCTGCTGGACCGGCTCGTCTACGACAACCCCGAACCGCTCGTGGCCCTCGCCGTGCTCGCCGGCGCCACCACCCGCGTACGCCTCCAGACCGAGGTGCTGCTCGCCCCGCTCCGCGAGACCGCGCTGCTGGCCAAGCAGACCGCCACGCTCGACCGCATGTCCGGCGGCCGCCTGGTGCTGGGAGTCGGCGTCGGCGGGCGGCTCGACGACCACGCCGCCGCCGGCACGGACCTGCGTACCCGGGGCCGCCGCCTCGACGAGCAGCTGCCCGTGCTGCGCCGCCTGTGGTCCGGCGCGCCGCTCAGCGGCGAGGCCGGTCCCATCGGCCCCGCCCCCGCCCGCCCCGGCGGCCCCGAGCTGCTGTTCGGCGGCTTCAAGCGCCCGGCACTCGACCGCGTGGCCCGCTGGGGCGACGGGTTCCTGGCCGCCGCCGCGCCGAGCTGGGCCGGCGGGCTCTTCGACACCGTGCGCACGCTCTGGGCCGAGCACGGCCGCGCCGGCTCACCCCGCATCGTCGCCCAGGTCAACGTGGCGCTCGGCCCGGACGAGGTCGCCGACGAGGCCAGGACCGCCATCGGCGACTACTACGCGTTCACCGGGCAGCCCCGTTTCATGGCCGACGGGCTGCTCACCGGCGCGGGGGAGATCAAGGACACGATCGCCCGCTTCGCCGACCTGGGCGCGGACGAGGTGATGCTCTACTGCTACGGCCGCGACGCCGGCCAGGTGGACCGCCTCGCCGACCTCGTCGCCTGATCACCCCAAGGCCGGGGAGTACGTAATTGTGCACACTCAGTGATTGAACCCAGCGGATGGGCCGCCCCGTACAACCGGGCATCCAACCGCTGTCCGCCTCACCTTCGAGGCAACTGAAGGGTTCCGTCATGACCAAGCGCATCCTCACCGTCCCCGGCCTCGCGATCGCCGCCGGACTGATCGCCGCCTCCCTCGCCCCGGCCGGGGCGCAGGCGGCCGCGGAGTCCGGCGGCACCGTCTATCTGGCCGCCACGCTGCTGGGCGAGAACGAAGTGCCCGCCCCCGGTGCGAAAGCCGGTGACGGGAACGGCAGCGCCGTCGCGGTGTTCCGGATCCATGGCCGGCAGGTCGACTACGCCATCCGCTGGCAGAAGGTGGCCGCGCCGACCGCGTTCCACATCCACCAGGGCAAGGCCGGCAAGAACGGCGACGTCAAGATCCCGTTCTTCGGGGCGGCACTGCCCGCGGGGCTCAGCGCCGTCAAGGGCAGCGTCGCCGTCAAGGACGCCGGGCTGCTCGCCCGGATCAAGAACAACCCCAAGGGCTGGTACGCCAACCTGCACACCGGCGAGTTCCCCGGCGGAGCCGTACGCGCGCAGCTGCACCGCATCCGCCCGGTGGCGCTGGAGGAGGTGCTGGCGCACGGCGCGGGCACCACGCTCACCGCGGTGGCCGACGGCCGGCAGGAGGTCCCCGCGCCGGGTACGAAGGTCGGCGACAAGGACGGCCGCGCCGCGTGGCTCGTGTGGGTGCAGGGCACCCGCGTGCACTTCGCCACCGCGTGGAGAGGCATCGCCGCGCCGACCAACGGCCACGTCCACCGTGGCGTGAAGGGCAAGAACGGCCCGGTCGTGGTGGACTTCTTCGCCGCCAAGAGCGGGCTGCCCGCCGGGATCAACGGCGTCGCCGGCACCGGCACCGCCGCCCCCAAGGTCGCCAAGGGCATCAAGAACAACCCGAAGGGCTGGTACACCAACCTGCACACCGGTGAGTTCCCCGGCGGCGCGGTGCGCGGCCAGCTGCACAAGGGCGCCTGGTAACCGCCGGCGAACCCCCCGCCCGGAACGTTCCGGGCGGGGGGTTCGCGCGTCCTAGGGAAACTCCTAGGTCGGTCACGGACGCGCGCCCGCCCGCGGCGTGCCACGTTGCAGAGATGACCGAGCAATCAGGGTGGATGGCGAAACGACTCGCCGATGCGGTTGAGCTCCAGGACTTCCTGCGTACGGCGGGCACGCTGACGCTCGCGGACCGGCGGACACTGGTCCAGCAGGCGCTGGTGCTCATCGAGCAGAACTACGTGCACCTGCCGCTGAAGGTCGCGATGCACGCGGTGAGCCCCGTTCAGCGGCTGCGGCTGCTGGGCCTGCGGCTCACCCGGCAGACCGACACGACGATGGACCCGGAATGGCGCTTCCACGCGGAGCTGTCGGCGATCTTCCATTCGGTACGCGACCTGCACACCAACTACCTGCTGCCGCTGCCGTTCTCCGGAAAGATCGCCTACCTGCCGTTCCAGATCGAGGAGTACTACGACGGCGACGAGCGCCACTACCTGGTGACCAAGGTCGTGGAGGGCTACTCCGCGCCGCCGTTCGGGACCGGGGCAGAGGTGACCCACTGGAACGGGATCCCGATCGACCGGGCGGTGGACATCAGCGCGGCCCGCTTTGCGGGCAGCAACCCGGCCGCGAGTCACTCGCGCGGGCTGCAGGCGCTGACCATCAGGCCGCTGCGCATCCACGTGCCGCCCGACGAGGAGTGGATCGTCCTCACCTACGCCGACGCCCACGGGATCACGCAGGAGCTGCGCGAGAAGTGGCGCATCACCGGCAACCTGCCGCCCTTCGTCAACGCCGACGAGGTCAGCATCGCCGCCGTGGCGCAGGGGCTCGACCTGGGCACGGACGAGATCGGCCGGGCGATCAAGATGCTCTACGTGCCGCAGGCGATCACGGCGCAGGAGACGGCGGACGTGCCGGGCCTGACGACCGAGCCCGCCGCGCCGGGCGCGGAGGTCCCGACGTCCATGCCGGGCATGTTCCGGGCCAGGAGCGTGGTGACGGCGTCGGGCACGTTCGGCCACCTGCGCGTGTTCACCTTCAACGTCAACGACCCCGACGGGTTCGTGGCCGAGTTCGTCCGGCTCGCCGGGCTCCTGCCGCAGAACGGGCTCATCCTGGACGTGCGCGGCAACGGCGGCGGGCACATCTTCGCCAGCGAGTTCCTGCTGCAGACGCTCACGCCGAACGTCATCACCCCCGAGCCCGCGCAGTTCATCACGACGCCGCTGAACGGCCGGATCTGCGCCCAGCACGAGCAGAACCCGACCGGCCAGATCGACCTCGGCCCCTGGTGCCGCTCGATGCAGCAGGCGCTGGAGACCGGCGCCGTCTACTCGGGCGGCTTCCCGATCACCCCGGCCGACGGGGCCAACGCCATCGGCCAGCGCTATCACGGCCCGGTCGCGCTCATCACCGACGCGCGCTGCTATTCGGCGACGGACATCTTCGCCGCCGGGTTCCAGGACCACAAGATCGGGCCCGTCATCGGGGTGGACGACAACACCGGCGCGGGCGGCGCCAACGTGTGGACCCACGACCTGCTCAAGCTCCTCCTGGAGCTGCCCGAGCCGGCCGCGGGCAGCCCCTACCTGCCGCTGCCGGGGGAGGCGAGCATGCGGGTGGCGATCCGGCGCACCGTACGCGTGCGGGACCTCGCGGGCACGCCCGTCGAGGACCTCGGCGTGGTGCCGGACCACCGCCACCGCATGACCCGCGCCGACCTGCTCCAGGACAACGCGGACCTGCTCCAGCGCGCCGGGCGGCTGCTCTCCGGGCTGCCGGTGCGCCGCCTGGACGTGGAACTCGGCGGCGCGGCCGGCGAGCTGGAGCTGACGCTGCGCACGAGCCTCCTCGACCGGGCCGACGTCTATCTGGACGGCCGGCCGCGGCTGACGGCGGACCTGACGCGGGAAGATCTCACGCTGCCCGTCCCCGGGCTCGCCGACGCCCAGGTGATCCGCGTGGAGGGCTTCCACGAGGGCCGGCTGGCGGCGGCCAGGACCCTGCTGCCCTGAGGCCAGGGGCCAGCCGCCGCCCGCCGCGGCTAGACGCGCAGGAGCGACGGCCAGGTGCCCGGCCCGACGACCCCGTCCTCACTGATGCCCTCGGCCCGCTGGAACCCGCGGACGAGCTCGATGAGGCCGGGGTCGCAGCTCGTGGACTTCAGCCACTCCTCCAGACCGGCCGTGGTGCCCGCGTAGGCGGCCGGCGGCACGTGACCGCGCGCGAACAGGCAGCCTCTGACGGTCTTGACGTCGTAGTTGTCGTCACCGAGGCGGATCATCGGCAGGTCCTTCACGATCTCCTCCGTCCAGGACGGCCCGGGACCGCCCGTGATCAGGGCGGCGACGGCCGCCCTGAAGTCGTTCATGTTGATCGAGTGGGGGTCGGGCTTGGCGGTGTTGACCTCGCGGTGCGCCTTGACGCGCGAGGCGGGCAGGCCGAACTCGCGGCAGAGCTCCGCGCACAGCTTGCGGTAGGCGTCGAGCTGGATCTCGGGCCAGGGCTGGCTGCCGTTGTTCTCGGCCTCGATGCCGAGCGAGCTGGAGTTGTCGTGCAGCGACGAGGTCGAGGGGGCGTTGTGCCAGCAGCGGCCGGCGGCCACGACGTAGATCCGGCCCGATCTGCCCAGCCCGAACTGTGACAGCGGCCCGTCGAGCCCCGGCCGGCCGTCGCGCACGACCGCGAGCGAGGGGTAGTCGCCGCCGCCCGGCGGCCCCGCCGTGTGGTGACAGACGATTCCCTGCACCTCGGGCTGCGGGCCGTGACCGCGGGACTGCCACCCCGCGACTTCTGTCACGGGGTGGCCGGTGCGGCGGGCGACGTCGGCGAGCTTGGTCAAGTAAGGCATCGGGCACCTCCGATAGGCGTTTCGACTAGTCTCACAACCTTCGATTGACGAAAAGTAGTCACGCCATTGCTTTGCGCGATCAAGGCCGAGCGCGCGAATCCCTTGTCGGAGGCGGATTTCGGTGGCTTCGGCATTCATCGTGATGGCATGAGCGGGGGCTTGAAGATATTTAGCATGCCCTACCCGTGCGCGATCACGAGAATCCGCAGATTGACCGGCCGGATCTCAGGTGACGTCCCGCCGCAGGGTGACGAGCCGGGCCACCAGCGCGATGGCGGCCACGTACCCGGTGAAGAGCAGTGCGCCGCCCCAGGCGGGCAGCAGCGCGCCGCCCTCCGCCCGCATGCCTCCGAGCGCTCTGGCGGCGCCGCTGGGCAGCCAGGCGAAGACGTCCGGGATCAGCCAGGCCAGGGCCGAGTCACCGTAGGTGAACAGCAGGACGGCCAGGATGACGGCCGCCACCTGGTTCCTGACCAGCACGGCCAGCGCGACGCCCATGGGCGCGTAGATCGCGGTGCTGAGCATGGCGCCCAGGAGGATCACCGGCACGTCCGGGCTCAGCGCGGCATGCCCGGCCAGGCTCAGCGCCACGACTCCGGCGACGAGCGTCACCAGCGCCGACACGGCGGCCACGGCCAGCCCGACCAGCCCGTACGCGGCCAGCTTCGCGGTCATCACGGCGCCCCTGCGCGGCGTGAGGAGGAAGGCCCAGGTGATCGTCTGATGGCGGTACTCGCCCGTCATCCCCAGGATGCCGATGATCAGCGTGAACAGGTAGGCCTGCTGCGCCATGTTGTAGACGCCGGCCAGGCGGAGGGCGTCGGAAGGGGCCGGCAGCAGCGCCTGCAGCACCACCCACAGCACGCAGAACGCCGGTGCGACGGCGGCCAGCGCCCAGGTCGCCCGGCTGGACCGGGCCTTGATCAGCTCGCCGCGGATGAGCCGGTTCATCCTGCCACCTCCAGGTAGAGCTCCTCCAGGGCACGGTCGCCGTCGAAGGGCCCGCTCCACCGCAGCCGCCCCCCGGAGATGATGACGACGTGGTCGGCGATCTGCTGGATCTCGGTCAGCACGTGGGTGGAGACCAGCACGGAGTTGCCGTCGAGGGCGTAGCCGCGCAGGAACCCGCGCAGCCACCGCATCCCGGTCGGATCGAGGCCGTTGGCCGGCTCGTCCAGGACGAGCGTGTGCGGCCGCCCCAGCAGGGCGGTGGCCAGGGCGAGCCGCTGGCGCATGCCGAGCGAGAACCCGCCGATCCGCCGGTGCGCGGCCGTGCCGAGATCGACGTCCGCCAGCACCTGCCCGACGCGCTCGGAGCCCAGGCCCGCGGCGACGCGCATCGCCTCCAGATGCTGGTACGCGCTGAGCCCCGGATGGAAGGCCGTGGCCTCCAGGACCGCGCCGACGTGTTCGAGCGGCCGGTCGAGGTCGCGGTAGGGCACGCCCGCGACCGCCGTCTCGCCCGACGTGGGCGCGACCAGCCCGAGGATCATGCGCAGGGTCGTGGTCTTCCCGGCGCCGTTCGGGCCGAGGAAGGCGGTGACGGCGCCGGCGGGGACGTCGAACGACAGGTCGTCGACCGCGCGCACCCTGCCGAACGACTTGCTCACGTGACTGACGCTGATTGCTGTCATGGCTAGAGCGTGCGGGAGCGGCGGCCGTCCGCGCATGGGAGCACGGGTTGAGCCCAGAGTTCCACCCGTGCTCCACCCACGGGGGGATGGGTGGTTCGCATGTGGTGGCATACCGTGTGCGGGTGGCCTTCTTCCGCCGCGGGCCGGTTCGCGGCACGCTGATCGCCTTGCTGGTGGCCTATCTCGCCTACGGGCCGATCATCGTCGTCGTCACCCGTTCGGGGGCCGGGCAGATCGCGCTCGGGCTGCTGGCCGCGGTGGCCGCCCTCGGCGGCTGCCTGGGGGGCCTGGCCGAGCGGAGGCCCGGGCGGGCCGCCTGGCTGCTGCTGCTCGGGCTGTGCGGCGGGCTCGCCCTGCACGCCATCGAGCCGTACACCGGGCTGTCCTCCTGTTTCGTGGTGGTGTACGCGGCGCCGTTCCGGTGCCGGCCGCGCGTCACGATGGCGATCACCACGCTCTGCGTCGTGGCGCTGCCACTCGTGTCGTACGCGGTGGGGCTGGATCTGGGCACCACGTTCGGGCTGACGGCGGGGGTGGCCTACACGTCGGTGTTCGCGTTCCTCGTCGCGTATCTGTCCTCGACGAAGCGGCAGGCGGCGGAGCTCGCCGAGGCGCGGGCGCGCGAGGCGGTGCTGTCGGAGCGGGCGCGGCTGGCCCGCGAGGTCCACGACATCCTCGCGCACTCCCAGTCGGCGCAGATCGTCTACCTGGAGGGGGCGCGGATGCTGCTGAAGGGCACCGGTGACGTGGCGGCGGCGCTGGACCGGGTGGAGCGGGCCGTCGGGCTGGCCAGGACGGGCCTGGAGGAGACGCGCCGGGCGCTCGACGCCCTGCGCGGCGAGGACCTGCCGCTGCGCGAGCGGCTGGAGCGGCTGGCGTCGGAGTTCCGCGCGGCCACGGGCGCGGGGTGCGCCCTGTCGGTTGCGGCGGAGCTGGGCGCGCCGGCCGCCGAGGCGCGGCTGGCGCTCGCCCGCACGGCGCAGGAGGCGCTGACGAACGTACGCAAGCACGCGCCCGGCGCGTCGGTCACGCTGACGCTGCGGCGGGTGGGGGAGTGGTGCGAGCTGGAAGTGCAGGACGACGGCGGCTACGGGGGCGCCGCCCAGACGGCAGGCGGCGGTGGCTACGGGCTGGTCGGGATGAGGGAGCGGGCCGAGCTCATCGGCGGATCGCTCAAGGCGGGGGCCGGGACGAAGGGGTTCGCCGTGGTGCTGCGGGTGCCGGCGTGAGCGTGCGCGTGCTGGTCGTGGACGACCAGACGGTGGTCAGGGAGGGGCTCGTGCTCCTGCTCGAACTGCTGCCCGGCATCCAGGTCGTGGGCACGGCGGCCGACGGGGAGGCGGCGGTCGCGCTGGTGGCCGCGCTGGAGCCGGACGTGGTGCTGATGGACCTGCGGATGCCGAAGCTGGACGGCGTGGAGGCGACCAGGCGGATCCGCGCCGGGCACCCGAAGACCGAGGTCGTGGTGTTGTCGACGTACTCCGACGACGAGTCGGTGTTCGCCGCGCTGCGGGCCGGCGCCCGGGGCTATCTCACGAAGGACACCGACGCCGAATCCCTGGCCAGGGCCGTCTGCGTGGTGGCCGGCGGGCAGGCCGACTTCGCGCCGCAGGTGCAGCGGCGGCTGGCCGAGGCCATGGCCGGGAGCGCCCCATCCACCGATGGGCCGCCGGACGGGCTGACCCGGCGTGAGGTCGAGGTGCTCGGCCTGATCGCCGACGGCCGCTCGAACGCCGAGATCGCCGGGCGGTTGCACATCTCGGAGGCGACGGTGAAGAGCCACATCAACAACCTGTTCGCCAAGGCGGGGGTGCGCGACCGGGCGCAGGCGGTGACGTACGCCTTCCGCCACGGCCTGGCCCCCGCGTCCGCTCCTGCCTCCACCCCTGCCTCCACCCCTGCCTCCACCCCTGCCTCCGCCCCCGGCTCTGAGCGGAACGCGGGTCGCTGACAGGTGACGCGGCCTCTTGATCGGGTTACTGTCTCCATGACCCACGGACAACCCGTGAGTCACTTGCGAACCCACGGGAGTGCGTCATCGACGTCAAGCCGATCGCCCGGACCGCCCTCGGGCTGTTAGCGCCCCTCGCCCTGCTCGCCGCGGGGCCGCCCGCCCAGGCGGCGGTGCCGGTCTGCGCCCCGGAGACCCCGGTGTGCGGGGGGCTCGACCACGGCCAGTTCGTCTTCACCATCAAGCCGCCGCCGCCCACGCTGTCGGCGAGCGCCACGATCAACGGGGAGCCCACCTCCGGGAGCATGACCGTCTTCACCGAGGCCGCCTCCTTGCAGGGCACCTACCAGCCGAGCGCGGTGCTGGTCTCCGGCGACGTGTTCTGCCTGACGTTCTACGGCGACGGGCTGCCGCCGGGGCCGTACTGCGACACGGCGGCCTGAAACCCGTTCGTACGGAGTGACGATGACGGCCTACGATGCGGACACGTGAGCACACGATTGCGGCACATCGCGGACGTCAACACGCAGATCGCCGCCGACGGGGCGTACACGGCCGAGGACGGCACCCTTGTCGCCGTCGGCCCGGCGCTGGCGGCGGCGATCTCCGGCACCAGGAGCCATCCGCCGGACGAGCCCGTCGCCGTCCCCGCCCCGGCCGGTCACCGGACCGTTTTCGAGGTGACCGCGGAAGGCAGCATGCAGGCCGCACGGCGGCTGCACCTGGAGGGGGCCGAGGGAATCGCCGTGCTCAACTTCGCCTCCGCCCGCAACCCCGGAGGCGGCTACACCGGCGGCGCCAAGGCCCAGGAGGAGGACCTCTGCCGCAGCGCCCTGCTGTATCCCTGCCTGCTGCGGGCGCCCGACTACTACGCCGCCCACCGCGCCTCCTCCGACCTGCTCTACAGCCACTATGTCATCTGGGCCCCCGGCGTCCCGGTCCACCGCGGCGACGACGGCCGGCTGCTGGCGGAGCCGTACCTCGTCTCGTTCCTGACCTGTCCCGCGCCCAACGCCGGGCAGGCGCTGCGCCGCGACCCGGGCGCGCGGGAGGAGATCCGGCGCGTGCTCCACGAGCGCGCGGAACGCGTGCTGGCCGTCGCCGCGCACCACGGCGTCCGTCACCTGGTGCTGGGGGCGTGGGGCTGCGGGGTGTTCCGCAACGACCCCGGTGAGGTGGCCGACGCGTTCCACGCGCATCTCACCGCGTCGTTCTCCGGAGCGTTCGAGCGTGTCGTCTTCGCGGTCTGGGACCGTTCGGCCGACTCGGTCAACCGGGCCGCGTTCGCCGATCGCTTCGGTGCTGTGGCCGGATGACTCAGGGCAGGGCCGAGGCGGCGAGGCGGCCGGTGGGTCGGTAGACGACGCACATCACGTCCCGGTCGCCGTCGGCCCAGGTCTCCGCGGTCGGCATGACCGGGTAGTGCTCCAGGCCGTCCCCGCCGCCGCCCCACAGCCCGGCGAAGCGCTCGCCGCAGCTCTTCCAGGCGAACGCCGACAGGGCCGCCCGGTCGTACGGGCCGTCCGGGGCGTGGGTGAAGCCGTACGACTGGTTGTCCGCGCCGCCGGCGCACGGCGTGTAGAGCACGATCCGC
This sequence comes from Nonomuraea rosea, assembly GCF_039539705.1. Lineage (NCBI taxonomy): Bacteria > Bacillati > Actinomycetota > Actinomycetes > Streptosporangiales > Streptosporangiaceae > Nonomuraea > Nonomuraea rosea. Next base: position 2,173 of record NZ_BAABDQ010000049.1, on the reverse strand, counting down.
TCGCCCGCCCCCGGCGAGTACTCCGGGTCGCTGAAGCACTCGCCGCCCTCGATCAGCAGGATCCCGGTCGTCTCGGCGGTGATGAAGGTCTCCGTCTTGACCACGGGCTGCGCGGGCGGCACCACGAACAGCGTGCCGAGCGCGGCCACGGCGGGCAGCAGCCCCCAGCGGCTGGTCGTCGCCACTCGTTCACCTCCGCGTTCACCTGCGATCCGCGGCCGATCGTAGACGGGGCAGGGGAAACGCCGGGCCAACGCCTGGTGGCCGCCAGATTGACGATCATGAATTCATCCGCAGGACAGCCCCGGGACAGGTGATCGTCAGCGATGCCTGGGTGAATGCGCTGGCGTCCATCCCGCGCTCGCGGGTGGACGAGTCCGCTTCTCCTGGAGTGAACCAGAAGTGAATGAGCCCAGAAAGCCGTGGCCGGTCAGGTCACGGCAGGCGAAGCTCGCAGTGGCCGGCGCCGGCGTGCTGCTGATCGGCGGCTTCGCGTTCGGCCCGGCGGCCGTCGGCGCGGCGGCGCCGCCCGTGTACCCCGCCGCTGAGGTGCACAAGCCCTCTCCCATCCCGGACCGCGTGATCCTCGTCCCCACCACGACGCCGGCCACCAGCCAACGGGTGTCGTGGCGGGCCGAGGCGACCGCGGACACCGCTCAGGCCGAGATCCTGGAGGCGCCGCGCGCGCTCGGCCAGGTCGCCCCGGCCGCGGGCGCGGTGACCGGCGTCAAGGCCATCGCGAGCACCCCCGTGAACACCACGCTCGGGTACGCCTCGACGTACCACACCGCCGAGTTCACCGGGTTGAAGCCGAACACGCGCTACACCTACCGTGTCGGCGACGGCACCAACTGGAGCGCGTGGACCGACTTCACCACGGCCGCCTCCGGCTTCGAGCCGTTCTCGTTCGTCTACTACGGCGACGCCCAGAACTACCTCGACTCCGCGGTGCCGCGCGTGTTCCGCCAGGCGTTCGCCGACCGGCCCCAGGCCAAGGCGATCGTCAACGCGGGCGACCTCATCGACTCCGCCAACAGTGAGGAGCAGTGGGGTCAGTGGTTCAAGGCCGGCGGCTTCATCGACGGCCAGGTCAACAACGTCTCGATCCCGGGCAACCACGAGTACAGCGGCGGGCTGTCCGCCTTCTGGCGGCCGCAGTTCCCGTACCCGGACAACGGGCCCGGCAACGCCGAGCTCAAGCAGACCGCGTACACCCTTGACTACCAGGGCGTACGGTTCATCGGCCTGGACACCAACCACCAGAGCAACGCCACGCTGATGGCCGCGCAGACCACCTGGCTGGAAGGTCTGCTGAAGGACAACCCGAACAAGTGGACCGTGGTGACCTTCCACCACCCCGTCTACTCCACCACCGGCACCCGCAACAACCCGAACGTCCGGGCCCAGTGGGCGCCGCTCTTCGAGAAGTACGGCGTGGACCTGGTCCTCCAGGGACACGACCACTCGTACGGGCGCGGCAACCAGGTCGCGGCCCGCAAGTCGGCGACCGTGCACAACGGCGTCGCGTACGTCGTGTCGGTCTCCGGCGGCAAGATGTACGCGCTCAACGGCGGCGAGAACTGGACGGGCAACGGCGCCGAGGTGCGCAGCACCAGCGAGAACACGCAGCTCTACCAGCTCATCGACGTGGCGAAGGACACCGTCACGTTCGAGGCCCGCTACGCCAACGGCGAGCACCACGACGGGTTCACCATCCGCAAGAACGACAAGGGCGAGCGGACCGTGAACGAGCTCCGCACCGCCGAGAACACGGTCGGGGAGCAGGTCACCGTCGACAAGACGTCGGTGCGGCGGCTGGAGCAGGTCAAGGTCTCGGCGTACGGCTACGATCCGGGCGAGCGGGTGGCCGTCTGGTGGCGCGAGCAGGACGACGCGGCGCGTGGCGGCGGCGGGAACGGCACGTTGATCGGCTACGAGAAGGCCGATGAGCTGGGCCGGGTCGAGGAGACCGTCCGTGTGCCGGTCCTCGCGAAGAAGGGCGGCGTCTACGTGGTCCATCTGGACAGCCAGCACCAGAAGATCACCAGCCCTGCCATCACCGTGACCAAGTGATCTACCCCGGATGGGGTCGTGCCTGTGCGCGCGGCCTCATCCGGGCCGCGTCCAGGAGCCACCTCGTGACCTTCCCCCTCCCCGCCCGCCCCCCGACCAC
>NZ_BAABDQ010000048.1:0-110422 GCF_039539705.1 Nonomuraea rosea | reverse complement strand
GCAACAACACCATCGCCTCCATCGGCAACACCAACGGGCTGGCCCTGCAGGGCAAGGGCGTGTACACCGGCATCGCCTTCGAGGACAACTACGTCTCCGGCTGGGGCTACGCCCTGAGCATCGGCACGGTCAACAACGCCAAGAACATCACGGTCTCGGACAACGTGTTCTCGGCCGAGCTCCCGCAACTGTACGGCTTCCTGTACGGCGGCATCTGGGGCGGCAAGGCCGCCGGCTCCAGCTGGCGCGGCAACCTGCTCCAGGCCCGTGCCGGTGACCTCAACACCCGGCACACCACCGCCGACCACGGCAGATACCTGTGGCCCGACAACAAGGGCCACACCACCGACTACACCGGCTGAGCACCGCTCCACAGGGGGTGCCGTCAACGGCGCCCCCTGTGGAGCGGAAAGATCCTTTCGGCACGTCCAGTGCCCACGCCGTGGCCCCGGGCGCGATTCCCTCCTTGACGAGACCCTCCATGAGGGAGCTTGCAGAGCCCGGCCCCACCAGGCGTACGCCTGGTGGGGCCGGGAAAGCTGTCGTCCAGGCGGGCCAGCTCGCTCGCGCCGAGGCGGAGGTCGAGGGCTTGGAGCGAACGGCCGAGCTGCTCCAGCGTACGAGGGCCGGTGACGCCGGGCTGGTGGAGCAGCCAGGCCGGGGCCGCGCGGACGTAGCCTCGTCGCTCATGGAGCCGTGATGAGCAGGTGGAGGGCGAGGGCGCAGACGACGGTGCTTGAGGCCACGGCCGTGACCAGCCGGCCACGACTGCCGGTCAGTGCTCGGCCGAGCAGCGCGCCACCACCGGCCGGGAGAGCCGGAGCCGTCGTCCGGGTCGTACCGTACTGACGGATGGCTCGGGCGGCGGCTCGGACCGCCAGTGCGATCAGTACCAGGGCCGAGGCCCAGCGCATGGGGGACATGATCGGTTGGATGACGGGGGTGCCCGCTGAGCCCGCCGACACGGCGATCAGCGCGTAGAGACCGTCGGCGGTCGCGACGCCCAGTGCGGCGAAGATGCCGATCCGCAGGGTCGTGGCGGCGCTGAGCCTGGCGGCCCGCCTGTCGTTCCGCTGAATCCAGCGTCCGGCCTGGTGGGCTCCAGGCTGGACGCAAATGTGTGCGTTTATGGCTGTCCCAACGAGGAGTATGCGGCGTGCCGGCTCGTGTCCGGCAGGGTGCCGAGTTTGTTCACCTCGTTCGTCAGCCCTTCGAGCACCGCGCGTAACTGGACCTGCGTGACCTCGGCGAAGGTGCGCAGGTAGGCGATCCGCCGCTCCAGCTCCTCGGCCTCGGCCGACTGGTGCCCACCGCTCGACCGGTAGACGTGGACCGCCTGGTTGCCGGCCTCCTCCGCCCGTTGCTGTGCTTGCTGCAGGATCTGCTCGTACTGCTCGCGAGCCTGGCCCACCAGCCGGCGGGCGTAGTCCTCAGCCTCGGCGATCTGAGCGTCCGCCGTCTGCTGGGCGCGGGACAGCAGGTTGACCGCGTCGACGTTGAGCCGCACGCGATTCGCGCCCGGGGCGTCGACGTCGGTGCCGCGGTCCTTGTACCAGTTCTTCAGCCGTTCCACCTCGGCACGGAGGTCGGCCTTCTCCATGTCGCCGGCCGCGAGGTCGTCGGCCATGCGATACAGGAAGGTCCGCACCTCGTCCTCGCTGTATCCGCGGTGCCCGAACTTGGTACGGGTGAAGTCCTTGTTCCGTACGCGATCCGGGGTGAGGGGCTGGCGGTCGTTCGATGGGCGCTGTGCCCACGGTGTCTCCGTCACGACTCTCTACCTCCAGCAGCGGTGAACTCGTCGAAGCGGATTTGCTCGGACGGCACGCCGGCGTCCAGGAGCCGGGCGACCGAGCCCTGGACCATCTCCTCCGAGCCGCAGACGAAGACGTCCTGGTCGCGCCAGGCCTTCAGCGCGACGTCCACCACGTACCCGTGCTCGCCGCGGTAAAAGGCATCGCGGGAGACGACGGGCACCACACTCAGCCAGGGGTTTTCCGCCTCCAGTTTGGACAGCGCCTCCAGGTCGTACAGCTCGCGGGAGGTCCGGGCGCCGACGAAGAGGCGGACGGCACGAGGCGGCCCTTCGTAGGCCACCTGCTCGACGAGCGCTTTGAGGGGCCCCAGGCCCGTGCCGCCGGCGACGAGGAGGAGTTCCCGGGCCGCGTCCGGGCCGAGGGTCAGCCGGTCTCCCACGGGTGCGCCGATCTTCAGGATGTCGCCGCGCTGCGCGCCGTGCACCAGGGCCGTGCTGACCGCGCCGCCGTCGACCACGCGTACGTGCAGGTCGATGGTGTTGTCGCGGCGGGGCGCGTTGGCGAAGGAGTAGAAGCGCCAGAGTTTCGGCCGCAGCGCGACCGAGATCGAGGCGGACTGCCCGGCCTGGAAGGGATACTGGTAGTTCAGGCGGGCGCGGACGACCGCGATGCCGGGGGCGCGTGCCTCGTGGAGGATGATCTCGCCTTCCCACCAGGGCGGCGTCGTGGCCGAGGACTCCTCCGCCGCATCGGTCATCACCTGCGCGACCAGTCCGTACGCCGCCGTCCAGTCGCGCGCCAGGGCCGGCGACCAGCGGTCGCCGAGGAAGTGCTCCAGGGTGGCGAGCAGCGCCTGCCCGACAGCCGGGTAATGCTGGGCGACGACGGAGAACTTACGGTGGTCGCGGCCGAGCTGCTGGAGGAACGGCACCAGCTCGTTCACCCGGTCGACGTTGCTGACGACGTGCCCCAGCGCGTTGACGAGCCGGTCGCGCTGGGTGGCCATGGACGCCGGGAACAGGCCGCGGGTCTCCGGGTACATGAGGAATAAGGCGGAATAGAAGAACAGCGGCACCTGATCACCCGACTGGGCGACCAGCTGCCAGCTGCCTTTCAGGGCTTGAGTGTCCACTTATCCCGCTGCCCCTACGGGCTTTTCCACGATGGCCCCCCGCACCTGACCGAGGACCGTGGCGACGTGCTCGACGAGATCGTCGCCGGCGTTGAAGTCCTCCCGGAGCACGGTGACCAGAATGCCGCCGACCTTCTCGTAGTGCTCGCCGGTGACGCCCATGCCCCGGTGGGCGTCGCCCAGGTCATGGCCTTCGTACACCTCCGGGCCGCCAAGGACGGAGCACAGCAGCATCACCATGTGCCGCTTGAGCCGCGCCATGTCGACACCGTCGAAATACGGCTTGAGATCGACATCGTCCAGCACGACCACATAGAAGCGGTCGACCACGTCGCGAATGGTCGAAGCGCCGACCTGCTCATAGTACGAAGCCATAAAGACTGCAAACCTCCGAACGGAACGGAATTTCACGCGTGTTATGCGTGGTCAATCAGCCGTCTCAATGCTGTCGCGGAGCCCATCCCGGCTGGATGCGATAGTCGGCCGGGCCGGCGCCGTTCACCTGCGGATAATTTCTCTTACGGCTCTTGACCCTCAGGTTTTCCGATCACGGGAACATGCGTCAGAACCCTAGGGGGTGATCAGATCACTCGCAACCCGTACCAGGATGGCAAGACAGTCTTTTTCCGGCCGACATTCTGCCTTCAAGGCATTTTCCATGCGGAACGCCCGATGTATCCCGTTCAAGGGAGAAAACACGCACCACACGACGTAGGCAGGGGCGGCGCTTCTGATCCGGGGGCTTTCAGGCTCCGTGTGGTGCTTGCAGGGGAGCCTCCCAGGTGGCGGTGATGTCGTGGGCGACATCACGGAGGAGGTCGATGAGCAGGTCTGCGAGTGGTGTGAGGCCGGCGTCTGATTTGGTCACGGCGTAGAGCTGGCGGTAGGGCCTGGGGTGGGCCAGCTCGCGATGGGTGGTGCCAGGCGCATGGGTCAGGGCCAGGCGGGAGACCAGGGCCACCGCGATGCCGGTGCCGACGAGGGCCTGGGCGACGTCGTAGGACTCGGTCTCGAACCGCACCGTGGGAGTGAATCCGGCCTCGCGGGCAGCGTCGTGGAACTGTCCGCGGGCGGCATGGCCGGCCAGGATGGAGACCCACGATTCGTCGCGCAGTTGTTCCAGGTGGAGTTCGCTGTCCGCGGGCTGCCCGGTGGCCAGCGGATGGTCATCGGGGAGCACCATGACCATCGGGTCCAGCAGGAGCGGATGGGCCCGTACGTGTGGGGGCGGCGCGAGCGGCGTGCCCCAGGACGCGACGATGGCCACGTCCAGGCGCCCTGCGCTGATCTCGTCCGCTCCGCGTCCGGACACCACGTCCACGACCGAGACGTCGGCGTCCGGATGGCGGTGGCGCAGCGCCGTCAGGGCCGGTGGCAGCAGGTGCAGGGCAGCCGCCTGGAACGTCCCGATCCGCAGACGGAGGGAGAGGTGGCCGAGCAGTGCGGCCAGTTCGGCCTCGGCCCGGTCCGATGCCTCCTCCACGGTTCGGCCGTGGGAGGCGAGCAGCGCACCGGCCGCGGTGAGCGTTGCCCCGCGAGGACCACGGATGACCAGCGGCACCTGCCAGTCGCGCTCGGCCTTGACCACCTGCTGGGTGATCGCCGCGGGCGTGAGCTGGAGTGCGTGAGCCGCCGCCGTCAAGGAGCCGTGCCGCTCGATCAACGCGAGGAGCCGCAGCTGTCCCGGATCCACCAGCATTCACTAATCCTAACGCTGCACCCTCCTGTTTTAACTTCTCTAAGGGGCGCGGGACGGGAAGCCTGATGGGACATCCATCGGCCGCAATCCCCGGAAGGGGTTCTTTCCCATGCCCACGCATGTGCCCGTTTTCATCGTCACCACCTTGCTGCTGGCGATGCTGCCAGGCGCGAGTCAAGCCCTGATGATCCGGCAGGTTCTGGAAGGCGGCCGGCGTACGCTCCGAGGCACGCTCGCGGGCAACGCCAGCGGCTTCCTGCTGTGGTCCACGGCCGCCGCGGCCGGGCTGTCCGCCGTCCTGCTGACCAGCCCTACCGCGTACGCGGTGCTCCGGATCGCCGGCGGCGTCGTGCTGATGATCCTCGGGGTGAAGACGCTACGGACCGCACTCGCCACCGCCGCCACCCGCCCGCCCCGCGAGGGCGGGCGCACTGGCTTCGCGGGCGGATATCTCACCGGCCTGATCACCAACCTCGGCAACCCCAAGGCGGGCGTGTTCGCCGTCTCGGTGCTGCCCCAGTTCGTGACCGCGAATGGCCCGGTGTTCCTGTCGACCGTCGCTCTGGGAGCCCTGTGGGCGCTGGTCAGCGCCTCCTGGTACATGGTGCTCACCTGGGCCGTCGGCCGCGGGCGCGCCCTGGTATCGCGGCCGACCGTCCTGCGGGGACTCAGCGTGGCCACCGGCGTCGTCCTGCTGGGGCTGGGCGCCGCGGTGGTAGCAGGGGCCTGAGGGACGGGCCGGCTTCGCCGTCCGCTCAGGCCCGGGGTGACGAGGCGTCGCGCGCAGGTCCGCCGGGGTCAGCCGGAGGGGACCGGTTCGGCGGGGTTCTCGGCCAGGACCGGGGTCGTGGGTTGCGGTGCGCGTCCGGCGCGGATCTTCTCCTTCCGGGTTTCGACCATGGTGTAGAGGGTCGGGACCAGGATGAGGGTGAGGAGCGTGGAGCTGATCAGGCCGCCGATGACGACGATGGCCAGGGGTTTGGAGATGAATCCGCCGCCGCCGGTGAGGCCCAGGGCCATCGGCAGCAGGGCGAAGATCGTGGCCAGTGCGGTCATCAGGATGGGACGCAGCCGGTTGCGTCCGCCCTCCACGACCGCCTCGGCCAGTGGCATCCCCTGGCGGCGGTACTGGTTGATCAGGTCGAGCAGCACGATGGCGTTGGTGACGACGATGCCGACGAGCATCAGCAGGCCGATCATCGCCGCCAGCCCGAGCGAGGTGCCGGTGATGAGCAGCAGGCCGATCGCCCCTGTGGCGGCGAACGGGATCGACACCAGCAGCAGCAGCGGCTGGATGAGGCTGCGGAAGGTGGCGACCATGACGAAGAACACCAGCGCGATGGCCGCCACCAGGGCCAGGCCGAGGCTGCCGAACGCTTCGCTCTGGTCGGCGCTGACGCCGCCGATGGAGTAGGTGGCGCCGGCGGGCAGGGTCAGCTTGGCGAGCCGGCTCTCCAGGTCCGTGCTGGTGGCGCCGAGGTTGCCGCCGGTGTTCTTGCCGGAGACGGTGACGGTGCGTTCCCCGTCGATACGGGTGACCGAGACGGGCCCGTTCACCTGCTTGACCTCGGCGACGTCGGCGAGGTCCACGTCTCCGGGCAGATCGAGTTTGCGCAGCTCGCCGAGCGAGACGGGCGCGTCGCCGGTGTCCACGACGACGTCGGCGGTGGTGCCGTCGAAGGTGAGCTGGGTGACGGTGCTGCCGCGGAACGCCTGGGAGACGAGCTGGCCGATGGCGACCTCGGACATGCCGTGCTCGGCGGCCTCCTCGCGATCGACGGTGACATCGATGCGCGGCGCGGTGTCGGCCAGGCCGCTGGTCACCTCGGTGACGCCGGGGATGGCCGACATGGTCTCCTGCACGGCTCGCGCCGCGTCGCCGAGCGTGTCCTGCTCACTGGCGTGGATCAGGACCTCGAGCCCGTCACCGCCGAACCCTCCGGACTGGCCGACGCTGATCTCGCCTGCGTCGGGCAGCTTGCCCAGCTCGTCGCGCAGGGCGTTCTCCACGGCCGCGGTGTCACTGCCCTCGTGCAGGGTGAGCGAGTAACTGGCGCGGGCCGTACCTGCGCCGCCCCCGCCACGGCCTCCGCCGCCGAATCCGACGCCGCTCGCGCCTCCCACAGTGACCTGGTACGACTTGATCTCATCGAGGCCGGTCAGCACCTTTTCGACCTGCTTGGCCTTCGCGTCGGCCGCGGCCAGGGACGTGCCGACGGGCAGGGTCTGGGTGAGGCTGACCGTGTTCTGCCCCGCGTTGTCGATGAAGCTGGTCTCCAGCCTGGGGATCAGGGCGAGAGTGCCGATGAAGATCGCCAGCGCGGCGGCGACCGTCGAGAGCCGGTGCCGGGTGGCGAAGCGGATCACCGGGACGTAGGCGCGCTGGAGCAGGCTGCGGCGCTCCTTCTCCTCCGCCTTGTTCCGGTCGCCGTCCTTGGGCGGCTTCAGGAACCAGTAGCTCAGCGCCGGTACGACGGTCAGCGACACCACCAGGGAGGCGAGCAGGGCGACGGCGACGGTGATGGAGAACGGGCCGAACAGCTCGCCGACGAAACCGCCGACGAAGGCGATCGGCAGGAACACCGCCACGGTGGTGAGGGTGGAGGCGGTGACCGCGCCCGCGACCTCGCGTACGCCGTTCTCGATCGCCCGGCGTTTGTGCTCGCCGTAGGAGAGGTGACGTTTGATGTTCTCCAGGACCACGATCGAGTCGTCGACGACGCGGCCGATCGCGATGGTGAGCGCGCCGAGGGTGAGCATGTTGAGCGAGTAGTCCCACACCCACAGCGCGATCAACGCGATCAGCACCGACAGCGGGATGGAGACCACGGTCACCAGGGTGGAGCGGATCGAGAACAGGAAGACCAGGATGACCAGCACGGCCATGGCCAGGCCCAGCAGGCCCTCGGTGGTGAGGCTCTCGATCGACTTCTCCACCTCGGGCGCCTGGTCGTAGACGATGGTGAGCGCGGCGCCGGTGCCGAGCGCGGTGGCGAGGGCGGGCAGCTTGGCGCGGACGTCGTGACTGATCGACACCGCGTTGCCGTCGGGCTTCATGGTGATCGAGACGCCGAGGCTGGGCTTGCCGTCGGTGCGGGTCAGCGTGGCCGCCTTGGCCAGAGCGAGCTTCACGGTGGCCACGTCGCCCAGCCGTACCGGCTTCGGCTTCGCAGTGGTTGGGGTGGCCTGTGGGGCGCCTGGCCGCTGGTTCTGGGCCGGGGACGTCTGCGCGGCGGGGGCGAGGTACAGGTCCTTGAGGTCCTTGATCGACTCGAACCTGCCGCCGACCTGGACGCTCAGGGTGGTGTCCGCCTGGGTGAGGGATCCGGCGGGAAGCGGCTGGCCCGCACCCTGGATGGCGGTGGAGATGGCGCCGGTGTCCAGCCCGTGCTCCTTCAGCTCATCGCTGTCGGGAGTGATGGTGATGACCTGCTCGCGGGTTCCGGTGACGGAGGCCTCCTTCACCCCTGCGACACCGGTGAGCGCCGGGACCACATGGGTGGTCAACTGCTCGGCGAGCCGCTGCTGGGACCCGTCGGAGGCGGCGGCGAGCTGGATGACCGGAAGGTCGTCGGTGCTGCCCACGTTCACCTGCGGCTCCACTCCGTCAGGGAGCCGGCCGGACAGTCCGCCGACGATCTGCTGGATCTTGCTCTGCGCGTCGTCGATGTCGGTGCCGAAGTCGAAGGCCACCTGGATCGTCGCGCTGGACTCCCGCGAGGTCGAGGTCACCCCGGTGACACCGGTCACTCCGCGGACCGCCTCCTCCAGCGGAATCGTGACCCGGTCCTCGACGATCTGCGGCGCGGCGCCGGAGTAGGCCGCCACGACCGACACCTGGGGGAACGCCAGTGAGGGCAGGAGCTGCTGCTGCAGCGCCGGGGTGATGTAGGCGCCGAACGCGACCACCACGATGGTGATGAGCGCGATGAGCCCTCGATTGGCGAGGCTCAATCTAGCCAGAAACGACATCGTTCCACTTCTCTTCGGACGGTCTCAGATCGCATGGCGCGGGGACGACGTCGCGCACAGGGCCTGAAGCGACATCGTGGTGGTCACTCCTCAAGACTTGTGGCCTCACCCCGGGGAGGCGTCCGCCTGAAGGAGGGTTCTGCGATGCGGCGATCGCAGTAGACGCGGACGCGGGCTACTGCGCCCGTGGTTCCCGGCCGATCAGCGAGTCTGGGGACGAACCAGGCCGGTCTCGTACGCGATGATCACGAGCTGGGCGCGGTCGTGCGCCTTCAGCTTGGTCATCGCCCGGTTGATGTGCGTTTTGGCCGTCACCCGGCTGATGCCCAGCAGGTCGGCGATCTCGTCGTTGGTACGCCCATAGGCCACCAGGGTCATCACCTCCCTTTCGCGCTCGGTGAGCACGGCCAGGTCGTCGGGCACGTGCCCGGCCGAGACCCCGGGACCGGCCAGGAAGCGCGTGATCAAGCCCCTGGTCGCCGACGGCGACAGCAGCGCCTCGCCTCTGGCGACCACTCTGATGGCCTCCTGCAACTCGCCGGCCTCCACACCCTTGCCGAGGAAACCGCTGGCGCCGGCCTGCAGCGCGGCGAAGACGTACTCGTCGATCTCGAAGGTGGTCAGGACCAGCACCCGGACCCCGGCCATGGCCTCATCAGAGGTGATCTCCCTCGTCGCGGCCAGACCGTCCATTCCGGGCATGCGGATGTCCATCAGCACCACATCGGCCATGGTCTGCCTGGCCAGCCGTACGGCATCGTGGCCGTTGGCGGCCTCGCCGACCACCACGAGGTCGGGGGCCGAGTCGACGAGGACCCGGAAGCCGGCGCGGACCAGCGCCTGGTCGTCGGCCAGCAGCACGTTGACGGTCATCGCCCGTTCTTCCTGGAGAGGGGGAGCACGGCGTGCACGCGGAAGCCACCGCCGTCCACGGGCCCGGCCAGAAAGGTGCCCCCGACCGACAGAGCCCGCTCCCGCATGCCGATCAGCCCGTGCCCGGTTCCGGAAGAGATGCCGCTCGGACCACTCTGGCCGTCATCGGCCACATCGACGGCCACCTCGTCGGAGGCGTAGCTGATCCGCACGCTCGCGGTCGCCCGCGGCGCGTGCTTGCTCACGTTGGTCAGCGCCTCCTGCACGATCCGGAACGCGGCAAGGTCCACGGGCGCGGGCAGCGGCCTCGGGGCGCCGTAGAGCATCCAGCCCAGGCTCAGCCCCGCGAAGGCGAAGGAGTCCACCAGCTCAGGCAGCCGGTCCAGACCCGGTGCGGGCTCGGTGACGAGCTCGTCGCGGCTGCCAGGACGGCGCAGCAGCCCCACCGTCGTCCGCAACTCCTCCAGCGCCTCCCTGCCGGCGTGGCGTACGTGGCCCAGCGCCTCGCGGGCCTGCTCGGGCTCGGTGGCGAGCATGTGCTCGGCGACCTGCGCCTGCACGTTGATCAGCGCGATGTGGTGGGCGAGCACGTCGTGCAACTCCCGGGCGATGTGCAGGCGCTCCTCCATCACCCGGCGTTCGGCCTCCTCCTCGCGCGTCTCCTCGGCCTTGCGCGCCCGCTCCTCGATGGCCCGCACATAGGCCCGGCGGCTGCGCAGCGCGTCCCCGACGGCGGTGGCCATGCCGATGAAGGCGACCGTGCCCAGCATCTCAGGCGCCGGCCACACGCCGGCGCCGGACCCGATCCTGGCCACGGTGACCACGAGCGCGGCCAGGCCCCCGTAGGCCCACGCGTGCCGGCGCGGGCATCGCGAGGCCAGCGTGTACATCGCGATCGCCGGCGCCAGGTCCAGCAGGCTCCGCCCGCCGTCGATCATGGTGTTGACGACGAACCCGGTGACCGTGACGGCGAGAACGGCGCGAGGCCATCGCCGCCGGAAGACGAGTGCCGCGCAGACGACCGCGGCCAGCACGATCTCGTACATGGTGGGGGGCTGCGTCCGGCTGTGCCACCCCGCCCCCGGCACCGGGGGCCCACCCCGCGCCAGCAGCGACATCGCACACACGCACATCGCCAGGATCATGTCGGCCACATAAGGTCGGGAAAGGAAGGCCCGTCTCAGCCAGGTCACCGTACGCACCCCTGAACGTTAGGTCCGACCTGGGCGGATTCCCTCATCCCTTGGTACCTATCCGCCCTACTGTGACCGCAGTACGGCGGGGTCGAGGTTCTCGGGCAGTACCTGGGGGATGGCCGGGACGGCGGTGTTCGGCGGTACCGCCGTCACCGGCTCGCGCCCACCGTCGCGATCCAGTCGGCCACGGTGGTGACGTCCGCGTGCTGGGGGAACACCTTGTCCACGAGTACGCGGTGCGTCTCCGGGTCGGAGTCCAGGCAGCCGTCGGCGAGGACGGTGAGGCGGAAATCCAGGTCGGCCGCTTGGCGCAGCGTGGACAGCACGACACCGCTGGTGGCGATGCCGGTGAGGACGAGGTGATCGATGTCGCCTGCCCGCAGGATCATGTCCAGGTCGCTGCCCGCGAAGGCGCTGATACGTCGCTTCGTGACGATGATCTCCCCGGGCTCCGGCGCCACGTCTGGATGGATCTGGGTGGCCTGCTCGCTCTGGGCCCCTGCGCCGACGCGAGCGAGCGCGCCGAAGGTCTTGTTGCGGAGGCTGATCTCCGGGTAGCCAGGGCGGAAGCCGACGACCGCATAGATCACGGGAATGCCGGCCGCCCTGGCGGCCTCCGCCGCGCCGCGCAGGCGCGGCAGGTAGGCGGGATCCGGGTAACGGTCCACGATGACCCGCTGGACATCCATCACGAGGAGAGCGCTCTTGGGCATTGTCGTCCTTCCATAGGTTTGCTGGATCTGGTGTGCCGCCGGCCGTGGAGGGGAGGCGCACGGCGAATCGATGGTTCAGTGCTGGTCGCCGAAAGTGACGATGTAGACGTCGGTGCCGGGGCGGGGCTGGCCGAGCGCGTTGGCGCCCTGGCCGTGCAGTTCGGTCAGACGCGAGGCCACGTCCTCACGGGAGGAGTCGATGACGTCGACCAGGCGGGCGCGCCGGTCTGAACGGACTTCATGGAGCGGCTCTCTTTCTGGAGTCACTACGGGAGTACCGGAATTCGGGCGTCGCCGGCCATGTCGTGCCACCGTGCGCCGGCCGCGATGGCCTGTCGCCAGCGGCGAACGGTCTTCGGCGGCATGCCGACCGACAGCGCCCCGGTCAGGCGGTCGCCTGCGCGGTAGGCGGCCACGAACCGGCGCTCGCCCACGTCGCCGTCCACGATCGCGATGGCGTCGTGGCCGCGCAGGTGGCCGTAGGCCTGGATCTTCATGTCGTACTGGTCGGACCAGAAGTAGGGCACCGGAGCGAACGGTCTGCCGGCCTGGGGGTGCAGGAGGTTACGAGCGGCGGCCATGCCCTGTTCGGCGGCGTTGGCGCGGTGCTCGACGCGCATCGAGACGCCGAACAGCGGGTTGTGCCAGCGGGCGACGTCTCCGGCGGCGTAGACGTCCGGGGCGGCCGCGCTGTATTCGTCGCAGACGAGACCGTCGGACAGGGTCAGGCCGCTGCCTTCCAGCCACTCGGTGTTGGGCACCGAGCCGATGGCGACCAGGACCTCGTCGGCCCGCACCAGCTCCCCGTCGGCAAGCCGTACGCCGCCGTCGGTCACGGCGGTCACCGTGACCCCGGTACGCAGATCGACGCCGTGCTCCAGGTGGGCTTGTGACAGCACCCGGCCGACGGGCTCGCCGAGGGCATGGGCCAGCGGGACCGGCGCGGGTTCGAGCAAGGTGACCTGGCAGCCGAGGCCCCGGGCGACGGCGGCGCTCTCCGCGCCGAGGAATCCGGCACCGACCACGACGAGCCGCCGCCCGGGGCCAAGCCGGGAGCGCAGGGCCAGGGCGTCGTCCAGGGTGCGTAGCACGTGGGCGCCCTGGCCCCGCAGGCGGCGCGGGCGTACCCCGGTGGCCACGATCAGCCCGTCATAGGGCACGTGGGCGCCGTCGGACAGTCGCACCGTACGGGCGTGGCGATCGAGACCGGTCGCGCTGACGCCGAGGCGAAGGTCGAGGCCGAGTGCGCTCAGGTCGCCGGGCGAGCGCAGTGTCAGCCGGTCGGGCTCCCACTGCGAGGCCAGCAGCTGCTTGGACAACGGCGGCCGGTCGTAGGGGGAGTGGGGTTCGTCGCCGAGGAGGGTGATCCGGCCGTCGAAGCCGTCCCGGCGCAGCGTCTCGGCCGCGGCGAGTCCGGCGGCCGAAGCGCCGACCACGACGATCCGCCTCATGTGGCCACCCATCGGATCGCCGCCGCCGGGCAGATGGCCGCGGCCTCCCGCGCCTGCTCGTGGAGCTCGGCGGCCGGAGTCTCGTCCAGCAGGATCGCGACGCCGTCCTCCTCTCGCTGGTCGAAGACCTCTGGGGCGGCCAGGACGCACTGGCCTGAGGCCACGCACTTGGGTTCGTCGAGCTCTACACGCATGGAATTTCTTCTCTCTTGCCGGTGGGAGCCCGTCACCAGGTGACGGGCAGGGAACGCAGGCCGTAGGCGATGCCCTCGAACGCGAACTCGATCTCCTCGAACGGGACGGCCAGACGGAGGGTCGGCACGCGGCGGTAGAGCGTGCTGTAGACGACCTGAAGCTCCACGCGCGCCAGCGACTGGCCGAGGCACTGGTGGGGGCCGTACCCGAACGCGACGTGCTGGCGGGCGGCCCGGCTCAGATCCAGCCGTTCGGGCTCGGGGAACATGCCGGCGTCCCAGTTGGCGGCCGACAGGTCGAAGACGATGCCGTCCCCCGCCCGGATGACCTGGCCGCCGACCTCGATGTCTTCGGTGGCGATCCGGCGCACCCCGGTGTGCACGATCGTCAGGTAGCGCAGGAGCTCTTCGACCGCGGCGGCGACGACCTTCGGATCCTCGGTGTCGCGCAGCACGGCGAGCTGGCCGGGGTGCTGCAGCAGGGCGAGCGTGCCGAGGGGGATCATGCTGGCGCTGGTCTCGTGGCCGGCGATCAGCACGGCCACTCCCATGGTGGCGGCCTCGGCGCGGGTCATCTCACCGGCCTGGACGCGGGCGGCCAGCTCCGACAGCATGTCGTCGGCGGGGGTCGTCATCTTCTGCTCGATCAGGCCGTCGAGGTAGCCGAACAGTGCGCCGCCGGCGTTCCCCGCCTGCTCCGCCGAGGAGTCGTGGCGCAGCGCGACGGTGCTGTTGTGGTGGAAGAACTCGTGGTCGGCGTACGGCACGCCCAGCAGCTCGCTGATCACCAGCGTCGGCACGGGCAGGCCCAGCGCGGTGACGAGGTCGGCGGGGTCGGGGCCGGCGAGCATGGCGTCGATCTGGTCGTCGGTGATCTTCTGGATGGCGGGCCGCAGGGCCTCGACCTTCTTGACGGTGAAGGGCAGGTTGACCATCCGGCGCAGCCGGGTGTGCTCGGGCGCGTCGGTGTTGGTGATCAGTTTCGGGGTGGCCTTCGCCGTCTCCGCCCGGCCCCGGGTCATGTGCGGAAACCCAGGCCGGCTCTCGTCGATGCTGCCGCGGGGATCGGTGAGCAGTGCCCGGTGGTCAGCGTGGCGGGTGATGAACCACGGCGTGCTGCCGTCCCAGATCCGCACCTTGGAGACGGGCTCTTCTGCGGTCAGCCGCCGTACGCCCGCCGGTGGGTGGAACGGGCAGCGGTTGTCCCTGGGCATCGGGTAACCGGAAACCGGTGATGTCGTGTCGCCGGCGGTGCCGGCCCGTGTGTCGGCCATGTGTCTCCCTCACATCGGTCTCGAACGGCGGACACACCGCCTAGCCGATCGGCTAGCTCATTCCTAGCCGATCGGCAAGCGGTTGAACTAGGCTTTGTGGCATAAGTCACTTGCCGATCGGCAAGTTTGGCGCTTGCCGATCGGCAAGCTAGGATCGGGGAGCCTGAAGGGGTTCGACGCTGCAGGAAGGAGCAGATGTGGCTGTCAAAGCCGCTCAAAGGACGCCCAGTGCGCCCGATACCCGGCAGCGCCTCATCGACGTCGCGGTTCGCCTGTTCACCCGGCGTAGTTTCGCGGGCACGTCATTGCAGATGATCGCCGACGAGCTGGGGATCACGAAGGCGGCCGTCTATCACCACTTCCGCACCCGCGAGGAGCTGCTCACCGCCGTGGTCGAACCGGTGCTGCGCCACCTGCGGGTCGTCATCGACACCGCCGAGACGAAACGCACGTCCCACGCCCGGGCCGAGCACATGCTCACCGGCTATGCCACCGTCGCCGTCGAGCATCGAGCCGTGGTCGCCGTCCTGGCCAACGATGCCGGAGCGATCGAGCTCCTGTGCGCCCAGCCCGAGACGAGCGACCTGATCGCCCGCCAGCTCGCCCTCCTCGCCGACGTCACCCCAGGCCCGGCCGGACGCGTCAACGCCGCCATGGCGCTGGCCGGCATCGCCTCCGCCGCCGGCCCGGCATTGGGTCCGCACGATGACGACGCCCTGCGTAGGCATCTCGTCGAAGCCGGCCGGCGCATCCTGGGACTGCGCGCACCACGCCGCCCCCTCCGCGACGCTCCGGCGGCGACGGACTGATCCTCCGATCCGCGTCTGCGGAGGAGAGGGAAACACCTCTCCACAGGCCACCAACGCGATGTACGAGAGCCTCAAGGGCGGATACGACCACCGCAAGGAGGACTGCCTGACCACAAGCAGAAGGGGCGTCGGCGAAGCGTCTACTCGCTGGCGTGCTGGTAGCGCCGGGCGATGACGCGGCAGGCGTCCTTCAGCTCGTCTGGTCCGACGATGGTGATGTCGGCGTCGAAGGTGGCGAGCAGGCCGGCGATCCCGGCCCAGGACCATGCGCCGAGGGTGATGCGGGTCTGTGTGGGGGTGACGTACTCGATGACGGAGCCGCCGGGGGCCCATCGGGCGACGACATCAGGGGGCAGCTCCATCAGGACGGTGCCGAGGCATGGCCATTGGGCTGGGGTGTCTCCCCTGTCGTGGCTGGTCATCACATACTGGGCCACGCTGGGTTCGGAAAGTTCGCGGCGTCGGAACGGGGTCCCGGTGGGTGCGTGGGCGTGGATGCGATCTACGCGATAGATGCCCCAGGCCTCGGTGGCCGGGGTGTAGGCGACGAGGTACCAGCGCCCGGCCCACATGACGAGGTGGTGGGGCTCGACCCGTAGCGGCGGTGTGAAGTCGGGATCGTTCGGGTGGGGGCGGCGGCTGTCGGGGGCGAGGTAGTCGAAGCGCAGCAGATGCCCGTTGCGGACGGCGTAGCCGACGGCCTTGAGGGTGCTTGAGGCGATGGGTGGCGCGGGGAACTCCCAGGAGTTGCGGATGGCGGTCAGGTGCATCGCGTCGACCTCGGCGCGAAGGTGGGCGGGCATGACTTGTTTGATGCTGGTCAGGGCGCGGGCGACGGCGTCGTCGATGCCGGCCACGCTGGTCGGCGTGGTCTGGAGGGCGACGGCGACGGCGACGGCCTGCTCGTCGTCGAGCAGCAGCGGAGGGAGCCGGCCGCCGGCGCCGAGCAGGTAGCCGCCGTCAGGGCCCTTGAGGGCCTGGACCGGGTAACCCAGGTCGCGCAGGCTTTCCACGTCACGGCGCAAGGTGCGGGTGCTGATACCGAGCCTGTCGGCCAGCTCCCGACCGGACCAGGTCGGGCGGGCCCCGAGCAGGGATAGCAGCCTGAGCAGGCGCGAGGACGTTGCGGCCATGGATTCATTGTCGGCCAAGTAGCGGTCATTCGGTGTCCGCTACCACTGTCACGGTGTGGCGCATGAGCTCAAACACTGCTTCCCCCACTGCCTCTCACGGGGATCCCCGGCCAGGTGCGCTGGTCGGCAGGGCCGCCGGGATCGCCCTGCTCGTGGTGCTGTTCGCCTCGTTCATGGACCTCCTGGACGCCACGATCGTCACGGTCGCCGCACCGGCGATCGCGGCCGAGCTCCACGCGAGCGAGGCCCAGCTGCAATGGATGCTGGCCGGGTACGTCCTCGCGCTGGGTTCGGGTCTGATCATCGGCGGCAGGATCGGTGACGACTACGGACGCCGCCGGATGTTCCTGGCCAGCCTGGCGGCCTTCGCCGTCGCGTCCGCGGCGTGTGCCCTGGCGACAGGCCCGTCGATGTTGATCGGCACGCGTGTCCTGCAGGGCCTGGCCGGTGGCCTGATGGTCCCGCAGGTGTTCGGGATCATCCGTTCCTCGTTCCCCCCTGCGGGGATGGCCAAGGCGTTCGGTGCGTACGGGGCCGTCCAAGGCCTGGCCGCGGTGGCCGGGCCCCTGATGGGCGGGTTCTTGGTTGACGCGGACCTGTTCGGGCTGGGCTGGCGGACCATCTTCTGGGTGAACGTGCCGATCGCGGCCGTCGCGCTCGTGCTCGGGTCCCGCGTCCTGCCGGAATCCACGAGCCGGCACCGGGCGGTGCCGGATGTTGTCGGAGCGGTACTGCTGACGCTGGGTGTGGTTCTGGTGCTCCTGCCCTTGGTCCAGGGGCGCGATTGGGGCTGGCCGTGGTGGGGTTTCGCGTTGATGGCAGCCGGGGTGCTGTTGCTGGGCGGGTTCCTGGCCTATGAGCGTTCGGTTGCGCGGCGCGGTGGGCAGCCCGTGCTCGACCCGGCGCTGCTGCGGGTGCGCAGCTTCGGCGCGGGACTGCTGGCCTCGGTGTTCTTCTTCGGTGCCATCGGCGCGTTCTTCCTGACGCTGTCGATCTACCTGCAGGCCGGTACCGGACGCACCGCCTGGCAGACCGGTCTGGTGATCCTTCCCTACGCGATCGGGTCCATCCTCACCTCTGGCCTTGGCGTCGCCATGGCCGCCAAGGCGGGCCGGTCGCTGCTGGTCAGCGGATCGTTGGCCTTGGCCGCGTCGCAGGCGCTGTTGTGGTTCATCGTCCGTGACGGTCAGAACCCCGGGTACTGGATGCTCGCGCCGGCACTGTTCATCGGCGGTCTCGGGCTGGGACTGGCAGCGCCGATCCTGGTCAATGTCGTCCTGGCCGGCATCCCGGGCAAGGACGCCGGCGCGGCCGGTGGCGTGCTCTCGACGGTGAACCAGATCGGCGGCGCCGCCGGCGTCGCCGCCTTGGGGACCCTCTTCTTCACCGCTTCGGACAGCCACGCCGGCGATGTCGCCCGGCTGCAGGGGTTCAGCGACGCGTTCACGGCCGTCCTGCCGGTCGGGATCGTGCTCTACCTGCTGGCCGCCGCACTGATGCTGCTGCTTCCTCGGGCCGCGCACAGCGCATGACCCACCGGCTGCTCCGACCCGGATCAAGAGCACGCAGCCCTGCCTAGGCGTCGTGGATCATCCACGCGTGCCAGATGGTCCACCACCGGTCACGGACAACATGCCGACGACATGGCGGCGCAGTGGGCGCTGAGCCTCGAACACTCTGGAGGCCGTGCTCGGCCTGGAATCGAGGTGGCGGTAAGGTCGCTGCCATGCAGATCATCAAGGGAGCGGGGGACTGGTCGCCGACTGGTCATGCCGCAGACATACATGTCGCTGGTGCTACGGCTGGCCGGCCCTGCCGTTGAGGCTCAAGCGTGCCGCCCTTGCCGAGCAGAGCGGGATCAGGTCGGCGAAGGACGCGTCGGATGGGCGGCCGTTGACGCCCGCCGTGCGCGCCCGCAGGCACGGCGGGGTCTCGTAGCACACGCCCGTTCGAGGTCTTTGTCGATCACGACATCGACGAGTTCGACACCGACGCCGGCCAGGGTCTTGAGCGTCCGGTCGGCCACCGCCCGCACTTCGGGCGCGAGGTCGTCGTGACGACGGACGGAAGCCGACGCTGCCGGTGGGGGCCAGGATGGTGAACGCGCCTGTTTGCCACACCGCCCCTCCACCTGGCCCGCATCCGCGCGGCCTGGACCGCCTGCGCCACCACCGGCGATCCCGGCCGGCCCCGGTGCGACCCCCGGCAGCGTCTCACCTAACCGCCGCGGGCGGCGTCGGCCGGGACCGTGATGGACCAGGTGGTCGTCACCTTCTGGCCGCCCGCCACCATCGGGAAGGAAGCGGGGGAGACGGGTCGCGCGGTCCAGCCGTCCGGGGTGGCGAGCGTCAGGGTGACGTCGTTCAGCGCGCCGGTTCCCGAGTCGGTGAACGAGGTGGTGGCGGTGGCGGTGGAGCCGGGTTCGACGGTCTGCGGCCCGGTGAGGGTGAAGGGGTACTCGGCGGTGATGACGGCCGAGCCGGTGACGCCGTCCACGGTGGCGGTGATCGTGCTGACGCCCGCGCCGGCCACCGTCACCTTGCCCTTGCGATCCACGACGGCCACGCCGGTGTCGCTGCTGGCGTAGCGGACGCGGGCGCGCTGGAGATCGGCGAACGACTGGTCGTCGTTGACGGCCTCGACGACGTCGTCCGCGGTGGCCTGGAGGGTGCGCTGCTCCTTGGCGGGGTCGGTGGTGTCGGCGATCCACCGGTTCTTGCCGGTCAGGTCGATGGTGTCGCCGACCTGGTACGCCACCGCCTCAGGCTGGACGGTGACGTAGCGGACCTTTGGGATGATCCCGCCGGTGACCCGTACCGTGGCCGAGCCTGCGATGTCGGCGCTGCCATCAGCAGCAGACGTGGGTCGATCGTCCGGGGAAGGCGGCCGCGGCGGCTGAAGACGTGCCGCCGTTCGCCTCTTGGTCTTGGACGATGCGGCCGCGCAGCATGGT
The DNA here is from genome assembly GCF_039539705.1 of Nonomuraea rosea. Classification (NCBI taxonomy): domain Bacteria; kingdom Bacillati; phylum Actinomycetota; class Actinomycetes; order Streptosporangiales; family Streptosporangiaceae; genus Nonomuraea; species Nonomuraea rosea. Next base: position 91,266 of record NZ_BAABDQ010000048.1, on the reverse strand, counting down.
CGCCATGACCTTCATGAAGCGCTGCGTCCTGGAACGGCCGATGACGAACGGATTCCCCGCTCCCGCGGACCCGGCGCGCAACTCCTCTATGCGCGCCAGGCCGTTGTCGACGCCCCCGTGATTGTTCAGCTCGACGTCCACCCCTGCCTGCCTCATCTTGGAGGCGAAGGCGAGCACGGAGGAGAGAGTGGTGCGCTTGTCCGTGGTCGCGGCGGGCGGGGCGGTCCCGCCCCACAGCATCGCGGTGTGCCGTACCCCCTTCCAGCGCACCGGGAAGATCGGCGAGACGGTGCCGGGCGTGTGCCCGGGCGTGTGGTGGAACGCGACTGTGGTGTCGCCGAGGGTGAGCCTGTGTCCCTCGGAGATCTCCAGGTCGCGCTTGGGCGCATTGGCCGGGCGTTCGGTGGCGAGGAGGTTCCAGTCGGCTCGGCTCATCATGACTCGGGCGCCGTACTGGTCGGCGAGGAACTGGGCGCCACCGAAATGATCACTGTGGCCGTGGGCGACCACCACGTACTTGATCTTCGACGGATCCGCTCCCACGGAACGCAGCCCAGGGACGATGATCTTCTCGGCGTCGTCCGGCGATCCCAGCGCGTCAATGAGAATGATGCCCTGAGAGGTGAGCAGGGCCGTGGCCTGCACGAAGCTGGTGCCCAGCACCGCGACGTCGTCGAAGGTCTTCATCGGCGCGAGGGGCTTCACGGTCGGCATCCCGAGGCCCGGCGTGAGCGCTTTGACGAGCGCCCGCAGGACCGGGTCGTCGCCGGCCAACTTGGCCGCGCGGTCGTAGTAGGACTGTGCGCTCTTGGGGGCGGCGGCCGAGGCTTCTGCCTCGCGTCCCGCCAGCGGCAGGAGGGCCGCGGCGGCGAGCAACGCACGGCGGGACGGGCTGGACGGCCCAAAGGACATGGGCGAACACCTGCTTTCACGGGCCAGAGACTTGGACGCGATCACGACCCTGATGGACGTCGATGCCCGCATAGCAGACCAGAACCGATCTTCTGCGTCCAATATTGATATATATCGTCCATGGATTAGGAATTCGATATTGAAGCTGATCAGGACGCCCCAAGGCCCGGCGTGCTTCCCTGGACGATCCACATCGCGTCCTCGTCACCCTCGGCACGTGGAGGCTCATCTGCGTCGCGGACTTCGGTCTCGACTACCGAGGGGACGCCACGCTCCAGACCACCCGCTCAGGCGACGACGTCATCAACGGCGACCAGATCCTCGTCGGGAACAATGGCCGCTGCGATTCGACCAGCGGGCACCCGACGGATCTTCAGGTGCTCACCCCCGGCACGGGGGACGCCGACGCCAGGGTCGGGACCGAGGTGGACCAGGCGGGCACTCTCCTGCACGAGCTCGGGCGCGCCCTGGGCCTGCGCCATGGCGGCAACACCAATGAGCTCCACAAGCCCAACTACCTCAGCGTCATGAACTACTTCTTCCAGACAGGCATCCCAACAGCCCGCCGCCGCTGCTGGTCGACCACATGCGCGAGTGGCAGAAAGGTGCTGTACGGCTGGGCTTCTCGGACGGAAAGCTGCCCCAGTTGGCCGAGGGCAGCCTGCTGGAGAACAACGGGATCTCCGACGGCGCCGACTTCACCTTCTGGTGGACCGACAACCGCCGGGCACCCACCGGGCCGCGGCTCCTCAGATCCGGGCGCGGCAACGGGCCGCTCAACTGGAACGACAGCACCACCCCAGGCACCAACGCTCCCCTCTTCGATACCGCGGGGATCTCCCAGAACCTCAACGACAGGAACGGGCTGACCACCCTGCAGGATCACGACGACTGGGCGGCGATCAAGTTCAGGGGGCCCGGATCTCCGGACGCCAGGGGCTGGGCCTGCAGTTCCTACCCGGCCGGTGCACCGGCCTGCATCGGAGCGGGCGGCTCCGCCGACAGAGAGCTCGACTTCAGCACCGTGATCCACCAGGAGATGGCCTTCTTCAACCGCTATGACCCCGACGTCAAGGTCGCCAAGAGCGTGGACAAGGCGGACTCCGAACCCGGTGACACTCTCACCTACAACAACACAGCTCAGGCCACGACCAAGGTCCACGCGCCCCGGTTCACCCTGGAGAAGACCACGTTCGCCACGGTGAACGCCGGTGCGGAGATGAAGATCGACCTCCAGGTCGCCAACGTCGGCAGCGGCACCGCCACCGGGGTGGTCCTCACCGACACGCTGCCTGCCGAGGTGTACTACAGCCAGACCCTGGACCGGGGATCCGGCCCCGAACCGAGCAAGGCCACGCGCAACGCGGACGGGACAACCACCCTTACCTGGTCGCAGGAGGCCTTGGCCGGCGGCAAGGAGCTGGCCGTGCAGTTCACGGCGAGACCCAGCCTGCTGCACACGGCCGGCGCGCGGCTGACCGACAGGGCCTCCGTGGTGTACGGCAACGCCAAGGGCTGCACCTTCCCCCCGGTCACGGCCTCCGCGAGCACCACGGTCACCGAGGTCACGCCGACGCGTGATCCGCGCTCACACGGCTACTGGAAGACTCGCTCGCAGGCGCGCACCTGGGAGTTGCTGGCCCGGGTCCAAGCCACCGATCAGCGGTTCGACGGCTCCGCCGGCGGGGAGCTGGAGAACTCCGAGGCGGAAGCCGTACTGAACGCGGGTGGCCCGCAACCGGGACCGGTGCGGTTCCAGCTCCTGGCGACGCTGCTCGACCTGGCCGCGCGGCAGATCAACGCCGCCACTCGCATCGACTCCGAGCTGTCTCGCCGACTCGGGGCGCACATGGTCGGTGAAGCGGTGAGGTACGCCTTCGCGACCCTCACCGAGCCGCTCAACAGCACAACGGCAGGCCGGTACTCCGACACCACCGCCCTGCTGGACGAGATCGTCAACAACCGGAGCGAGGTCTACGAGTAACGAGACTGGACTGCGGTGCGAGCGGTGCGTCCACCGTTCGCACCTGCGGTGCGAACGGCGTATGCCCAACACGGGTGCCCGCACGAGAGATCATCGCCGCGCCGGCATCGGAGCTCGTCCAGCACGCCGTAGACGTAGGGGTGGAAGACGGCGACGTCGATGTTGCCCGGGATGCCGCGCATCTCGCCGTGCGGCACGCGGGCGTAGTTCACGGTCACGGGCGTGCCGGTCGGCGGGGACCGCGCGCAGGGCCTCGTGCCAGGCGGGACCATCCAGATCGAGGCCGTACCTTTCGGCCCGCTCAACATCTGGACGCGCAAGGTCCGCACTCCGGTGAACGGGCTTTGCCGTACAGGATGGGGGTGCCTGGTTGAACCCTCCAGGCCGGTGGCGCGTCCATCGGGTATGAAGAGATCGCGTTTGACCGTCATCGCGGTGCTCGCGTCGTTGTGCGCCTGCGGTCAGTCCGGCGCTGGTCCGGTACCCACTGTGGCCGGGACCGAGACGATCGTGTTGCCGCGGGCCGATCAGCCCAGCGCGCATCGGCCCACCCTGGAACGGCTCAAGCGAGAGGCGGCGGCGTCGGGCCGGCCCTTGGAGGAGGTCGTCCAGCGGTACGCGACCCGGCTGGCCGCTACCTCGTCGCCCAAGCCGACGGACTTCGAGGGTTACGACCCTGCGGCGACCGAACCGGACGTGGCGATCGACGGCATTCCCTACGCCGAACTGGTCGACCTCAGGACCATCGCCAAATCGGAGGGCATCTCCTACGAGGAGGCCATCGACCGCTTCGGCTCACAGTCGTCCAACAGCCAGGTGATCGACAAACTCAATGCGGAGTTCCCCGACGAGATCTCCGGCGTCAGATACGTCGACGACCAGCGGGGGCTGCGCGTCGGCTTCAAGGGTCCCATCCCGGCTCGCGCGATCGAGCTGGCCAGGACTCTCCCCATGGAGGTCATCCTGATCGGCGGCAAGGGATTCTCGGCCGCTGAGCTCCGGCGGGCCCAGGACACCGTCGTCTCCTGGCTCCGAACCCGTCCTGAGGTGGCCACGATGACGGCGCACCCGGATGACGAAACCGGCCAAGTCAAGGTCACGGTTCAGCCGAAGGTGATGCCGGACGATGCGGAGGAGTTCAAGCGCGGGCTTCAGCTCCCGCAGCCGGACAATCCACACATCACCGTCGAGGTCACGCTCTCCGCCGAATCGATCGCCGTTCGGCCGCAGTGAGGGCCGCCGAAGCCCCCGGCGCGCACACGGCTGGGCCCGAACACCGACTCGGCCGACCTCGCCGCCCAGCCCGCCAAGCTCCAGGGCCTGGTCGATGCCCAGCGCGCCCGCCAAGTCGGCAACCAGCCCGCAAGATCGACAGCTTCGTCCTGGCCGCCACGGGAGCCGCCGCGCTGGCTCCGGCGGGTACGTTGGCGGCTGCGCCATCTGCCTGCGGTGATGATCGACGCGGTGTCCAGGGGTTCGGACACTGCTGGACCACGACAACGACATTCGGGAAGGTCCGTGTCGCTCTCCGATCCCTACGCGCTCGCCGACGTGGCAGCGAAGCTCTGGCGGTTCGGCCTGCCGGCCGTCGAGGAAGACTTGGCCCGTACGGGCGGTCCAATGGCCGGTGCGCTGCTCCGCGCTCTGGCCCGGGCAGCGCACCTACTCGCTCGCGCCGAGTCCAAGAAGGAGCTGAGCGATGCTCTTGTGCTCCGATTGACCGGAGCGCCAGAGCTGGCGTCGATGGTGGACTCCTGCCGTGCGACGCAGCCCGGCATCGGCTTGACAAGCAGGTGGGCAATGCCAGATCAGCCCGCGCCGGCCCTGATCCGGATCCTTGATGGTCGAGAAGGCGATGCTGAGCGGTGCATCTGGTCACCGACGGGTAGCTGGCTGATGTCGATCAGCGGCGCAGTCCAATCCTCGCAGCAGCACACCGTACGACTCTGGGACCCTCGGACGTGGCGGCCTGGGCCGACCTTTGATCACGGCGCCGGCTGGCCGAATCGGATAGATGACGGTGTCCTGCCCTCGTCCGGTGAATGGTTGGCCACGTGCGCGGCTGGTGCGGTGTGGATCTGGGACACGGTCTCGGGCGAGCTACGCGGAATGTTCGAGGGGCGGCTGGTGGCGGCGGCCCCAGACGGCGCCTGGCTGGCCATCGGCTATCCCACACAGCCGACCACTACCGGCTCGCCAGGGCGCATCGCGCTGTATCGAATGCCCGACGGGCAGCATCTCGACACGTTCCCCTGGCATCCCGGCACCGCGACGCGGGCAACGACGTCGTCGGCCTCCGGCTGGATCGTCACTGCGGACGACGGGCGGCTGCGGCTCCGTGAGATGCCCAGGGGGCAGGTCCGGCGTGAATTCAATGTCGGCGGCGATCACATCGGGAAGGTGGTGTCGGCGCCGGATGCCTCTTGGCTGGCCGCCGAGATCGGCTCCTACCCGAGCCGTACCCGAGTCTGGGACACCGTCACCGGTGAGGTTCGCGCAACCTTCGCATGCCGGCTGGGACCGGTGCATGCGGTCACTCCAGACGGTTCCTGGATCGCCGCCACACCAGAGGAGAACCGGACAGTACTCCTCGACACCACCGGCACCCGGTCCGCCCCCATCCCGCTCGGTGAGCACAGCTCGCTGGTGACGTCGTACGCCGTCTCGCCGGACAGCGCGAGACTGGCCACCGGCTGCCGGGACGGCACCATCTGGCTCTGGGACCTGAGCATCGGCGTCGCCGATCAGCGGCGCGATCCACGCCGAGCGCCATTGTCATCCTGCGCGACGGCACCGGATGGTTCCTGGCTTGCGACGACCGACGGCAACGGGGTGTGGTCCGGGCAGGGCGGCATCGCGATCTGGGACGTCACCACCGGTCAACGGCACCGGGAATTCGGTTCCGGCCGGTACGACTCGTGCATCGCGGCACCTGATGGCACCTGGCTGGCGACCGCCGATGTCGACAACGTGCTGATCTGGGACATGAACACCGGCCGACTGCGGCATCGCATCGAATGCCCGGTCCGCCAGGGGGAGGTACTGAGCAGCGCGTACAAGAACTACGTCGTGGACCTCGCCGTGGCGCCCGACGGCACCTGGCTCGCCACGGCCTGCGAAGACGGGACGGTACGCCTTCTGGACGTGGCCACTGGGCAGACCCGGGACATCCTCGAGCACCCTGCCATCGACGGGCGGATGCTGCGCTGCGTCGTGGCCGCTGACGCGAGCTGGCTGGGATACAGCGGCGTGGGCGGCACGGTCATCCACGATCTGTCCAACGGAACAAGCCGGAAGGCCGACAGCGCCGGCCGCCTCCTCGATGTCTCTCCCGATGGGTCTCTGCTTGCTAGCGAACAGGGATTTGATGTCCGCGTCTGGGCGGCGGCGACCGGCGAGACACGGTACGTGCTGCGCGGCCACACCGACTTCGCGAAGGCCTGCCGGTGGTCACCTGATGGCTCTCGTCTGGCTTCGATCGGCGATCAGACGGTACGCATCTGGGCTGCCGCCAGCGGCGAGGTTGAGACAACGATTCGGCTCTACACGACGCCCACGGACTGCTGCTGGCTGCCGGACACACGAAGCCTGGCTGTGACCAGCCAACAGGGCCTGCACCTGTTCGACCTGACGCGTATGCCCAACTCCACCTGATCGAGTCTGTGCCGCGAAGACCCACCGCGGGACTGCGGCAATCACTCACTGACAACCAGCGACGTTCGCGGTAACCGCGGCAGACGCCCGGAGCTGAGGCCGTCTCGCCGATCATGAGGCAGCCGGGCCAGCTCAGGCCTCATCAGACCCGGGGAGGTTGAGCCTCGGCGATTTCCATGAACTGTGCCAAGTCTCGCGGAATGGTGTCCAGCAAGTCATGGAGCTCGGGCAGAAACGCGGCCACGTCCTGAACGGCAACGGCAGCGCCCTGCTCGACTGCCGTGTCCAGGGCCGCCAGCTCCTCGCCCCGGCCGACGAACACCGGGCTGACCACGCGCTCCGCCACCACGGCACCAGCATATAAATACACACATCACCCGATGCGCCGCGCCTGTTTACCCGGCCACGCTCGAAACATGACAGCCACCCACCCGCTGCGGACCATCACCGCCCACGAGTTCGACGCGTGGGCTCACATGGTCACCACGACCTACGGCCAGGACTGGCACGAAGGCGGCCTGCGCAACGCCGCCTCCTCCCTCCAACCCCAACGCACCATCGCCGCCTACGACGGCACGCAGATCGTCGGCGGCGCGTCGATCTACGGCCGCGTCATGACCATCCCCGGCGCCGCCATACCCGTCGCCGGCATCACGCTCGTCGCGGTCCTGCCCACTCACCGCCGCCGCGGCATCCTCACCGCGATGATGCGCAAACAACTCACCGACCTGCACGAATCAGGCGGCGAACCGATCGCCGCGCTCAACGCCGCCGAAGCCACGATCTACGGCCGCTTCGGCTACGGCATCGCCAGCCACATCGCCGAGATCCACGCCGACAAGAAACTCCTGGCCCTGCGGCCCGGCACCGACCTCGGCGACGGAACGATCCGCCTGCTCGACCACCAGGAGGCCCGCCCGTTGCTGGAGAAGGTCTACGACATCGCCCGACGTGGCGGGGTCGGCTGGCTCGACCGCACGGAGACGTTCTGGCAGGCCCGGCTGGCCGACGGCGAGCGGGTACGCGACGGCGGGACGGCACTACGCTTCGCCGTCCACCTGGAGCAGGGCGGCGAGGCCACCGGCTACGCCCTCTACCGGTCCAAGCCGGGACTGGTGCAGGTCATCGAGGTCGCCTCCACCACCAGACAGTCCTACGCCGCCCTGTGGCGCTACCTCATCGACCTCGACGCGCACGCCGCCCTCACCTACGACGGCGCCGTCGACGAACCCCTGACGCACCTGCTGACCAACCCCCGCGCGGCCCGCACCACCCTCATCGACAACCTCTGGGTCCGCCTGGCGGACGTCGGCCGCGCACTGGCCGCCCGCCGCTACGCCACCCCGCTGGACCTGGTCCTGGAGGTCCAGGACCCGTTCTGCCCCTGGAACGCGGGCCGCTACCACCTGCAGGCCCACGGCGACTCCGTCACCTGCGAACGCACCCAAGCCCACCCCGCCCTGCGGCTGACCTCCGCCGAACTGGGCGCGGCCTACCTGGGCGGCACCACCCTGTCCTCCCTGGCGGCGGCGGGCCGGATCGAGGAACTACGCCCCGGCGCGGTGAGCACCGCCTCACTCGCCTTCCGCGGCGAACGCGCGCCCTTCCACCCCTCGGGCTGGGCCTTCCCCGCCTTCTGACGGCGCCTCCGTCCGCATCACATCGGCACCCGTACTCGTTCGTCCGACCTTCTCGCACAGAAACGGGATCCCCCATGCAGCAAGTGAGCGCACCTGTCATCTCCGCTCCTCCCGACGGGCGCGCGGGCATCACCGCGGACCTGGTACGCCGGCTGATCGCGGCCCAGTTCCCCCAGTGGGACGACCTTCCGATCGCCCCGGTGCCCGAGGACGGCCACGACAACCGCACCTACCGGCTGGGCGAGAGCATGACGGTCCGTCTGCCGACGGCCGAGGGCTACGTGCCCGCGGTGGAGAAGGAGAGCCTCTGGCTGCCGCGGCTGGCACCGCACCTGCCGGTCGCCGTCCCGCCGATCCTGGCCACCGGCGAGTCCGGCGAGGGCTATCCCCATCCCTGGTCGGTGCGCGGCTGGCTGGAGGGAGAGACCGCTCATCCGTCGCGAATCGGCGAAATGCCGTCATTCGCCGTGCAGGTGGCCGAGTTCATCCTGGCGTTGCGGCGATGCGACGCCACAGGCGGACCGCCGGCGGGCGCGCACAGCTTCTACCGCGGGGCCTCGCTGACCCATTACGACGAGGAGACCCGCCGGTGCCTGGCCGCGCTGGAGGGTCACCTCGACACCGGGCCGGCCGCCGAGGTGTGGCAGGCGGCCCTCGACGCGGGCTGGGCGGGTGACCCGGTGTGGTTCCACGGCGGCATCGCCGAGGGGAACCTGCTGGTCGCCGACGGCAGGCTCAGCGCCGTGATCGACTTCGGCACCTCAGGGATCGGGGACCCCGCCTGCGACCTGGTGATCGCCTGGGGGATGTTCACCGGCGAGGCCCGGGAGGCCTTCCGCGCGGCGGCCGGGGGCGACCGCGGCATGTGGGCGCGGGCCCGGGGCTGGCTGCTGTGGAAGTCCCTGCTGGTGCTGACCTGGACCATCGACTCCGCCTCCGGCTCCGATCAGAGAACGGCTGCCCATTGCCGGCGCGTCGTCACCGACATCCTGTCCGACCACCGCCAATCGGCATGAACAACACCGGAAGCCGGAACCGTACACAAGGGAGACAGGCCACATGCGCACTCATCGGCTCGGGCACAGCCCGGTGGAGGTCACCGAACTGGGGTTCGGGGGCGGGCCGCTGGGCGGCCTCTTCGAACCGCTGGACGACGACACCGCGGCGCAGGCGCTGACGGCCGCCTGGGACACGGGAATCCGCTACTTCGACACCTCCCCGCACTACGGCATCGGGCACTCCGAGCGCCGCATCGGCGAGTTGCTGCGCAGCAAGCCACGGGCGGAGTTCACGCTCTCGACGAAGGTCGGCCGGCTCCTGGTCCCGCAGGATCCGAAGGGCCGGGGGTCGATGGCGTCCAGTCAACGACGATCCGAGCGGGCGAGGGAGGGACGCTCGTTCGGGGTACTGGCCGTACCTCCCTTCACCGCCGTCACTGTGCTTACCCTGGGGTTATGGGCCAGATAGACCACCGTGCCGAGGTCCGCGAGTTTCTCAGCTCGCGGCGGGCGCGCATCACTCCGGAGCAGGCAGGGTTGCCCGCCTACGGCGGCAACCGGCGCGTCAAGGGACTGCGGCGCGAAGAGGTCGCGATGCTCGCCGGCGTCTCCATCGACTACTACGTGCGCATGGAGCGCGGGAACCTGTCCGGCGCCTCCGACAGCGTGCTGGACGCCCTGGCCCGCGCGCTGCAGCTGGACGAGGCCGAGCGTGAGCACCTGTTCGCCCTGGCCAGGGCCGCCGGGCCGGGGTCGCGCGCCCGTCGCACCTCGCCCACCACGGTGCGGCCGGCGGTCCAGCAGGTGCTGGACGCCATCACCGACGCGCCGGCCTGGGTGCGCAACGGCCGCCACGACATCGTCGCGATGAACCGGCTGGCCCGCGCTCTGTACGCCCCCGTCCTGGCCGACCCGCGCCGCCCGGCCAACACCACCCGCTTCCTCTACCTCGACGAGGCCGCGCGCGAGTTCTTCGTCGACTGGGACCGGATCGCCAACGACGCCGCCGCCATGCTCCGGCTGGAGGCCGGCCGCACCCCGCACGACCGCGCGCTCATCGAGCTGATCGGCGAGCTGTCCACGCGCAGCGAGATCTTCCGGCAGCGCTGGGCCTCCCATGACGTGCAGTTCCACCGCAGCGGCCGGAAGCGGCTGCGGCACCCCGTGGTCGGCCAGCTCGACCTGAGCTTCGAATCGATGGAGCTGCCGTCCGAGCCCGGCCTGACCCTCAACGTCTACACCGCCGCCCCGGGCAGCCCCACCGCTGACGGTCTGAAGATGCTCGCCAGCTGGGCGGCCACCCAGGACCTCGCCAAGGCGCAGCAGGCCCAGGACCAGAGCTGACCCCGGACAACGGCAAGCACCTCAAGCGCCCGGCAGACGGCGCGAAGCCCGCACTGGCGAGGCACATCCGGGCTATGGGGACCGTGCGACGGGCCCAGTAAACCTCGCTGGGGGGCCCTGTCATTACCTGTAACAGCAGACCCTGCCGCAGGCCCGTGCGAGCCGGTTACATAGAGCTTGACCAGGGAAAACCGCAGCGTCTCAGGCCGAAATGTCCCCAGCGGCGACATCGGCCACGCGTTCCCCCGCAGCCGCTGCGGGGGTGCCGGCCGATGCCTGGTCCAGGCCATGGCGGCCGGAGGATGGCGCCGTGCGGCAGGCGGAGGACCACCTGATCCGGTAGCGGCGGCAGCCCGGATTTACCTGTAACGGACCCGGCCCAGGCCGGTCGATCGATCGGCCATGGGTAGGCCCGACGACGAAGACACGAAACGGAACATTCTCGATGCGAGCTACTTTCCTGTACGGCGCCGGTGACGTGCGCGTGGAGACCGTGCCCGACCCGGTCCTGCGGCAGCCCACGGACGCGCTCGTGCGCATCGTGCGCTCGTGCGTCTGCGGCAGCGACCTGCACCCGTACCACTCGCTGCCGGCCGCGCAGCAAGGCATCCCGATGGGGCACGAGTTCCTCGGCGTCATCGAGGATCTCGGCGCCGAGGTGACCGGGCTCAAGCGCGGTGATGTGGTGGTGGCGCCGTTCGCCTACGCCGACAACACCTGCGACCTGTGCCGGGAGGGTCTGCACACCTCCTGTCCCAACGGCGGCTTCTGGGCCGCCGGCGACGTCGGAGGCGCCCAGGCCGAGGCGATCCGCGTTCCGCAGGCGACCGGCACCCTGGTCAAGCTGCCCGTCGGCGAGGACAGCGAGCTCCTGCCGTCGCTGCTGACCCTGGCGGACGTGTACGGCACCGGCCACCACGCCGCCAGGCAGGCCCGCGTCACCGCGCGTTCCACGGTCGCGGTCATCGGGGACGGCGCGGTCGGGCTGATGGCGGTGCTGTCGGCCCAGCGGCTGGGCGCCGAGCGGATCATCCTGATGGGCCGCCACGACGACCGCACCAAGCTCGGCATCGACTTCGGCGCCACCGACGTGGTGCCCGAGCGCGGCGCCGAGGGCGTGGAGAAGGTGCGCGAGCTGACCGGAGGGCAGGGGGTGCACGCGGTGCTGGAGGCGGTCGGCTACCGCGACGCCTACGACACGGCGTTCGGCATCGTCCGGCCGGGCGGGGTGATCAGCCGGGTCGGTGTGCCGCAGTACGAGGAGGCGCCGATCGGGTTCGGCAGCCTGTTCGGCCCGAACATCACGCTGACCGGCGGCCCCGCCCCAGTGCGCGCCTACATCGACGAGTTGCTGCCCGGCGTGCTGGACGGCCGGGTGGAGCCGGGACGGGTGTTCGACCAGTCGATCGATCTGGAGCAGGTGCCGGACGGCTACCGCGCGATGAACGACCGCACCGCGCTGAAGGTCCTCATCCAGCCGTAAGGAGAGCCATGACCGCCTGGACCAGCGACGAACTCGCCACCATCGGCGACGCCGAAGAACTCGACCTCGCCTCCCGCCGCGCGGACGGCACCCTGCGCCGTCCCGTGACGATGTGGGTCGTCCGCGTCGGCGACGACCTGTACGTCCGCTGCATGAACGGCCGCGCCGGCGCCTGGTACCGCGGCACCCAGACCCGGCACCAAGGCCGCATCACCGCCGGGGGTGTGGCAGCCGTGGTGACCTTCGCCGACCCCGGCGACACCGCCGTCCACGACCGGATCGACGAGGTCTACCGCACCAAGTACCGCCGCTACGGCGCCAACATCATCGGCGGCGTCGTCAACCCCGAGTCGCGAGCCGCGACGATCAAACTCGTTCCCGAGAGGTGAAATCGTGAAGCACATCAAACTGGGCGATCTGGACGTCTCCCGCATCGGGCTGGGCTGCATGGGCATGTCCCACGGCTACACCGGCTCCGGCAGCGACGACGCCGAGTCCATCCGCACCATCCATCGCGCACTGGAGCTGGGTGTCACCTTCCTGGACACCGCCGAGATCTACGGCCCGTACGTCAACGAGGAACTCCTCGGCAAGGCGCTCAAGGGCCGCCGCGACCAGGCCGTCATCGCCACCAAGTTCGGCCTTGTCTCCCACGCCGGCGACGGGCCGTGGAACCTCGACAGCAGCCCGGCCAACATCCGTACCGCCGCCGAAGGCTCACTGCGCCGCCTGGGCACCGACCACATCGACCTGTACTACCAGCACCGGGTCGACCCGAAGGTGCCGATCGAGGACACCATCGGCGCGGTCGCCGAACTCGTGCGGCAGGGTAAGGTCCGCCACATCGGCCTGTCAGAGGCGTGGCTGGACACCATCCGCCGCGCGCACGCGGTGCACCCGATCACCGCGCTGCAGTCGGAGTACTCGCTCTGGACCCGTGACCAGGAGCAGGTGCTGCCGCTGCTGCGCGAGCTGGGCATCGGACTCGTCGCCTACTCCCCGCTCGGCCACGGCTTCCTGACCGGGAAGATCCGCTCGGAAAGCGACTTCGGCCCCGACGACTTCCGGGCCACCAACCCCCGCTTCACCGGCGAGAACTTCCAGCGCAACCTCGCCCTCGCCGATGAGGTGCAGGCCATCGCCCACCAGGCCGGCGCCACGCCCGCCCAGGTCGCGATCGCCTGGCTGCTCAGCAAGGGCGACGACATCGCCCCCATCCCGGGCACCAAGCGGGTCTCGCGCGTGGAGGAGAACGCCGCCGCCGACGACCTCGTCCTGACCGCCGAGCAGCTCACGAAGCTCGACAGCCTGCCCCCGGCCGCCGGTGGGCACCACAACGAGACGCAGATGCAGATGATCGAACGATGAAGGGATCTTCCATGCGGACGGTCATTTTGAACAACGGCGTCGAGATGCCGATCCTCGGCTTCGGCGTCTACCAGATCCCGCCCGAGCAGACCGAACGGGCGGTCACCGACGCCCTCCAAGCGGGCTACCGGTCACTCGACACCGCCGCCGCCTACCGCAACGAGGAGGCCGTCGGCCGCGCGATCAAGAGCAGCGGCATCCCGCGCGAGGAACTGTTCGTCACCACCAAACTGTGGATCTCCGACGCCGGCGAGGAGAACGCCCGGCGGGCCTTCGACGCCTCGCTGACCAAGCTCGGCCTGGACCACCTCGACCTGTACTTGATCCACCAGCCCTTCGGCGACGTCTACGGCTCCTGGCGGGCCATGGAGCAGCTCAACCGCGAGGGCCGCGTCCGGGCCATCGGGGTGTCCAATTTCCACCCCGACCGGCTGGTCGACCTGATCGACCACAACGAGATCACGCCCGCGGTCAACCAGATCGAGACTCACCCGTTCTTCCAGCGTGGAGAAGACCAGCGGCTCATGGTCGAGCGCGGTGTCCAGATCGAGTCGTGGGGGCCGTTCGCCGAGGGCAAGAACAACCTCTTCACCGACCCGGTCCTGAGCGAGATCGCGCAGGCGCACGGCAAGTCGGTCGCGCAGGTCGTGCTGCGCTGGCTCATCCAGCGCGACGTCGTCGTCATCCCCAAGTCGGTCCGCGCCGACCGGATGGCCGAGAACTTCGACGTCTTCGACTTCGAGCTCACCGACGACCAGATGAGCCGCATCGCCGGCCTGGACACCGGCAGCTCGCTGTTCTTCGACCACCGCGATCCCGGCGTGGTCAGCCAGCTCGGCAGCGTCCGCCTCACGAACTGACCTGGCGGGCAAGCGGCAGCTGTTGACCGGTACACAGGAGGTAGTGATGCACATCAGGACGCTGGGACAGGGCCTGCGGGTGTCGGCCGTAGGGCTGGGCTGCATGGGCATGTCGCAGAGCTACGGCCCGAACCCGGGCAGCCGCGAGGACATGATCGGCGTGATCCGCTCCGCCCTGGACGCCGGGGTGACGCTGCTCGACACCGCGGAGGTTTACGGCCCCTATGACAACGAGGAGCTCGTGGGCGAGGCCATCGGCCCGATCCGGGACCAGGTGCAGGTCGCCACGAAGTTCGGCTGGGACATCCAAGGCGGCAAATCCGTCGGCCTGAACTCCCGGCCCGAGCAGATCCGCAAGGTCGCCGACGCCTCCTTGCGGCGCCTGGGCACCGACCACATCGACCTGTTCTACCAGCACCGAGTGGACCCGGACGTGCCGATCGAGGACGTCGCCGGCGCGGTGGGCGAACTGGTGCGGGCGGGCAAGGTCAAGCACTTCGGCCTGTCCGAGGCCGCGGCCGCCACCATCCGCAAGGCCCACGCCGTGCACCCGGTCACCGCCGTGCAGTCGGAGTACTCGCTGTGGACCCGCGACCCCGAACCCGAGGTGCTGCCCGCCTGCGCGGAGCTGGGCATCGGCTTCGTGCCGTTCAGCCCGCTGGGCAAGGGCTTCCTCACCGGCACGGTCGATGCGAACACCTCCTTCACCGAGGGGGACATCCGGGCGACGATCCCGCGCTTCGACACCGACAACCTGCCCGCCAACCAGGCCCTGGTCGATCACGTACGCACGCTGGCCGACGCCAAGGGCGCCACGCCAGGGCAGATCGCCCTGGCCTGGCTGCTGGCCCAGCAGCCCTGGATCGTGCCGATCCCCGGCACCCGCCGCCTGTCCCGCCTGCGGGAGAACGCCGGCGCCAGCGCGGTGGCCCTGTCCGCCGACGAGCGAGCCGATCTGGACGCGCTGGCCGCCCGCATCGGCGTTTCCGGCGACCGGTACGGCGAGGCGCACATGAAGATAGTCGGGCGCTGAAACCGGATGGTCAGGCCCGGCCACACCAGCGACGACGCGTGCCCGGCGACCCACGCTGACACCCGCGACACGGCGCAGACCAGGTTCCCAGCCAACGAGGAGATCGCACATGGAAATCTTGCACAAACGCCCCACCAGCAAGGGCCCGGCCGAATGGTTCACCGGCGACGTCTGGTTCGATGTCATCTACGCCGCCACCGAGCCGTTCCGGATGCGGGTCAACATCGTGCGCTTCGCGCCCTGCTCACGCACCGCCTGGCACCGCCACGCCGCCGGGCAGACCCTGCACGTCACCGAGGGCATCGGCCTGGTGCAGTCCCGCGGCGCCGAGATCGTCGTGATGCGGCCCGGCGACACCGTCTACACCCCGCCCGGCGAGTGGCACTGGCACGGCGCCGCCCCCGACCACTTCATGGCCCACCTGGCCATGTGGGAGAGCACCGGCGACCCGGGCGTGCCCGAGACCGAATGGGGCGAGCAGGTCACCGACGAGGAGTACCGCGCCCACCCCGCCATCGGCTGACCTGGTCGTCCTGGACCTGCCGGAAAGGCGGGGCGGCGTGCTAGGTCTGGTACTCGTGGTGATCCTCGGCACGGCGGTGCTGACCGGCAACGTCCTGAGCCGGCGACTGCACCTGACCCCGCCGTTCCTGCCCGCCCTGCTGCCCTGGGAGAGCCTGACCGGCCTGAGCGCTCGGCGCGGCGGGGAGTCCGGGACGCGGTCGGCGACGCCGGTGATCTCCAGGACGCGCAAGGGGCGACCATGGCAGCAGCCAAGTGCACCCCGGCACCCGCTGGCTGTGGCCGATGGCCGAGCGTGGTCGGGGCGATCGGCGCAGCGATGTTCATCAGGGGGGCCACTCCTGCGGGTGCCGACGTTCTCAGCGGCTTCAGTGCTTAGTCCGGCCTCGACATTTCCGGATATCTACCCCACGCAGGTACTGGTGGAGAACACCTGAATTCCGGAGATCCTGAAACCCTGCGGATAGTTGGCCATGCCACCAGGCACGATGCAATTGACGCTGATTCCTTCGGCCGGTTGCAGCCGCACCGCGTATGAGCTGCGGTTGGCCGCCGATGAGATGGTTGCGGCCAACCTGATGAAGCCAGGTGTTGCCTGAACGCAGACTTCCTGCGGAGATGAAGCCGCGCGCACGCAGACACTGCCGAGGCGGGTAGAAGTAGCGAGCGCGGGGGACGCCGCTCCCATCGTCAACAACAGCGCGGTGGCGACACCACCGACGATGCTTTTTCTGATCAGAGACATTTTGCTCCGTTCATCGAGTTTCCCCCGGATAGCAAGTGCTGTGGACTTGACCGCGAACAACTTCTGATAATTATCAGTCCACGAAGCGCATCCGGCCAGGTCAGCAACCGGACATTTCGCGGGTTTGCCTGAGAGAGGGACGGCCATCGCTGGTGACGCAGTGCCATATACGCGGATGTAAGGGCCCGTCGGCAAGGCCGAATCGGCGTCGGCCGCGTTCATCTGTAGTCGGGTGCTGGTCATATCCGTCCGTATTTCCCGCTTGCTGTCCGGCCGCTGTTCTTGGAAGCTGTTGGCCTGCGGAGACAGCCGGTAGCGGGAATTTCCGTCCGGATATGACCACGACCCGTAAGAGATCTCCCGCCAAGCAGAACTCAGTGGGGGATCTACGGTTGGCCGATCTGCCGGTACGAATACCTATCGGTACGGAGGCTTGTGCGATGCGCGCTGTGGCCGTACGGCGTCGTCGTGTCAGGTGTCGGGGTAGTAGACGTGGAGCGCAAAGCCGGGGCTGTCCCAGTCGCAGAAATAATGGATGGCTTCGGTGTGGTTGACGTAGTACCGACCTGCGATTTCGCAGTCGCTGCCTTTCTTGTAGATCTGAATTATTCTCCACTCTGCCCAGGCGGGTGCCGACAGGGCGATACCCCCGCCGATGGTTATGGCGAACGAGAGGAGAATAACAGCCATTTTTCGACGCATTGGCAGTCTCCATTCCACAGGATTGGCTCTGCTGAATGCCCCTTGACAGTTGCAACCGCCCTTTGTGCTGACGGGCTGCCGGATTAAGGAAATCAAGACATGGCCGCAGTCGCATCATGGGGCTGAGGGGTGGTACGCTGGATGCAGGCCTCCTTTCTGTTGACTATTGACGCTTAATGTATCCGCGTCCACCATAAAAACGCTACAATTCTGCCATAATTGCGCGTCCGGGCTGGAGCCTGGCAAGTGCGGGGAAATGAAACCGTTTTTCGATCGTGGATTCAGTCACCAGAGCTCGTCGCGGAAACCCGGTGACCGGGCGCACCGCATGTCCGCTCCCTTGATCACCGGCGGCTCGGGCCGCCGTCGCGTCGCTGGAGCGCTGGGTGTGTAATAACCCCGCTGCGGCCCGTAGCTCTATGTGATCTTCTGGCTGGTTGACAGGAGCCGGCTCTTTTCGTGGTGAAACAAGACGAGCGCCGCGGCGACGATTCCCCGATCTTCCATGGTTATCGGCTGACGTATGGCCCGGCGTTGAACGCCGTTCACTCCCTCTGGCCGGATGACGAGGTCAGTCCAAGGGCGATGAGGGCGGTGTCGAGCATCGCTTCCTGCGTGGCGGGGGGATAGCCGGCCGGGTCGGACGAGGCGAGGGCGGCGGTTCCTTCGACCAGGGCGACCAGGGCGAGCGCGACCGTCGTCGTGTGGTGGTCGGGCCATCCGGGTGAGGCGGCTGAGTCGAGTCGAGTCACTCGCCGCCGCCATGCATGGCTGTTGGTGTGGTGCAGGGCGGTCAGCTCCTCATCGCCAACGGCCGAGGCCAGGAATCCTAGCCAGACGGTGCTTTCGGCGGTGCTCTCCTCGTTCAGCGCGACTCCCTGCTGGAGGAGGGTACGCAGAGCCACCTGAGGGGTGGCCGCGTTCGCTTCGAGGGACTCGGCTCGGGCGCGGACGCGTTCGCGCAGCGGGCGCGGCGCTGCGGGCCGAACAGCGGGCCGAACTCGACACCCGTTATGGCTGTGACGACCACGAGCCCGGCGCGCCACCGTCGGCGGCAGACATCGACGTCTTCCTCGTCGCGACCGCCGCCGAGGGCACCCAACTCGTCGGCTGCGGCGCTTTGCGGCGATTGGGCTCGACCGCCGCCGAGATCAAACGCATGTATGTGGTCCCGCACGCCCGAGGAAGAGGCGTGGCGACCGGCCTGCTGCGTGCCCTGGATCGGCCGCCGCCCATCGTGGGTGGACGACGCTGCGCCTCGAAACCGGCACCGCCCAGGTGGACGCCCAGCGCTTCTACCAGCGCGAAGGCTATTACCGTATCCCGCTGTTTGGCAGCTACATCGGCTCGGACCTGTCGATCTGCTACGAGCGTGAACTTCGCTGATCCGTACGGCCGGTCAAACAGGTGATCGACCGGTTGGCCGGGGGCTGGTTTGCGGCGCTCCTGGCCCTGCGTCACTTGATCGTGTCACCGTGACAGCCATGATCCCGAACGCCTTCCACGCCTTGCCTGTCCTCCATTCCGGCCGCCAGAGCCGCGCTATATTCTCGACGACGGCGCCCAAACTCACGTCGAGCCGGTCCTCGGCCTGCTGGAGCCAGGCAGGCAGCAAGTGGCCGGCGGGAAGTCTCCCTGTCGATACTCAGGGATTAAGTCCCATACCGTCGAAGACCTTCCCCTTGCTGGTTTTTCCAAGGACGCCCAAGGCGTCCAGCCTGGCCTGTACGTGCCTCTCTTTCGCGGTGCGGTGCTGAGCCTGGTAGATGGCGAGTGCCTGGCCCCATACCCGGGCGGCTTCGGCGTGCTGGCCCAGGGCGTAGTGGGTGTCACCGAGGTGGAAGAGGGTTTCGGCCTCCTGGCCGGCGTTGCCGTTCTCGCGCCGCAGAGTCAAGGCGTGGTGGTAGCAGGAGAGGGCGCGGGCGAGATGGCCGAGGTTGTGGGCGATGTAGCCGAGGCTGTCGAGAGTCGCCGCCTCGCCGACCAGGTCGCCGTGCCGGCGCTGCAGGACCAGAGCCTGCTCGCAATGGCGCTGGGCTTCGGCGAAGTCGGCAAGCACCGCGTGGTTCCAGCCCAGGGAATTGAGCGCATTGGCCTCTCCCACGGCGTCGCCGAGATCCTTGTACAGGCGCAGCGCGCGTTCGAAATGGAACAGAGCCTGCTCATGCTCCTCCCGATCTTCCCAGGCGATCGCGAGCGAGTGGCGGACATGAGCCTGGCCGACGAGGTCCCCGGATCGCTCGTACAGAGCCAGAGCTTCGGCGAATTGGGCCAGGGACTCCGCGTGATGCCCTGCCCGGGCGCAGGCGCGGCCGAGCATCTGGCGTACCAAGGCATGAACGGCAGGGTCTTTCAGGTGTTCGACGGCGCTGAACGCCGTCCACCATGTCGAAACGCCGTTCTGGAGCAGGTTCTGGCGTAACTGGAAGGTGTCGAGGGTCCAGGCGAACTGCCAGGCGGCGACGTGCAGATCCTGCTCGACGGCCAGCCGCTGCGCATCGAGCAGGCAGGAGTGTTCGGCCATGAACCAGGCCTGGGCCGCCGCCGCGTCCGCCGGGGCGTGCGGGTGGCAGCCAGGACCTGGCGCGTCCAGATCGAAGACGCCCCGGCGGTGAGGGGAGAGCAGACGGTCGGCCTCGTGTGAGGTGTGCAGGTAGAAGTCCACCAGGCGGCGCACGGCGGCGGTACGGTCATCCGCGCTGAGGTCGAGCTGCGCACGTTCGATGGCGTAGAGGCGGACGAGATCGTGCATACGGTACCGGCCGGGGACGTGCTGATGCAGCAGATGGGCACTCTCCAGGGCGCGCAGCAGCGTGCGGGTGCGAGCGATCGGGCGGCCGATGAGGCAGGCGGCGGCGGGCAGGCTGATGTCGTGGCCGAGCGCCAGGCCCAGATGAACGAAGATCTCGGCGGTCACGGCGGCGAGCACGTTGTAGGAGGCGCCGAAGACCTCCCGCAGGTCCGTGCTGAGCTCGTCGGTCTGCAGGGCGTCCAGCCGGGTGGTCTCCGCCTGGAGCTCTTCGGCCAGGGCGGCGAGCGGCAGGCCGGCGTTGATGATGGCGCGTGCGGCGACGATGCCCAGGGCGAGCGGCAACCCCGCGCACGTCCTGATGATGACGCGCACCGCCTCGCGTTCGGCCGACACCCGGTCCTCGCCCAGACGGCGGATCAGCAGCTCGCCGGCCTGAGCCTCGGAGAGCGGCGCCAGCGGCAGCAGATGGGCGCCCTCGGCGGCGATCAGACCGGTGAACGCGGTCCGGCTGGTCACCAGAGCGAGGCTTCCTGGTGATGGAGGCAGGAGCGGGCGCACCTGATCCGGCTCGCGGGCGTTGTCCAGGAGGATGAGCACCCGCCGGCCGGTGAGCAGAGCCCGGTAGAGCCCGATCTGCTCGTCGAACGTGGACGGCATCCGGTGGTGGGGTGGCAGGAGCAGGCCGAGCAGGATCCGCACCGCCTCGGTCGCCGGCATGGGTGGCGCGGCGGGGCTGAATCCCCGCAGATCCACGTAGAACTGGCCGTCGGGGAAGCGGTCGCGCACCCGGTGAGCCCAGCGCACGGCGAAGGAGGTCTTTCCGACCCCGCCTGTACCGCTGATCACGCAGGTCATGGTGGTATGTGACGGCTCGTCGTCCCGGGGCGGGATCAGCGCGTCCAGGGCGGCCAGCTCGGCTTCCCTGCCGCTGAAATGGTTGACGTCCGACGGGAGCTGGCAGGTCGGTGTCCACGAGGCGGGTTCGCTCACCGGCATGGTGCCAGCCAGGACGGCGGCGTGAAGTTGCTGGAGCTTCTCAGCGGGTTCGAGCCCCAGCTCCTCGACGAGGATCGAGCGGGCTTGGTGAAAGGTTTCGAGTGCCTTGTCCCGCTGCCCTGAGCGCGAATACGCCAGCATGAGCAACCGCCAGGCGCGCTCGCGTAGCGGCTGCACGGCAACGAATCTTCGGAGCTCCTCGATCACCTGGGCAGGCTGGCCGAGCGCGAGCTTGGCCTCGGCCCAGTCCAGTTTGACCGCGGCCAGCCGCTCTTCCAGCTCGGACACGCGGGCGAGCATGGGGCCGGCGAGCTTGGTGCCTTCGGCGGGCTTTCCCCGCCACATCGACAATGCCGTTTCGAACTGGTCGACGGCGGCACGGACGTCCTCTCGTGCAGCCCTCTCGTGTGCCAGCCGGACTACCTGCTCGAACTCCAGGAGATCCACCTCCTCGAGGCAGGCTTCCAAGAGATAGCCCGTTTCCTTGGTGAGCAGCTTCGTGCCGGATGGCAACGCCCGACGCAGACCGGCGATGTAATTGTGCAGGTTGGAGATGGCCGAGACAGGAGGGTCATCCCAGAGCGCGTCCACCAGCCATTCCCTGGACACCTGCGTGTTGACGTTGAGGAGAAGGCTGGCGAGCACCGCACGCGGCTTGCCGCCCAGATGAATCTGCCGGCCATCGCGCCCGCACACTCGTACCGGGCCCAAGACGCTGAAAGTCACATCGGCCAAAGCGCGTTCCCTCACTGTGGCGACCCTGCGGCACATTGTGTGGCGCCTGCGCCGATTGTTGCTCACCGGCCGCTCATGGGTCGATAGGGAGAAGGACCGGCTTTCGACCGGCCGGCGGACGGGCTGGGTGCGTTGAGTTGGGGCGGACCCGGGCTGCTCTGTCGTGATTGCACACGCCGGGTTCTCCAGCGGGCCCGCCGCGAACGGCATGGCTCTGGTACGTCGACTGACCGGGCTCACCGGGGACGTGTGGCCGGGCAGCCGAGTGGAGGTGCCGCTCGCACAGGTGCGATGTCCGTCGTCGGTTATGGCACCGGGGGCGCCATCGGGCTGGAACTCGGGCGCGACGTCGTCGACCTGCTCGCCGAGTGCCTGCCCGTGAGGAGGGATGTGGTCAGTCCCAGCTCAGTCAGTCCTGCCCAAGGGCGCCGCCCTCTGGATGAGTGATGCTCATGTTGCGGCGCTGAGCCTCGGCGCGATACGCCGAGGCTCAGCTTCGTGGAGTGAGACGTTAGCGGTTCATCAGCGCGAACAGGCCCCATCCGAGGTACTCGCGCTGGTACCTGACGTGACGGGCGGGACCGGTGGTGAGTTCCGCGCGCATCTGGTTGTACAGCTCGTCGTCGGGGTTGGCGTCGAGCCAGCGGCGGATGTTGAGCCATTGGGCCGCGACGTACCGATCCCAGCTGTCCTGGTCGGCGAGGACCATTTCCACCACGTCGCAGCCGAGCCCACCGAACTGCTCGATGAGTTCGGGCAGCGGGAGGAAGTCGTCCCTGCTGGTGGCGTGGCAGTTCTCGATGGTGGTCTGGTCCGGGGGTTCGTGGCGCCAGTACACCTCGCCGATCAGCATCATCCCGCCGGGGGCGAGACTTTGCCGGAGGAGTTCGACCGTGCCCGCGGTGCCGCCACCGATCCAGGTGGCGCCGATGCACGCGGCGACGTCGACCGGGCGGTCGGCGACGTAACCCGACGCGTCGCCGTGCACGAAGCCGACACGGTCGGCGACGCCCAGCTCCTCGGCGCGTGCGCGGGCCTTGTCGATGAACACGGTGCTGATGTCCACCCCGGTGCCGCGCACGTGATGGTCGCGTGCCCAGGTGGACAGCAACTCGCCGGTGCCGCATGCGAGGTCGAGTATGCTCGCGCCCGGCGACAGACGCAGGGCCTGCCCCAGGGTGGCCATCTTCTCGCTGGTCAGCGGGTTGTGGATGCGGTGGCTGCTTTCGCGGATGGTGAAGCTACGTGGAAGATCCACTTCTGGGAATCCTTCGGTCCAGAGAAGTCATGAATGGTCGGGGATGCGGCCGGTGGTTGTCGGCCGCGTTTGCCTGCACACTCATCAATTCACCATCTCGGACGTGGGGCTTCTGGGACTGGCCGAGGCTACGCGACCGAACCCGGTGGGGCCAACCGATTTTTCCGTGTGGGTAGTGCGGCCTGCGGCGGCAGGACCTCAGGAACGAAGTCCGGCCGTCCACGTCAGGTGCCGAGCCCTGGCCGCCAACCTCCCGATCGGGCCCGCCGTTCGGCCGCGAACCGCCGACCGCGCGGCCGAGGCGCTCGATCTCGTCGGCGTCGCCTCCACGTTCCTGGACCGGTACCCGCACGAGCTGTCCGGCGGTCAGCGCCCAGGCGAACATCCTCAACCTGCTGCTCGACCTCAACGACCGGCTCGACCTCACCTACCTGTTCATTGGCCACAACCTGGCCGTCGTCGAGTTCGTCTGCGACCGCACCGGGGTCCTGGAGCAAGGGGCTGTCCTAGAGACCTTCGAGGCCACCGAGCTGTTCGTCGGTGGGCAGAACCGTCAAGCGGCTCCCATGGGTCACGTCGAAGTCGCACAGTATCGGGGTGCTGCGCTGTTGGTGCCGCGGTCGCCGAGCCCGGCACCGACGTCGAGGCGACGGTCGATCAACCTCGACATCATCGAGAGAATCCCGCGTACTGATATGCGCCGTTGCTTGCAAAATTCTTGCCAAAATACGCGCAGGACCGTGGTCGCGTCGTGAAAACCCTTCCTCTCATCGCACGAATGGGGGAGGAGATAGGTAGTTCTACGGTCGTGCAGCGGACGAGCACCAGCGAAGCTACAGAGAGGAGCAATCCACGGGAGGGACCAGATGACCACGGCATGCGACAGCGGCGAGATGGCCACCCTCATCGCCCAAATGGGACACCTTGTGGAACGCATGCGCACCCAGAGGCGCCAGTTCATCACTGATGCCTCGCATGAGCTCGGCACTCCGCTGGCCGGACTGCGGCTGCAACTGGAGGAGGCGGGCATGCACCCCGGTCAGACCGACCTGGGGGAGCTTGTCGGCAACGCCCTGCGTGAGGTGGACCGGATGCAGGCCGTGCTCAGGGATCTGCTCACTCTCGCCGGGCTGGACGACGACTTCACGGACTCGCCGCAGGTGATCGACGTCACCAGCCTCGTAGGGGAGCAGGTCGGCAGGCGCGCGTGCGCTCTGCCCATCCACCATGACCTGGAAGAGGGCCTGCTCGTGAGCGGCGTCACCAGCGCTCTTACCCGCCTGCTCGGCAACCTGCTGGACAACGCGGAGCGGCACGGCGAATCGGCGGTGCGGGTGACGGTTTTCGGCGAGAGCGACGGTGTCGTGGTCACCGTGGAAGACGACGGTCCCGGCATCCCGCTTCCGCAGCGTGATCGGGTCTTCGACCACTTCGCCCGGATCGACACCGCGCGTAGCCGCGAGCATGGCGGAACCGGCCTGGGCCTGCCCATCGCCCAAGCCATCGCGCAGGCTCACCGTGGCACGCTGACCGTGCAGGACTCCGATCTGGGAGGAGCACGGCTGGTGCTGCGGCTTCCGCTGCTGTACTGCGGCGCAATGACCGGCGAGGCGGCATGAGCAGAGCCCGGCAGCTCGGACGGCATCCATTCCTTGGTAGTACCTATGTCACACCCGGACTCGTAGGCCGGTTACCTACGGGCAGGTCAGGGGCACATAGTCGCCGTCATGGGTCGATTGGCTGCTGAGCAGCCCACTCCGAACCTCCCTGCCGAGCCGGGCGAGATCATCGGTCGCAAGCGTGAGATCGCCGCGATCCGGAGTCTCATGTCCACCACTCGGCTGCTGACCCTGACCGGCCCGGGCGGCGTGGGCAAGACCCGCCTGGCGACCCATGTGGCAGGCCGCGTGCAGCGCGCCTTCCGTGACGGGGTGTGGCTGATCGAGCTGGCCTCCCTGCAGGACGAGCAGTTGCTCGCCGTGGCCGTCGCGGACGCCCTGGGGCTGCGGGAGGAGATGCCTCAGCCGTCGACCGAAACCGTGATCGACTATCTGCGGACCAAGCAGATGCTCCTGGTGCTGGACAACTGCGAACATCTGGTGGAAGCCAGCGCACGGCTGGCCGACGCCCTGCTCCGCGCGGCGCCCAAGGTGCGGCTGCTGGCCACCAGCCGCGAGGCGCTGGGAGTACCGGGGGAGACGCCCTACATCGTGCCGCCACTGTCCTTCCCCGGCCCCGACACCCAGATCACCAAGGATGACGTCCTGCGTTACGACGCTCTGGCGCTGCTGGTGGAGCGGGCGAGGAGCATAGCGCCGGAGGTCGACATCGCCTCGCAGTATGTGGCGGCGGCGCGGTTGTGCCGTCTGCTCGACGGCATTCCGCTGGCGATCGAACTCGCGGCGGTGTGGCTGCGGGTCCTGTCGCTGGAGCAGATCATCGACAGGCTGGGGCATCGCCTGCACTTCCTCACGCGGGGCTACCGCACCGCCCTGCCCCGCCACCAGACGCTGTACGCGGCGGTCGAGTGGAGCTTCGAGCTGTGCTCCACCCAGGAACAGATCATGTGGGAACGCCTGTCGGTGTTCTCCGGCGGCTTCGACCTGGCAGCGGCGGAGGAGATCTGCTCGGCCGCGCCGCTCACGCGCGAGGAGGTCTTGCCGCTGCTGGCCGCGCTGACCGAGAAGTCCATCGTGGCCAGAGAGACCTGCGGCGCCCGCCCCCGCTACCAGATCCTGGAGACCCTGCGCCAGTACGGTCAGGACCGGCTGAACAAGAGCGAGGAAACACCGGCGACACGCCGCCGGCACACCGACTACTACCGGGACCTGGCCGAACGCAGCAGGGCCGGCTGGTACGGCCCGAACCAGGTGGAGTGCTTCACCACGGTCGTCCCCGAGATGCCGAACCTGCGGGCCGCGCTGGACCATTGCCTGGGCGAAGATGAACGCGCTGAGGAGGCGACCCGGATCTTCATCTCGCTGGGGGGATACTGGAGCTTTTTCGGCGGCCCGTCCGAAGCCAGCTATTGGATCGACCGGCTCCTCAAATGCCGGCAGATAGCCGGTCGGGAACGCTTCAGCGTGCTGACCTTGGGCACGTTCTTCGCTCTCATGCACGGCAAGATCGACCCCGCGCGGCTGCTGCTCGAGGAGTGCCGGCTTCTATCCGACGGCTCCGATCGCCAGAGGCCGAAAGCGGTGACGAAGTTTCTGTCGGGACGGCTGACCCTGATGCTGGGTGATTACCGCAAAGCGATCGACCTGCTCGAATCAGCCCTGGACTGGTACGAGCGCCACCCGGGCGAGATCACCGAGGACGGGATCCTGCATGATACGTTCCTGCCGGCGTTCTACCTGGCCCTGTCCGCGATCTTCGCCGGTGATCCGCGCGCCGCGGGCTGGGTGGCGCGCTGCCGCGACATCGCCGAGGCGGCGGGCTCGCGCAGCGAGATCGCGCTGGCGACCTGGGCTGAGGGCATCGGACGCTGGTTCGTGGGCGATCTGACGCAGGCCGCTTCCTTGTTCCTGTCCTGCCTGCGCCTTGAACAGTCGGCCGGCTACCGCTACAGCCCGGCGTGGTTCGTGGAGTCGCTTGCCTGGGTCGCCGCCGCGCAGGGGCGCGACGTGCCTGCCGCGCGCATGATAGGCGCCGCCGGCATGATGCGACGCCTGCTTGACGTACCGCTGGATGGTTTTCGCCCTTATGAGGACGCCCATCGTGCCGCAGTGTCGTCGCTGCGCGACCGGCTCGGCGAGAAGGATTACCGCAAGGCTGTCGACGAGGGGGCGAGCTTCGACTTCAACGAGGCCATCGGCTACGCCCTGCAGGAGCCGGCCGATTCCGTGCCCTCCGCCGCGCCGGCGCCCGGGCTGCCGCAGGAAGCGCTGACCCCGCGGGAACTCCAGGTGGCCGGTCTCGTCGCCGAAGGCATGCGCAACAAGGACATCGCGGCCCAGTTGGTCATCGCCCACCGCACGGCCGAGGGCCATGTGGAGCACATTCTGAAGAAGCTCGGATTCACCTCACGCGCCCAAATTGTCGCCTGGTACGTCAACCGGTCCACTTCGCCTCCGGACAGGTGATACCTGGCGGGCCATGAGCCAGTGCCCAGGTTATCGGGGGTGGAGCGGTTGCCTGAACTGCAGGCAAGTTGAGCCTCGATCGGGACATCCGGCGCAAGGCGTTGCCAGTTGTGCGAAGGTAAGAGCTTCATCGTTGAGCATGCGTTACAGGGCCTGAAACGATAGAAATTTACTTTGTAAAGGCGGTGGGAGTTTTCAAATCCCTTGCCACAACAATCAAATCGAACGGGCTCCGCCCGACCCTTCTCCACAAAAACAGGAAGGTCGTCCGACGCCGCAAGGGATGAGGCGGTGGCCTGTCGGTCACCGCTCGCGGTGGCTCGGGCGCGTGCGCTGGTGCGGAAGGGGAGGCATTGGCCGTGCTGGAACGAGCCGAACGCCGCCGCGCAGGTGAGCTCCGCGTACTACCACCGGGCAGTTCGCTCAGCCTTCCGAAAATCCTTGTCGCCGGCGGCCTTGGCTTCAGTCATGATCCGCCGATTCTGGGGTGGCGGGGTGCGCGGCCCGCCCGGTCGAGCCGTATTCGTCGTGTCGCTTCAGCCACGAATATCGCGGCGCCTGGGGGTATCCGTCGGGGGAGTCCTCCCAGTCCTCTTGGCGTCCGAGCGCGGTGAAGTCGAGGGATCCCAATGTTGCTCCCATCGGCTCGTGCTCGCGATCGTTGATGAAGTACGTGCGGTAGACGTTGTCGCCGTCATGGATGAATGCGTTGGTGCCGTACCACTCGGCCACGCCGAGGTCGGCGTCGAAGCTGTCGGTGATCGTGTACCAGGGCATGGTCCAGCCCATGAGCGCTTTGATCCGTTCGATGTCGGGTTGCGGTGCGCGTGAGGCGAACGCGAGCGTGGTGTTGCGGGCGTGGAGATGCGCGAGGTGGGCGACCTGGTCGGCCATCAGCGAGCAGCCGGCGCAGGCGTGGTCGGGCCAGCCGTCCACGCCTGGCTCGAAGAAGGCGCGGTAGAGGAGCAGTTGACGACGGCCCTCGAACAGGTCGAGCAGCCGGGCGGCGCCGTTCGGGCCGTTGAAGGCGTATTCCTGGTCCACCTTCTGCCACGGCATCCGTCTGCGCTGAGCGGCCAATGCGTCCCGGGCGCGGGTCAGCTCCTGCTCCTTCGCCAGCAGGTGCAGGCGGGCGGCTTCCCATTCCGCCGGCGTGACGACTTGGGCCCGGGAGGTGTTGTTCATTGTGCTGTCCCTTGTGTGAAGGATTTCGGGTCAGTGGACGGCGATGTCGGCCATGTCGATGGCGACGAAGACGATCTGGTCGTCGCCCATGGGGGCGTAGGCTCGTCGCGTTGCGGGGATGACGATGCCGTCGACGTCGCGGTAGTCGGCGGCGTGAAGCTGTGCCTCGACTGTCCGGCCGACGATGTCGATGGTGAAGTCGTGGCGGCGCAGCAACCCGTCCGGGCCGAAGCAGAACACCTGTGTGCGGGTGTGGCTCTTGATGTGGTCGGGGAAGGTCACTTTCAGCCGCCGCCATGTTTCACTGTCGGCCTGGATCGGGGCGATCTCCTCGCACACGAACCCCGGCCAGGTGAACAGGAATGGCGTATTCAGGTACGTCCAGAGTGCTTCCCCGGCGAAGTACGTGAGATGCAGGTCGTCCCACGGCGTCTCGAACTGGTGGCCGTCGAATGACCGTTCCGGGTTGTCGCGTGTCTCGGCCACTGTGCCGATCGGTCGTTGCAGGACGACCCGGTCGGGTTCGAAGATCGACCGTCGGTCCTGGCCGACGAAGTCCATGGTCAGCCGTTCCCGTGTGGTGTCCACTTCGAAGCGGATTTTCGTCAGTGCGTCGTCTTGTCCCTTGATCTGCCAGAAGGCTCCGGTGATGGCGGCGTCGACAGAGATCGTCTGGATCTGGTTCCACCGGTCCATGCCACCGTGCGCGGCGACGGCGCTCGCGAGTAGATCGTTCATTGCTCTTGCTCCTGTGTTGGGATGCCCCGGCCGCCGAAACGGCGGTCGGGGCGAGTCGGGTCAGTCGACGATGATTCCGCCGGTCAGGTTGGCGACGGTGCCGGTCATCGCGGATGCCCGGTCGGAGGCGAGGAAGAGCGCCGCTTGCGTGAGTTCGGCCAGCGTGGTCGGGCGCTTGCGGTGGCTCGTACCACTCGCTAGCGCGGTGAACTGCTTCTTGGTGATCCCCAGTGCGTCGGCGTGCAGCCCGTACACGAGGTCGATGACCGGTGTCTCCACCATGCCCGTGGTGCGTAGGCAGATCGCGCGAATGCCGTGGTGGGCCCATTCGGCCGACAGCGCGCGGTTGAGGCCTTCCATTGCCGCCCAGGCGACGCTCATGCCGCCGACCAGGGGCTGCGGGGAGCGGGCCGGTTCGGGTGTGTGCATCATGATCACTCCTGACTGCCGGGCGATCATGTGCCGTGCGGCGGATTTCGCGGTGATGAAATGAGCCTGGGCGTATGTGGTGATCGGGCGCAGGAAATTCTCGGCCGGCAGTTCGGTGAGTGGTATTCCCTGCAATCCCACGGGTGAGATTCCGATCGCGTTGAACGACACGTCGATGCTGCCGGTGTCGGCGACGACCGCGTTCAGGTGCTCGGTCACGGATTTCTCGTTCCCGGCGTCCACGACGGCGGTTTCGACCGCTCCACCCGCGGCGGTGATCTCCTTCGCGACGGTGTCGATGACGTCCAGTTTTCGCGCGGTCAGGAACACCCTGGCGCCTTCGTGAGCGAAACCGCGGGCCACCGCACTGCCGACCGCGCCGCCGGCGCCGTAGACGACGACATTCTTGTTTTCCAGCAACATGACTTTCTCTTTCTGGTGGTTCACGTCATCGCGTGAGGTCGGTGGCTGTTGGGCCGGTAGACCCGGTGCTCGGTCGGGCTGGTCGATGTGGCTGAGGTGCCCCCCGTGACCGGGTCTCACTTCTGCCGACGCCTGGCAGTAGCTGGGATCGACAGCATGTGCGGAGAATTTAGAGTTTTCTGTACGGAGGATTTCGGCGCGGCTTCGGTGTCGATTCCGTCCCCGCTCCCGCGTCGAGGTGAGTGGGGGGTCCGGGTGGCGGGCCCGCGATGGGAGGGTGGGAATCGATGGCCGAGTACCTGGTGTTGATCTATGACGACGAGAGCGCGGTGGCCGGCGCCGGCGAGCAGGAGTCCGGCCGGCTGCTCGCCGGCCACCGGCGGTTCATGGCCGCGCACGAGACGGCGCTGCGCGGCGGTAACGCGCTGCAGTCGACCGCGACGGCCACCTCGATCCGCTCGGACGGCGCAGCCGGGTTCAGCGTCACCGACGCCCCGTTCGCCGAGACCAAGGAGGCCCTTGTGGGCTATTACCTCATTGAGGCCGACGACCTCGACCGGGCTGTGGCCATTGCCAAGCAGGTGCCAACGTTCGCTGGTGGGGTCGAGGTCCGGCCTGTGCGCACCTTCGACTGATCGCCCGAGGACGCCGCGTGATGACAGTGGATCCGCGGGTGGGCGCCGCGGTCGCTGACGCGCACCGCCGCGAGTGGGCCTTTGTGCTCGCCGCGACGGTGCGCGTCACCCGCGATCTGGACCTGGCCGAGGAATGCGTACAAGATGCCTACGCCAAAGCCCTGGCCGCCTGGGCCGCCAACGGCGTGCCCCGCAATACCGGGGCCTGGTTGACCAGCGCCGCGCGCCGCCGGGCGCTGGACCTGTTGCGCCGCCGGGCCACTGCGGTTCGGAAGTTGCCTCTGCTCGTCGAGACCAATACCGGCGAGAGACTTGACCAGGATGGTGGGGAGCGACCTGTGTGGGCCGAGATCGGCGATGACAGGCTGCGGTTGGTGTTCACCTGCTGCCATCCCACCCTTTCCCGGGACGCTCAGGTGGCACTGACCCTGCGGCTGCTGTGCGGACTATCCACCGCGGAGGTGGCCCGTGCTTTCCTGGTCAGTGAGTCGACCATGGCCGCTCGAATCACCCGTGCCAAGAAGAAGATCATCCAGGCGCGGATTCCGTACCGGGTGCCTGCGTGGGAGGAACTGCCCGACCGTGTGGCAGCGGTGTGCGAGGTGGTGCACCTGCTGTTCACCACCGGCCACGCTGCCCACGCTGGTACCGAGTTGATCCGCCGCGATCTTGTCGAGCGCGCCCTCGACCTGGCCCGGATGCTGCGCACCCTGCTACCCGGTAACGCCGATATCGCCGGACTGCTGGCACTGATCCTGCTCACCGACGCTCGCCGAGGCGCCCGTCTCGACGAACACGGACAGCTTGTGCTCCTCGCCGATCAGAATCGTGCCCGCTGGGACCATGACGCGATCACCGAGGGAGTGGCTCTGGTCCACGAGGTCCTGCGTAGTCGGCCTCCAGGGCGGTTCGCGTTGATGGCCGCCATCGCCGCGGTGCACGACGAAGCCGAGAGCTGGGACATGACCGACTGGCGCGAGATCGTCGGGCTCTACGACCTGCTTGTGGCCCTGTGGCCCTCACCGGTCGTCGCGCTCAACCGCGCCGTCGCGGTCGGGTTCGCTCACGGTCCCGCGGCCGGCCTCGATGCGCTCGACCCGCTCACCACCGAGCCCCAGCTCGCTGGTTACGGTTACCTCGCCGCCGCCCGCGCAGAGTTCCTCGTCCGCCTCGGACGCGCCCATGACGCCCGCACCGCCTACGAAGAAGCGCTGCTCCTGACCGAGAACACGCTCGAGCGTGACTATCTCAGCCATCGTCTCGATCAACTCCAAGGGTGAGCTCGGCGGGCCGTGGCGACGGCCCGTTCATGTCCAGGATCCGCCGCCGCGACACGTACTGATCACCCACATCTACATGGAAGTGATGACCGCGACCGCCGCTGTGAAGTTCGGGCCGGCCGCTTCCCTGCTTCAAGCTGGATTGCCGGCTGATCCGCCGAGGGCTGAAGACTTTGCCTTTGCGGGTTCGCGCTCAGACCGCTACGGCACAAACGATCGCCGAGTACCCGCTGCCCCATCCAATGGGTCTGCCATGCGCCGCCGCTCCTTTGCCATCAGGCTCTGGGTTGATCGGAATGTCACGGGTCACTGAGGAGCCCATGCGGCGGATCGTGCGTGAGGGAGTCTGGGGCCGGGCCACCGATCGCGCGCCTGCCCGGGTCCACGCACTGGTCATGGCGGGGTCGCCTGGGCCAGGCCGCCGAGGTGATCGACGCGGTCGGGGCGCGCCGGGCCGGTCTACCGAATGGCACGCCTGCTACGCGACCGCCGCGTCGCGGTGCGGGGTCGCGGGCGGCGCGGCCAGCTCTTCGTCTCACACGCCGGTGATTGTGCAGTACCCCGGAGCCAGGAACGGCAAGGCGGCCATCCGGAGCGCTGGGGAGATGCCAATCCAGCGGCTCCTCACGCCGCGAGGCGCGGTATCGCAAGATATCCAGGCATATCCGCCCCGTCACGGTTGTCAGCCACCCGCGCAGATTCTCCACGCCACTCGTGTCTGAGCCACTTAGCCGAAGCCACGCTTCCTGTACGGCGTCGTCCGCCTCGTGTATGGAGCCCAGCATGCGGAAGGCGACATCCCGCAGATGCGGGCGGTGCTCCTGGAAGCGTTCCGCCAGTCATCCGTATTCGTCCATCCGTCACATTCCTCGGTCGCCCATTCGTGTCGTTACAGTGACGAACCAAACCTCCTTGATGTAACAGCTCAGGTTTAGTGCAGGAAGGTCCAGTCCTGCTCGTCCGCCCACGTGGTGAAGCTGCGCCAGGGGATCTCGGGGTAAGAGGCGCGCAGCGCGGCGATGTCGACCTGGAAGCTTTCGCGGCTGAACCAGTCGCGCATCGCCACACCATCCTCGCCGTACGCGGACAGAGCCTCGCGTTTCGGCTCGACGTACCTGATGGCGTGGCCGGAGGCGGCGGTGACGCCGGCGGCCATTTGCTCGCCGGTGAGTTCGTCGGAGGCCAGCGCGATCGTCGCACCCACGAACGCGGCACGTCTTTCCAGGATGAGGCGCACGAACGCAGCGATGTCGGTCACGGCGACATGCTGCACGGGACGTTCTGAAGGCATCGGCAGGGACAGCACGCCCTCGCGAAGCCGGGCGCGCGCCCACGGCGCGTTCGCGTTGTCCATGAATGCGGCCGGTCGCAAGATCGTGGAAGAAGCCCCCAATCGGATGATCTCCTGTTCCACCTGATGCTTGGCCTCCATGTGCTTGATGCCTGTATCGCGATCGGCACCCGCGGCCGAGCTGTAGATCAGGTGAATGCCTTGGCCGGCGGCCACCTGCGCCATGGTGCTGCCTTGTCGTACCTCTGCGTCGGCACCTGCCTCGTAGGACGTGGACATGGCGAAGATCGCGTCCACGCCGACGGCCGAGGTCTGCAGGGCCTCGCGGTGCTCCAGGTCGCCTGCCACGAGTTCGGCGCCCATTTCTCGCAGGTGGTGGGCCCGCTGAGAGCCGAGGTCCCGGGTGAGCGCCCGGACCGAATGCCCGTGCGCGAGGAGCTCCCGCGTGACGGCGCCTCCTTGCTGCCCCGTCGATCCCGTCACCAGAACATGCATGCCTGTTCCTCCGCCTCTGCTATCGATACCAAGTTGAACAGTACCAAATAGAACTATTCGAGATGCTGGGTAAGATGGTTTCGATGATTTCGGAAGACGATCACCAGCTCATGCTGGCCTGGGCCAACCTCGTTCAAGTGCACGCCGTCATGCGGGCCGAGCTCAGCCGCCGCCTGGAGGAGCAGGCAGACGTTTCGCTCTCCGAGCATGAGGTGCTGTTCCGCCTGTCCCGGGCTCCGCGCGGCCGCCTGCGGATGATCGACCTTGCCGAGCTCACGCTGCAGCCGAAAAGCGCCATCACCCGTCTCATTGAGCGCCTTGTGCAGCGCGGTGCCGTCACTCGTCAGCAGCCCGCCGACAACAGGCGCACCACGTACGCCGTCCTCACCCGTGAAGGCCGGGCCCTTTTCGACCATGCCCGCCCGGTGTACGTACAGGGGGTCCGAGAGCTGCTGGGCGACCATGTCACCCCTGCCGATGTCCGGTTGCTCCGGCAGCGACTCCGCGCCGTCCTCAACGGCCTCGGGGTCTGGGCCGACGAACGGTGCGACCCGCAACCACTCACCGACGCCGCGCCGTAGATTGGTGGGCGGTCTGCCCCTGCCGCGGAAAGTCACGTGTCCTGGTGGCTGAGCCGGGCCTGCCGGAGGCTGTTGGCTGGGTGGGGTGGCGGCGTTACTCGCGGGCCAGTTCGCTGGTGGCGTCCTGGCCGGCGTCGGTGGTGCGGCGGAGGAAGTCGACCAGCAGGTCGAGTTCGGGGTCGCTGTATCGGTCGCAGATCTGGTCCACGACCGAGTTCATGCCGGTATAGAGCGCGAACAGCTCCGCGTTGCGATCGCGGAGGGCGCGGACCTCGACGGCGCGGCGGTCGGACGCCTGCGGGTCGCGATCGCGAGTGACCCAGCCGGCGCGCTGGAGTCGATCCAAGATGCCGGTGATGGTGGCGGGGTGCAGGCCCGCGCGGCGTGCCAGGGCGGTGGGGCTGAGCGGGCCGTGTCGGTTGATGAGGTCCAGGCAGGACAGGTCGACGTCTTTGAGGTCGACGTGCGCGCTGACTTGATGGTTGAGCAAGGACAACTGGATGCTCAGTTCGCGCAGTGACTCCTTTATCGCGTTCGTCACCCGGCGTCGATGCCGTGCCGGCTCGGCTTCTTCGGGAGGCGAGGGCGTCATACGATGGGCCTTCCCATGATCAGGTATGGGTATCGTATTATACGCAATTCGAATGATAGGGCGGTGGCGACAGGCGACGGTCCCGCTACGACGCGTCGGATGCGCGGGTGAACTCCCGGATGAGCTGAGCGAGCCTGGCCGGCCGATCCAGGGGGATCAGCGTGTAACTGTCGTCCACCTCGACCAGTTCTCCTCGCGGGAGGAGTCCGGCGAGGCGCCGGCCGTGCTCGGGCGGCATCACCCGGTCTCCGCTCGCCCAGACGACGAGGGCGCGCCGGTCGAAGCCCGGCAGGTGTTCGGCCGCGGCGAGCAGGGAGCCGGCGCCACCCGCCGCCGCCGCGCGGAGTGTGCGCACGGCGTCGCGGCGGATCGCCGGCTGCGTCAGGACCGGTCTCAGCCAGCGAGCGGTGGCGGCGTCTCCGCGCAGCGTCAGCCACCCGAACGCGAGCGGCGAGCGCCGGAGCATCCGGATCCGCATCTGCTGCATGAACAGCCCGAACATCCGGGGCGAGAGCTTGCCGGCGAGCACGAGCGTCTTGCCTGTCAGCCCTGGCGGGAAGTTGTCGAAGGCATCGCATGAGGCGAGCACGACCCGCCCCACGCGTGCGTCGCCGTCGCGCATGAGCAGTTGGA
Organism: Nonomuraea rosea; assembly: GCF_039539705.1. Lineage (NCBI taxonomy): Bacteria > Bacillati > Actinomycetota > Actinomycetes > Streptosporangiales > Streptosporangiaceae > Nonomuraea > Nonomuraea rosea. The sequence goes on along the minus strand of NZ_BAABDQ010000048.1, from coordinate 55,913 downwards.
CGAGCGCGCCGCCGGTGTCGTTGCCGACGAGGGTGACGTCATGCAGATCGAGGCGCTCAAGGAACTCGGCGGCCAGCCGCGCGATCCCGGTGAGGGACAGGTCGGCGTCGGCCTGCATAGCCTGGCGGTGAGCCCCCAGGGGCAACGTCGGCGCCACGCATCGGTGATCGGCGGACAGGTCGGCGATCACGTCCGCCCACAGCGAGGCGTCCATCATCAGCCCGTGCAACAGCACGAGCGTGGGCCCCTCGCCCGTGTCCTCGTATGCGATCGTCCCGGCGGACAGCTCGATCTCCTTCACCTCTGTCCGCCCCTGTACGCGCGGGCGGGGGCGGAGCGGTCCGGCTGCGACCGATCGACCGGGCTCCGGCGCGGGAAGGGCTGCTTGGCATGGACGACCGCCGCCGCGGCCAGCAGGGCGAAGGCGAGTACGGCCGCGACCGTGCGCACCGCGTGTGCGATCTGCCAGCGATCACGGATGCCGGCCCAATCGGCGGGAGGCGCCGTGACGCTCCAGCCGGCCTGGTCGCCGTTGATGGGGAGGTTGACGATGAGCGTCAGGACGAAGACGGTCACCAGCAGGACGAGCGCCGCCAGGCTCAGCCAGAAGGCACGACCTCTTCCTCGGGCCGCGAGGGCGACCAGGATCGCGGTGGTGATCAGCGCCGGAATCAGAGTGGCGGAGGCGAGGGTGTCCAGGTGGTCGAGTTCGACCTGCCGGACCTGGGTGTACACGGATCCGTCGTAGTTGCGCAGGGACAGCTCGAAGACGAGAACCCCGTTGACGAATCCGGCGAACAGCCCGGCGAAGGTCAGGCTCAGGAAGCGGATGTATCCAGCGAGCGAATCTTTGCCCATGATCGGTTTTCCTTTGCGAGCAGCTGTGAGCCTGATTCAGCGGGTCGAGTGGATGAAGGTGCCGATGATGGCGGCGAGTTCCGGTCCCTTGTCCTCCTGGACGAAGTGGCCCGCGTTCTCGATGGTGGTGTGCGCTTGTCCCGCGGCCCCGGCGACGCGGTTCCGCAGGCTGTCCGGGCCGCCGCCGACTCCGTAGTCCCTGTCGCTGAACGCGACCAGGAACGGGGTGTGCAGGCTCTCCAGCACCTCCCACGCCTTGCGGTTCGCGGGCGTCGCCTCATCGACGGGCGTGATCGGGATGAGCAGCGGGAACTGGCGCGCCCCTTGCAGGTACGACTCGTCCGGGAACGGCGCGTTGTACGCGGCGCCCACGGCCGGGTCCAGCGCGTTCACGGTGCCCCTGTCGATGACCTTGGCGATGTCGAACGGGTTCGACCGCTGGCTGAGCTGCAGCCAGATGGCGAAGCTGGCGACAAGCTCCTCTTCTCCCGTGGGGAAAGAGGTGTTGGTCGCCAACACGCGACGGAACCGGCCGGGGTTCTCGGCCACCATGCGAATCCCCAGCAGGCCGCCCCAGTCCTGGCCCACCAACGTGATGTCGTGCAGGTCGAGGCGGTCGAGCACCGTCTCGGTCAGCCAGCCGACGTGGCTCTGGTAGGTGTAGTCGAACCGGTTGCCGGGCTTGTCGGACTTGCCGAAGCCGACGAGGTCGGGGGCCACGCAGCGATGCCCGGCCGCGACCAGCGGCGGGATGATGTGCCGGTAGATGTAGCTCCACGTCGGTTCGCCGTGCAGCAGCAGAACCGTCTCCCCGGACGCCTTGGCCGGATCGCTCGGTCGTTCGTCCACATAGTGCACGCGCAGCCGGGTGCCGGCGCCGTCGTTCGCGTCGATCTCGACGTAGTGCGGCGTGAACGGGTAGTCGGCCAGGCCCTCGAAACGTGCCTCCGGCGTGCGTAACACCTGGATGCCCTGCCGTGTGGTGCGCTCTGCGTCAATCATGGTTTTCTCCTTCGTCTCTGGCCGGTGTCAGTTCTGGAAGGCGGCGGCATGGTCGGCGACCCACTCGCTGAAGGTGCGCGCGGGGCGGCCGAGGATCTTCTCCACCTCGTCGGTGACGCCCTCGGCGGGCCCGGCGCCCCGGGCGTACCTGGCCATCAGGGCCTCGATGAACGGCTTCGGGAGGCCACGCTGGATCATGCTCTGCTCGAATGCCTCCGGCGGAACCTCCTGATAGCGCAGCGGCCGGCCGATCACCTCGCCGATGGCCGCCACCAGCTCTTCGTGGGACCGGGAGCGCGGGCCGGTGAGCCGCACCTTCTGGAAGGTCAACTCGGCGCTGAGCAGCGCGCGAGCGGCGACCTCCGCCAGATCCCCTTCGTGGATCAAGGGCTCGGCGAACGCGGCGTACGGGCCGCGGACGACGTCACCGGCACGGACCTGAGGGGCCCACGTGCGGAGGGTGTTGACGGCGAAGGAGGCGGACCGCAGGCTCACCCAGTCCAGGCCGCTCGCGACGGCGGCGTCCTCGGCCTCCTTGTTCCTATCCCCCTGGAAGCGGGACGGCTGGTCGGCCAGGTCGTCGTCGACGTTGACGGCCGAGAGCGCCACCACTCTCCCGACGCCACGCTCCTTGGCGAGCGCCAGCAGGTCGGCGGCCGCTTCTCCCACGGCGCGCGGGTGCAGGAAGAGGGAGGTGACGCCCTCCAGAACCGCGCCCATGGTGTCCGGCCGCGACGGGTCGCCCACGACGACCTCGACGCCGGCGGGCAGGCCGGCCGCCTGCGGGTCGCGGGTGACGGCACGCACCTTGACGCCTTCGCCGGCGAGCACGCCGACCAGGGGGCGTCCGACGGTGCCGGTGGCACCGGTTACCAGGATCATGGCAGGCCTTTCCTTGAAGAACTTTCCTACGAGACTCATATTATATGAGTTAGGTACAGGATGTGCGGCGGGGGTCGGCTCGCCGCGTTGGCGCCGGCCGGACCGGCCCCGCGTTGTCGTCAGGAACCCGAGCAAGCTCACCGCGGACGTGAGCGACCCCGACCTCGTGACGCTCGCGTCCGCGATCGAGGGCGCAGACGCGGTGCTGTCCGCTCTGGGCCGCGAAAGTCCGCAGCGGCCGAGCCGGCGCGGCGCACCTCATGCTCAGGTGAAGTCCTACGCCGCTGAGTACGCCGCCACCTGGCGGTGACCCGGCCAGCCTCATTCGTCCCAACAGTCGCGCTCGGCCGGCCATTGCGGCGTCGGGACACCGGCCCCACCTGGGCGCCGAGGCCCGCGCGATCCAATGGATATGAGCGAGATCCCGGCAGCGAGCATGCCGATCGTCCAGCGGGTGGCGGGCCCGCCGGTTCGTCAGGAAGCCGTGTGAGCTGCGTGGTCTCCGGTATGGCGGCCCGTGTCCGGCGATTCGGCCTCGTGGGGCGGCGGCTCTTGCGGGCCTCGGGGCCGGACAGGAGCGGTGCTGATCAAGAAAGCGACCAGGACGAAGATCGTTGCGACGGCGAAGGCCGCGTTGATGCCGTGTGTCATGCCCCCGTGGCGAGCGGCCACGCCGTACACGGAGACGAGCACGGAGACGAGCACGGCCATTCCCAGCGCGCCGCCGACCTGCTGCGTGGTCTGAAGCACGCCGGAGGCGATTCCCGAGTCCTCGCGCGCACACCGGACAGGACGGTGAGCGTGAGCGGCAGGAAGCTCAGTCCCGCGCCGACGGCGAACAGCGTCAGCGGCACCAGGGCGCCCAAGACGTAGCCGTCGTGGACGGAGGGGCGTGTCAGCCAGGCCGTGGCGACGGCGATCAGCGGCAGGCCGGTGAGCGTCAGCCTCCGGGTGCCGAACCGGGAGATCAGGCGAGGGGTGACGCGCCCGAACGCGAACAGCAGTCCCGGCATGGGCAGGAACGCCAGCCCGGCCGCCAGCGGCCCGAGCCCCCGGGCGTTCTGCAGGAACTGGCCGAGGAGGAACAGGAGCGCGAGCGTCACCGCGGCCAGGAGCAGCATGTTGAGATAGGCGCCCGAGCGCGGCCGGTCGGCGAACAGGCGCGGAGGCGTCAGGGGATCGCGCAAGGCGCGCATCTGGCGTGGGGAGAAGGGATCTGTGACACCGAGGTGGTGCCGGCGGGCACCACCTCGAAGATCGCGAGTGTCGATCTTGCTGTTACTTGCTGGTTGTGCCGGTGACCAGCGGCAGCGAGATCGACGTGCCGGCCAGGTCGACGGTGACCTTGGCCCCGGTGCCGGGTTCGACGTTGCTGCTCTCGTCGAGGTTGAGGTCGTCGTTGGTTCCGGTCAGTATCAGGCCCAGCCGGTGCCCGGCCTTGAACTCGTAATCCAGCGGCAGCATCTTCCAGGTGACCTGGTAGGCCTTGCCAGGCGTCAGCGGCGCCTGGCGGCTCAGCGACTCGTGGTTCTGCGCGTCCAGGATTCCCCGGGTGACCACGTGGAAGTCGGAAGTCGCCAGGTTGTCGCCGGCCTTGAGGTAGCAGCCATCGTCATCGTCCGTGCTCTGACCGGCGCAGGTTTCACCGCCGATGAACTTCAGGCCTTCCGCGGACGTCGCGCTGCGTTCGCGGTAGTCGATGCGGGCGTCGGTGCCGTAGTCGACGAGCGCGACACCCAGGTTGGCGGTCGGCTCGTCCAGGGTGACCCGCAGGCTCACCGACGGCGTCCCGGACAGCCGCATCGCCTTCTTCAACGGCGGGGTCAGGAAGGCCAGCCGGTGGGGGTCGGCGGTGTCGGGGTTGTCGGCCATCGCGATCTCAGTCTGGGCGGTGTCGAGGTAGCTGCCGGTCCCGGTCGAGGGCTTGCGGCCCAGGGAGCCGTCCTGCTGCGGCCGCAGGGTCGTCGTCCGCGCCGCGGGTGCGGGCCAGTCGGCCTGGGTGATCCACCGGTCCGGACCGAGCTGCACGTCGACGCGCGGCCGGCGCGTGATGTCGTTGGAGACGCCCATGAGTTCGTGGTCGAACCACTGGTGCAGGGTCTCTACCCACACCTCACGGCGGGCCCAGAACGGGTCGAGGTGCCCGTACTGCGTCACCCACGCCTTGCGCTGCACGTCGCGAGGCAGTTGGGTCCACCAGGTGGAGAACTGGTCGGCCATCACGTTCCGGTCCTGCATCCCCATCACCGAGAAGACGCTGGCGCGCACGTTGCGCGCCTTCGAGACCGGCCCGGTCCGGTAGTCGAGCTCGCGCCAATAGGCGTTGTCGTTGCCGGTGGCGTCGTCAGAGCCCTCGCTCATGCGCCGGCGCACCGCCGCGCACTTCTCGTCCGGATCCTCGTCAATCCGTGCGGCCATCCAGGCCTGCCCGTCCTTGATGTCGGTGAGCGTGCCGTTCGCGCGCCACATGTCGTACCAGCTGCTCGGCCCCGCGATCGGCACGATCGTCTCCAGCCCTCGCACCCCGGTGCCGGCGACTGCCATGGCGAGGGCACCCTCATAGGAGTGCCCGATCATCCCGGTACGGCCTGTGGTCCAGGACGCCTTGACCGGAGCGCCCTTGGCGTCGTAGGCGACCGCGCGGCCGTTGAGCCAGTCGACGACCGCCTTGCCGCCCAGCACGTCGGACGGACCGCCGCTCGTCGGACAGCCGTCCGACAACCGGGTGCCGATCATGTCAACGGACACGAACGCGTACCCGCGCGGCACGAAGTAGTTGTCGTAGAACATCGGAAACTTCGTCAGGTTCCCGTCCGCGCCGTACTTCTTCTTTTCGACCTCGAAGCCGACACCCGGCTCACCGAAATACGGGCTCTGGTGCATGATCACCGGAACCTTGAGCCCGGAACCGGACTCCTTCGGCCGGATGATGTCCACCCGGACCAGATCCTTCTTACCGTCGCCGTCACTGTCGACCGGCGCCTGCACCCGGACGTGCTCACGGATGGCGTCGGCGTAGGAGAAAGCGGGCTGCGTGAGCCCGCCGGAGACTTTGATCTTCGGTTTCGCCGTCGCGGCCGCGGCGGGAGCAACGTGGACCACGAGCGGAATCGCGAGTGCGACTAGAGCGAGGAACCTTCGCCGTTTCAAACTGGACATGTGCCCTCCTCAGGGCTGGTAACTGCTATCGATGAAGCGCCACAGCACGGGGATCCGGCGAGAACCTCGGGACAAGCCCGTCAAGCGGCGTCGAGGACTTCGGTGATCTTGCCGGCCATGTCCGCCAGGGTGAGGCTGGGCCGGCTCTGGTGGGTGCGGGCGGCCGCTTCGACGGCGACGAGGACGGCCCCACTCGGGTCCGCGCCACCAGCCGCAAAGTAACCCTATGTGACTACTTTCGAGCGATCTGGCCACGAACTCACTCGTCAGGCCAGCCGCAAGGTAGCAGAGAGTTATATAGCGGATCGACCGTGAAGTGGGACGAGGGCGCGGCTCCGGCCGATCGGGAACAGCCCACCTCGAGCATGAGTACCCACGCTCATGACCCGGCGGCTGAGCAGGAAGAAGCCGCTGACATGGGCCCGAAAGCCAACGGCTGCGCCGTGGGCCGCCAGAGTGCCCTGGCTCAGAAGGCCGGAGTGGGGCCCGACCTACGCGGTGGAAGCCAAGGATGCGATTTCAGAGTTCAGTCAAGTCGATGCCGGCCGAGCGCAGACGCGTTTCGATCAACGCGGTCAGCCGGGTCCAGGCCGGCTTCTGCTCTTGTCCGTGGTGAGTGAGCAGGCTGTACCGGATCGCACTGTCGGTGCGGGCCTGGAGTCCGGCCGGGATGGGCAGCAGTGCGGGATGGGCGAGGAAGTGGTCCGCGATGGCCGTGGCGAGTTCGTCGATGCGGGGGTCGTCCGGCTCCCACTCGGCGGCCCGCCACATGCGCTTGATCAAGGACATGTACCGAGGATCGTCGAGGGCGCGCTCGATCCGGGAGATGTAGTCGTCGAAGCCCTCCGGCACCAGGGCTTTGATCAGCACCAGGCCCTCCCGGGCCATCGTCACGTCGTCCGGGGTGAAGCCGAGATCGGCGGCCCTGTCCAGGAGGGCGAGAGCGCGATCGGGCAGCAGGGCCCGGTCTCCGGCGGCGAGCTGGCGCAGCGTGTCACGCCGCGCGATCAGATCGTCGATCCGGTCGGTGAGGCGCCGTTCGACGTCGACGAGTGCGTCGGCGAACCGGTCGGGATCGGCGTCGAGGACCGCCCCGATCTCGGCCAGCGGTACGCCGGCGGCGGCCAGCGTCCGGATCTGGACCAGTCGCAGCAGGTCAGCCGATCCGTAGCGCCGGTAGCCGGAGCTGTCGCGGCGGGGTTCGTCGATCAGTCTGTGCTGGTGGTAGTGCCGGATGGCTTTCACCGTGACGCCGGCGAAGGCCGCCGCCTGGCCGATCGTGACGCCGTCCGTCATCTGCTCTGCCGGCCCCGTGCTCGTGGCGTGCCGGCGAGCTCGCGAACCGCGTCCGCGACCGCGCGGAAGTCCTTGCGCACGATCTTGCTGTGGTTGCTGGCAACCTTCGCACTCACCTCGATGTTCGGGTTGCGGGCGAGCACCGGGTCGAGGGTGGCGCGCGCGCTTTCCATTTCATCATGGCCGCCCCCGAGGTTGGCGCCCGTGGCGACGACGTACCGGACCGGGACGGTCACACCGTCCAGGATCGGGCCGAGAGCGGCGCTGATCTCGATGAGCTCGATGTTGCTCTGGGCATGCTGCTCGGCGGACATCTTCGCGGCCATGCCCAGCCTGGAGAGCAATGGCAGCAGCCAGCGCATCCGGCGCCAGAACTGCCGGACCCGTTCCGGGGGAGCGTCGGGGTAGTCGTGCGGGTAGGCGCCGTCCACGGGCACCACCCCCAGGGCGCGGTCCGGATTCCGGCCGGCCCAGTGCACCGCGACCGCCGCGCCGTAGGACCAGCCGACCACAATCGCCCGGTCCACACCCCTGGCCGCAAGGACGCTGCCGACGTCACGGACATGCGTCTCGAATGAAGCGGCCGCGGCCGAACGCCTCGATCGGCCGCGGGCCCGCATGTCATAGGTGATGTGCCGGCACTCGCCCCCGAGCTCAGCGATGACCTGCCGCCAGTACGCCTGACTGGCGAACTGACCATTGAGGTAGATCACGCAAGGGCCGGGTCCACCGGTGTCGGTCACGGCCAGCGCGGTGTCGTCGACCGGCACCATGCCGGTCCAGGCGGAGTTGAAGTTGCTCACCCGTTCAGCGTGCACCCTGACCTAGGGTCAAGGTCAAACCCAAGCGCAGGCATCGCGCACATTCGCTGAGGGGGCATGCGACCAAGCGCCTGACGTCGTCTGAACGCAAGGCGGGCAGTCACTCGGGACCGGTAGGCCAGTCACAACAAGGCGAGGGCGACGGCCCCCGACCCGACCGCGCGCACGGGCGGAGGCCAGGCCGTCCATCGTGTTGGCGACGATCAGTTCGCGCTGCAGCTCGGCCAGGACCGACAGCATGCCGAACATTGCGCGGCCCTCCATCGTGCCGGTGTCGATGCTCTGCTCGATCACATGCAGTTCCACCCCGCGCATCCGCAGGTCCGCCCCGAGGGTGACCAAGTGTGAGATCCAGAATGGAAGACCCACCATGACGACGCCCACGATCCCGCAGGAGAGCCTCCAGGCGCGGCTGCCCAACCCCACCACACTCATCCCCGAGCTGGGAGGGGTCGCCGGAGCCCTGTTCAAGGCCACCGGGAACGGCTCGATCCCGAAAACCACGATCAGCCTGGTCCAGCTGCGCGCCGGCCAGCTCGTCGGCAACACCTACCTGACCGTCCTGCACACCAGCGACCTCCGCAAGGCAGGGGAAGCGGAAGAGCGCACCACCGCCGTGGCGTCCTGGCAGGACGCGCCCTACTTCACCGACGCAGAGCGGGTCGCACTGGCGCTCGTGGAAGCCGTCCTCACCCGCTCCGACGACCTGTATGCCCAGGCGTCCGCCCACTACGACGACAAGGCACTCGCCACGCTCATCATGACGATCGGCCAGGTCTTCTTCTTCATCCCCCTCGCCCTCATCGGCAAGCGGCTCCCGGGCGTGTCGCCTGCGGAGCAGTGGAGGAAGTAGCACCCAACATGCTCAGCGTGAGGACACGGCAGTCGTTCCTCACCCTGAGTGCTTCCAGCTCAAAGCCAGCTCGCAAGTGACCTGACCCGCGCAAAACCGAATCGGGTGCAGCCCGTGTGCTCAGTGACCTAAGCGATCAAGCAGAGAGCGCATATCCGTCCCTGGTAGCCGGAGTCCCCAGCGCAAGGACCGCCCGAAACGGAGCCTGGCTGTCCCTGGTCGGCGCCGTTCGCTGGAAGATGCTCGCCGACCTCCTCGGAGCCGCCGACAGCACCGCCAGTAACTGGTACAAGGCGAATGGAACAGATCGTGCAAGCCACATCGCCAGTCGGCTCCGCCAGGACGCAAGATCTCGCGGTCCCAGGTAGTCAGGCCGGCTGAGAACTTATCGGTTCTCGTAGCGGCGGTAGGTGGCCAGGATGTTGAGCCGGTGCAGGTCACGGCAGAGGGCAAGCATGCCCCGCTCGGCGAGTCCGTGCGGCACCGGGTACCGGGCGAGGGCGGCAGATAGCGTGGGGTCGAGCCGGTCGGCCCACGGGCCGGTGCACGCCGCGAAGGTTGCGGCCACGGCTGATCAGATGGAGGCGGTCGCTGGCCGGGCGTCAGGAGTGGCGCTCGCCTGAGGGCGGGAGGCGGTCCAGAGGCGGTGCACGAGGATCGGGCCGATGACCCAGTAACCGAGCGAGGTGACGATGCCGGGGAAGGCGAGGTCGCCCGAGACCAGGTCGTAGATCGGGTGGCCGATCGCATTGCCCATCGCGCCCATGATGGCGAAGAACCAGGCGATGAGCAGCGGCACCCGCCAGCCGCGGTAGATCGCGAGCGCGCCCATGGCGAAGGCCGCGTAGGAGAACATGTTGATCCACACGAACAGGGGCAGCGACATCGCCTGCGCGCCGAAGACCTCGGTCGGCCAGCGGCGGTTGAACCCGTTCATGAACTCCTCTCCGAAGTGCAGGAACTGCCAGGCCAGGCCGATGAGGTAGATCGGCAGCACCCGGGAGGCGTCCGGCGGCCGGCGGTCGGTGGTGGCGAGGTGGCAGCCGTAGGCGATCACCATCGCCGGGATGAAGGTCAGCCACAGCGCCAGCCCCGGTGACAGATACGCGAACAACACGATCAGGGCGGCGGCCAGGACGCCGGCGGCCACAGCGGATCGGTGGTGGGTCATCAGGTGCTCCTCATGAGGTGGGTGGTGATGGTGTTGAGCTCGATCGGTACGTTCTGGCCGACCACGACGGTGCCGCCGATGCCGGCCAGACGACGGCCGTAGGCGCAGCTGGGCGTCAAGGCGAAGGTCATCCCCGGGCTCAGCGGCAGGTCGGAGCCGATGGTGGGCTGCTCGGTGAGCAGCCCATAGCGCGCTGTCTCCGGCAGCGTGCCGAGGCCGGCGCCGGACCCGCACGCCGCTCCGCAGGGGTTGACGGCGTGCACGAGGGGGTGCGCGTACCAGCCGCCCGTTTCCTGGAGCGGCCGCCGCATCGCGGCCACGACCTCGCCGAACGTGCGTCCGGGACGCAGGACCGCCAGCCCCGCCTCGTAGGAGGCGCGGGCCGCCTTGGCCGCCGACTCCAGCTCGGGATGGATGCCGCCGACCGCGATGGCCACCCGTTGCCGGGTCTCGCGCATGCCGTACGAGCAGAAGGTCTCGGCCAGGACCAGGTCGCCGTCCTCGATCACGCGGGGCGTCTGCGGCCGGTACGACCAGGCGGGCGGACCGCATGAGACGAACTCCTTGCCCGACGCGATCGACATGCCCGATGCCACGGCCCCCCGGCGTAAGGATTCGGCCATGCCCGCCGCGTACACGGCGGCCTCGGTGACACCGGGCCGTACCGCCCGCAGCATGGCCTCCGCCATCGCCTCCCCGATGGCGGCAGCGTGGCCGATGACCGCCAGCTCTTCGGCGGACTGGCTCAGGGTGCGCGTCACGAAGGCGGCCTCCATCGGCTTGAAGGTGAGTTGGGGGAACTGCTGGAGCACCGAAGACCACAGCGTGAACGGCATGAGCGGATCGGCGTGGAAAGGCGGGCAGGGCTCCAGACCGAGCACGCCGATCGCCGACCTGCCGAGCCCGTGCGCACGCAGCACCTCGGCCACGCCGTGCGCGTGCTTGGCGACCAGCACGTTCTCCGGCCTGATCCACACCGCGTCGCCGCGCGCGCTCGCCTCGAGGTGGTCGCCGATGTGCGCGGGCGAGCGGACCAGCGCGACGGGCTCGTCGGCGCGGGGGAAGACGACGATCGCACCGGGACGGTCGTTGGTGAAGAACACATCGGGCGCCCACTCCACCGGCCCGCCGTAGACGACGAGCGCGTCGACGCCCTCGGCGTCCATGAGCTCTCGGGCGAGATCCCAGCGCCGGTCCCGTTCCGCCAGGGAGTAGGTGGGAAGATTCATGCCGCCGACGCTAGGGCGATGCCACCCGCCCGGAATCTGCCACATGACCGGTCATCCCGGCGCGGGCATAGGTAAGGGCATCAATAGGATCGTCCCGTGCTGTACGGGCGTGGGGCTGAAACCGATCGAATAGACCGTTTGCTGGCAGAGGCCAAGGACGGCCGGAGCGGCGTTCTGGTGCTGCGCGGCGCAGCAGGGATCGGTAAGTCGGCGCTGCTCGATCACGCAGCGCGAAAGGCGTCCGCCACGGGCATGCGGACGGTGCGCAGGGTGGGCATCGAGAGCGAGACCGAGCTGGTGTTCGCCGCGCTCCACCTGCTGCTGCGCTCCGGCCTCGACCGCCTCGACCGGCTCCCCGCCCCGCAGGCGGACGCGCTGCGGGGAGCCTTCGGGCTGGCCCCCTCCAGCGCGGCCGATCGCTTCCTGGTCGGTCTCGGCGCCCTGACCCTGCTGTCCGAGCTCGCCGGCGACGGGCCGCTGCTGTGCCTGGTCGACGACGCCCAGTGGCTCGATCACTCCTCGGCCGACGCCCTGCTCTTCGCCGCGCGGCGGCTGGAGGCGGAAGGAGTGGCGCTCATCCTATCGGTACGAGACGGCAGCCACACGTTCCGGCGGTCCGGCCTGCCCGAGATGCGGCTCGGCGGCCTCGGCCCGGAGGATGCCGCCGCGCTGCTGGGCGACACCGCCGATGCACTGGCGCCGCACGTCAGGGACCGCATCCTCGCCGAGAGCGGGGGCAATCCGCTCGCGCTCATCGAACTGCCCGCCGCGCTCACGCCCGAACAGCGGGCCGGGCACGTCACCCCGCTGGCCTACCACCTGGGTCCGCTCCCGCTCACCGGCCGGATGCAGGAGGCCTTCCAGACGCAGATCCACGCCCTGCCGGAGCCCGCCCAGACACTGCTGCTCGTGGCGGCCGCGGAGAGCACCGGCGACCTCGCCGTCATCCTCAAGGCCGCGCAGCGGCTGGGCGTCCGCGCCGACGCCGTCGAACCGGGGGAGCGGACCGGGCTGATCCGCGTCGACGGGGGACTCGCCTTCCGCCATCCGCTGATCAGGGCGGCCGCCTACCAGGGGGCGCCGTTCACCAGGCGTCTGGCCGCGCACTGGGCCCTGGCCGACGCCCTCGACGGCGCCACCGGCGGCAGCGGGGACGCCGACGCGCGCGCCTGGCACCTCGCCGCCGCCTGCACCCAACCTGACGAAGCCGTCGCCGCCGAGCTGGAACACGCGGCGGAACGGGCCAGGCGCAGAAGCGGCCACGCCGCCACGACCGCCGCCTACCAGCGGGCGGCGCAGCTCACCCCCGACCCGCGGCACCAGGTGCGCCGGCTGATCAGCGCCGCCGAGGCGGCGATGGACGCCGGGCAACTCCTGCAGTCCCGCGCGCTGGCCGACCGCGCCGCCCGGCTCACCGACGATCCGCGCGAGCACGCCAGGCTCGCCGGGGTACGCGCGGCCATCGAATTCGAGCAGGGCTCACCGCGCGTCGCGCACGGCATCCTCACCACCGCCGCCGCCCCCATCGCGGCCACCGACCCGGCCATGGCCGCGTCCATGCTGCTCGAAGCCGTCCGCGACGCCTGGTTCGCCGGCGCGCCCGATCTGGCCGGGCAGGCCGTCGACCGCGTCCACACCCTGGCCCTGCCCTCCGGCCATCCCCTCCAGCCGGTCATCTCCGCGATGACCGGGCTGTCGGCCCTGCTGGCGGGCGACGCCGCGCGCGGGCTGGTGCCCATTCACGCGGCGCTCGCCGACGCCAGGCGATCACCGCCCGTCGCGCCCGGCGAGCGGCTCATCATCGCGTCGATGGCCTTCATGGTGGGCGACGACGAGACGTCCATGGACCTGTCCGCCCGCCTGACCGACGACTGCCGGGCCCAGGCACTGATCGGCTGGCTGCCGCACGCGCTGCAGAACCTCGCCAGCAGCCAGCTCTACCTCGGCCGGTTCCAGGACGCGAACGCGTCGGCCACCGAAGCCGTGCGCATCGCCGACGACACCGGGCAACACCATCGCATCGATCACCTGCAGGGCGTGCTCGCCTGGCTGGCCGCGGTCTCCGGCGACGAGGAGACCTGCGAACGCCTCACGGCTGGCGTCCGCGCCCACGCCACCAGGCACGGCAACGTGTCGAGCCTGGCCTGGGCGGTCTGGGCGCAAGGCCTGCTCGCCCTCGGACAGGGCAGGACGCAGGCAGCCCTTGACCTGCTGGAGGCCGGCATCACCGGCACCATCCGCTACCAGCTCACGACCACCCTCTTCGTGCCCGACCTGGTGGAGGCGGCGGTCCGGTGCGAGCAGGCGGGACGGGCCAAGGCGCCGCTCGCCAGATTCGGGCAATGGGCCGAGGCCACCGGGCGGCCCTGGGCACGCGCGGTCGCCCTGCGCTGCGAGGCGCTGCTCGCCGTGGGCGAGGAGGAGACAGAGCGCCACTACACCGAGGCCGTGGGCCTGCACCTGAACGGAGGGCGGCCGTTCGAGGAGGCCCGCACCCGGCTGCTGTTCGGCGAATGGCTGCGCCGGAGCCGGCGCAAGGCCGATGCCAGGATCCAGCTCCGGCAGGCCCTGGACACCTTCGAACGCGTCGGCGCCGGCCCCTGGGCGACCCGTGCCCGCGCCGAGTTGCGTGCCACGGGAGAGGCGGCCACCGACGTTCGAGCGACAGGCGCGGCCGGCCTGCTGACCCCTCAGGAGCTGCAGATCGTCCGGCTGGCCGCCCAAGGCGCCACGAACCGCGACATCGGCGCGCAGCTCTTCCTGAGCCCGCGCACCGTGGGCTACCACCTCCACAAGGCCTTCCCCAAGCTCGGCGTCGCCTCCAGAACCGAACTCGCCAGGCTCGACCTCAGCGACCGGAACAGCTGACCGCTCATGCGGTTCGACAAGGCGACCCTGCCGGAACCGAGGTCCTGAGCTACTGTTTGGCCGCGGCGCTTACCGCCCTCCTGTCTCAGCTCGGCTGCGTCCAGGTGAAGCCCGGCGACGAACGGCCCGCAACCGTTCCTGCCCTCACCGGGATCTATCCGGCGTTGTGCGCCGCGACCGCGCTCACAGCGCTGCGCGTCGTGCTGCGCCGGTGGCCCCGACGAGAGGCCGCCCATGGCCATCCTGCGCCAGGAGATCGACCAGGCGACCCTCGCCGCCGGGCTGGACCGGCCTGGGACGGCGGACGCCGGATGACGCTTCGACCGCCTCAACCTGGGGCGGCGTGGGAAGCATCTGGTGCCGGGCGCACCGCCAAAGTCTGAGTGGGCCCGCCGATGCGGCGCCAGGCACCGGTGTCGCGGGACCAGCAGAGGATCTCCGAGCGATCCTTGCTCAGGACGTACACTTCCTGCCGGCCGACCTGCACCTCCGCGCCCGCCTGGCCGATGTCCTGCCAGTTCTGGTTCGCGGCGGCGGTACTCAGCGCCATGAGGACGCGCAGCCGTTTCCCCGCCGGATCGGTGGAGAAGAGCCCTGCGAGGCCCCCGTACAGTTCGCCGGCCGGGCCTCCCGCGTAGATCCAGGGTTGTCCCGGTTGCTCGTCCAGCCAGAGATTGACCGCGATCCGTTCCGGGGTGAGGCCGTACAGGTGTTTCCCGGTGAGTGCGAACGAGGCGCCCGGCGCGCCGGTGTGGGCCCACTGGTCGGGGCGTCCCGCGTATCTGAAGATCGAGCCGTTCTCCAGGGCGATCGCGAACAGGCCCGGCTCACCGCCGTACAACCGCGCGGCGGAGCCGCCGATCCGCGTCCACGACATGCCTTGCCCGTTCCAGACATGGATGGACTGGCGGTCCGCCGCCAGCCGGTAGACGTGTGAGCCGCCGACCGCGAAGTCGGCACCCGGCTCGCTGACGGGCAGCCAGCGGCCGGGACGCCCCTCGTACCGGTAGAGCCTGTGGTCCATCCCCGTCGCGAACAAGCCCGCGGGTCCGGACCAGAGCTGCCGTGCGGCGTCGCCGATCTTCGTCCATCCGGCCGCGTCCTCGCCGTCCCACTGGAAGACGCCACGGCCGCCCGGCCGGATGGCGAACACGCCGGTGCCTGAGAGCGGCACGGCCGTCGCGCCGCCGGCGCCGGGGGTACCCGGTGCGTCCGCGGTACTGCCCACGTCCGCCGGATTCCACACGACCAGGAGCACGAGCAGTGCGAGAAGCACGGCTCCGGCGCCACCGCCGATGAGCGTCAGGGGACGGCGTCGGCCCGCCTGTGGTGCGGGCTCTGTGCTCGCGGGAGCCGGCGGAGGCTCGGCGATCGACGGAGCAGCAGGCGGTGCTCCCACCAGGGCCGCCGTGTGCAGCCGCTCGGCGGTCTCCATGCGTGCCTCGCGGGTCCGCTCGTCCGGCGTGTGGTCCCGCACCAGCCGCCTCAGCAGCTCCAACGGGATGATCTTCTGGCCTGAACGGTATTCACCCCAGAGCGTCTTGCCGACGTGGTAGCGCCCGGCGAGCTCGCGGACGGTCACGCCGCCGGTCAGCGTCAGCAGGAACTCCGCCAGCGCATTCGCCTCGTTCGTGCTTCCCCTCGGTCCGCCCTGGGGCCTGCCCGCCCTGCGGTTCACCACCGTCGCCCCCTTCCTCCAACGATCAGTGCAACAGAACGGTTGTCCGCGGACAACTCATTGTCCGGAATTGACCTGGGACTTCGCTCCGAACGGTTACGGACAACCGGGCGCGCCACGCAGCCTCGGAGATGCCAGGCGATCATCGCCCGGCCGGAGGCGGAGTGCCGGACCAGGCAGGTCTGTCACGAAACGAGAGGACGTTCATGATCAGTAGAGACGTGGCACGGTTCGCGTCAGCAGCCCTGCTCACCACCACCCTTGTCGCATCACCGGTCTCCGCCTCCGCCGCGCAGAGCGCGTACACGCCTGAGCAGATCTGCGGAAGCGGCTTCGGAACGGTGGCGGGCGGCACCAGTCCGGTGACCGACGTGAAGGGCGTCGTCCGGGGCAGTGTCCACCTGCTCTACAACGCGCGTACCGGAGAGAACTGCGTCGTCACCATCAAGTCCAGTTTCGTGGGGCAGCCCACCCTGACCAGGGCGGTCCTGTTGCGCCAGGGCACACTCGAAGGGTCTCAGGACCAGGGAGTTTACAAGTACTACGCGGGCCCGGTGAAAGAGCAGGCCAGGGGCAGATGTGTGCAATACCGGGGGTATATCACCAACATGCGCGCCGGCGAGAGATCGACGGGCTCCACCATTCACGCTTACGGCGGATCGCTGGAGTACGGCAACTGCGGCGGAGGAACGAAGCGTCTGAGGGGCCTGTCCTGAACCAGGCACGCGGCCCGGGGGGTCGCCATGGCGAGCGATCCGAACGCCGCGACCCCGCCGAGCCGCACGCCGGATCCAGAAGACGCGCTTAAAACCGGCTCACTCCCTTGACCGCGAAGGACGTCGACCGGTTCGAGACCTCCAGGTCGCGCCTGGAGACCATCGCCTATCGCCTCCTCGGTTCCGCCGGGGAGGCCGAGGACGTCGTGCAGGAGACGTTCCTGCGCCGGCAGGCCGCATCGAGGTCCCCGAGGCCTGGCTGCCTCAACCAGCTCGCCTCCGCGCGGCGTTCCTGGCCGAGAACGGCGGGCTGCTTATGAGCGGCCGGCAGACTTCACAACGCGATGCGATGGGCTTCACACAGGCCGAGAAGGACGTCGCGGACGTGATGATCTGGCTGCGCTGCAACCACGGGCGCGAGGCCAGCTACGCCGACATCGCCGCCGGCGTCGAGATCCCTGACGGCCACCGGCTGCGGCGGGCCGTCAAGGTCACCCGCGTGGTCGCGGCCAACCGGGGCGATCGCCTGGAAAGATTCCTGCCCTCGCAAAGCCCCGCCCGGCGCCGGGTCTTCGTCACCCGCGTCCGTCCACGCCGGCCCAGTCGTACGAGCGGCTGTGGGACGGATACGGGTGCGGCCAAGCGGGGAAGGAGGCGTGGTCGCCGTCGAGCTGTGGAGGCCGACACCCGCCCTCGTCCCGGTCGGGCCAGGCACGACGCAGCCTCCGCTGGTCGCCGTCACCGGGAGCACACTGGGGGAGCCGGGAGCTGGCCCCGCCCCGATCAGGGTGTACGACGTCAGCACCACCCCGGCCACCCCGCGTGAGGAGGATGGAAACGCTTCTTAC
This sequence comes from Nonomuraea rosea, assembly GCF_039539705.1. NCBI lineage: Bacteria > Bacillati > Actinomycetota > Actinomycetes > Streptosporangiales > Streptosporangiaceae > Nonomuraea > Nonomuraea rosea. The sequence goes on along the minus strand of NZ_BAABDQ010000048.1, from coordinate 38,532 downwards.
ATGTGCGGGCCGAGGAAGCAACCGCCGGAGGCGTCGATGACCTGCCCGGTGACCCAGCGGCCCCCGTCAGAGGCCAGGAAGCCGACCACGTCGGCGATGTCCTCGGGCTGGCCGACCCGGGGGATCGCGTTACTGCTCGCGACCATTTCCTGGGCCTGCGGGTTCCCGCGTATCCACGGGTTGGCGTCGGTCTCGGTGGGGCCTGGGGTGACGGTGTTCACGGTGATGCCGCGGGCCCCCACCGCGTTGGCCAGAGTGTGGCCGAAAACGTTCACGGCGGCCTTGCTCATCGCATACGCCAGTTCCGGTAGCGCGATCCGGGTCGCCGCCGAGGATACGTTGATGATGCGACCGCCGTCGTTCATCAGGGGAAGCGCCCGCTGGGCGATGAACAACGGAGCCTTGGTGTTGACGGCGAACAGCCGGTCGAACTCCGCGGGGCTGATCGACTCGATCGTCCCCGGGGCGCCGATGGCGGCGTTGTTGACTACTATATCCAGCCGCACCTGCCCAATCCGTTCGCGCAGCCCAGCTTCCAGCCCCGCGAACAGCGTGTCCACGTCGGCGGGAACACCCAGCTCCGCCCGGACGGCGAAGGCGTTTCCGCCAGCGTTCTCGATCAAGGAGATGGTCTCCCGGGCGGCCGTCTCATTGGACCCGTAATGCACAACCACCAGCGCGCCGTCGGCCGCCAACCGCTGCGCGATGGCCCGGCCGATGCCCCGCGAGGCCCCTGTCACCAACGCCGTCTTGCCCTTGAGGGTCACTGCTTCCTGCCCTTCTTTTCGGTCTGTCGCGTGCTCTGCGACGTGAAGCCTGGCCAAGCACGCTGACAACGCAGCGACAACCTGCTGACAGTTCACACCCGTGATCGAAGGGGTTACACGCGAGCGGCTCGGCCCCTGTTCGCACGATGCGCCGCAGCTTCTGCCCCTCTGGGGTCTGTGAGCCTGAGCGTCCGAGTCCGCGGGCTACGTCGTACCCGCTACCGGGGCTGACCAAGACCCGCCTCCAGCACGTGCTCACTGCCATGGTCTGCACCAGGCTCACCTGGGCGACCGGCTGACCGCCACCCCGAGCCAGCCGCTTCCGCATCCTGTGTCAGGCCCCCATAGAAGATCGCCGACAGCGTCACGGCGTTACTTCAGGTCATGTCCTGCGTACGCCGAGCGCCCAGCCGAGAGCGTGATCGGCGACATTCCGCCACCCTTCCTCGACGATGAGCAGATGCGAACGGCAGGGGAACTCGTGATAGTCCGTACGGGCCGCAGAACGGCGGTACTTGCGTGCGATGGCCCGCACCAGGGACGGCGGGATGACGTGGTCCTCACCTGCGGCGATGAGCAGCAGCGGGGCCCTGTCGGCGTTGCGGTAGTCGACTGTCGTGGCGGCGTTCGGAGTGACGTTCGCCAGCCCTGCCTGGAACAACATGCGTCCGGATCCGGGGACGACGTACCGGTCGTAGGCGGCTTGGACCTGATCGGGGCTGAGCGTGTTGGCGAAGGCGTAGGTGAACTGCGCCAACGACAGCGGCACCGCCCGGCGCCGGTTCGCCGGGTTGGACACCGCCGGCCAGTTGGAGCGCAGCGTGGACAGGGGAAGGCGCAGCACACCCTTGGGCATGCCGGAGCCGATGGCGACACCGGCCGTCCCGAACCCGCGGTCAAGCAGGAGTTGCACGATCAGTCCGCCGTAGGAATGCCCGATGAGAACGGGCGGTTCGTCCAGCCCGCTGATCAGCCGTGCGAAGTGCTCGACGATCTCGGTGACGCCGAGCCCTACCACGGGTGACGGGTCCGCCCGCAGCGCCTCGACGCCGGCCTCCATGCCTGGCCAAGCCGGCGCCACCACCGTATGGCCGAGTTTCTCGAAGTGCCCGGCGAACTTCTCCCAGCACAACGGGGTTACCCAGAAGCCGTGGATCAGCATGATGGTGGAAGTCTTTGTCATGACGCATGGCCTCCGTAGAAACACCGATCGTTCAGTTTGCCGCCTCCAACTGCTGGGCTGCATGCAGTTCTCCGGCACCGCCGACTTCACTCGCCTGATCATCAGGCCCATCGACCGGGAGCCCGCCACCGCGGTTGTACGGGCGGCGCTCGACGGCGGCGTCAGCTGGTTCGACACCGCCGAGATGTACGGCGGCGGCCAGCCGGAGGAAGTCCTGGCCTCCGCGCTGATGGAGTGCGGCGTCACGCCCGGACAGGTCTTCATGGCCACCAAGTGGGCTCCGCTGGGGCGCACGGCCGCGAGCACCACCCGCACGATCGGCGACCGCCCGCGCCACCTCGGCGGGTTCCCCGTGGACCTGCACCAGATCCACATGCCGACCGGCTCGCTACCGCGATGGAGCTGATCGCGGAGCAGGGCGTTCAGGGGTTCTCGCCGGCGCAGGCGAGCAGGAAGCTCGGGGTCGCGGTCAGCGCCCGCCGACCGCGAGGGGCTGCTGGTGGCGGTGAAGGCCCGCGCGGGGGGAGTTGCTTGTCGCGGCCGTGATGGCCGAGCGCGCCGGCGACTCGCCCGAGGGCCGGGTCATGGCCGTGGCCAGGGGGTACGTACGCTTCGCCGCCAAGCACCGGGTCCTGTTCGAGTCGCTGTTCGGCACCCTGCCCCCATCGGGGAGCCGGAGACGGAGCGGGCCATCGAGCCCGTAAAGGAAGTCTTCGGCTTGGCGGCGATGGCGCTGTCGGGCGGCGACGGTGAGGTCGCCGAGCGACTGGGGCTGGCTGTGGCCGCCACCGCCCACGGCCACGGGCTTCTGCACGCGGGGATGTTCGGCACGGGGGAGGACTCGGTGGACACGGCGGTACGGCGCGCCGCCGCCGCCACGCTCGCCCTGGTCTCAGGGCGGGCCGCGCTGATCGGCTAGTCCCGTTTTCCGCACGCCGGGTTGATTGAAGATCGTCGGGTTTGCTGTGCTGATCGTCGTCTCGGAGCATTACCGGTGGTGGCCGCGTTCTGCTCGCGGTTGCGGATCCGGGAGCTGGTGGATGCGGCTTGTCCGGTGCGGGACGTGGCCGAGTTGACGCACGGGCAGGTGATCGAGGTGCTGGTGACCAACCGCCTGACCTCTCCGGCTTCGCTGGTGCATGTTCCACCCGGCTGGCGACGGCATCGTGTCCATGGTGCCCGCCGTCGGCGCGGGGGTGATCGGCATCCAGGCCCGCTCCGCCGACAGCCCGATCATGCGGCTGCTCGGCGAGCTCAGCCACCCCGGCGACCGCCGCCCACATCCTGGCCGAACGCACGATTTCGTCCGCGCCCACCTGCGGGGCGATGGCTCCGGTCCGGCCACTCTCGGCTCCAGGGTCGCCGCCGACCTGCTGCACCAGGGCGCCCGCCGCCTGATCACCGCCACCCGCGAATGGGCCGCGCAGATGAGCACTGACCTGCCCGGATGACGCGGCCCAGCCCACGGGACGCCCGGTACAGGCGATTCTTACCCGAGTGGTTCCCGAGGCGGCACAGCAGCGTCATCGACGACATCCGGCCCTCGCTGTCGCTCAGATGCTCAGGTGACTAGTCCGAAACGATCAGGTTGGGGTCGGCCAGAGACTGCATCACGTCGTCGGGCATGTAGACCAACGCCAGCAGCACGAGCGGATCGATGCAGCGGGCCTGGCCGGACGCCACGTCTTTCAGCACTGCTCGGGGTGCGTGCCCTGATGTGTCGACCGATATCTCGATGGCGGCGAACTCGTTGCCGACCACCACGCCGTCGCCGTAACCGTCGAGCGGGTCGGCGCGGTCGTCTCTTGGCTTGGAACCGTTGAGGCCTGTCATGGCATACCCCGAGTCCGGTGTCTCGTCCAACGTCGATCAGATCAGGAACGTCATGTTGCCCAAGGGTTGGTCGGCGTCGAGCAACATCACCTTCTTCTGGCGCAGTTTGAAGCCCGAAGGTGAGCGCCGCAGCGTGTAGTGGCAGCGGGCGGCGTAGAGCGACTTGCGGCCCAGCCGTAGCTCGACCATGATCGCTCGGGCGGTGGCCTCGATGGTCTCGTCCTCGCCTTGCGGGTTGACGACGCGGATGTTGCCGATCACCCGGCATACCTTCGACTGGGGCTCCTGCGAGTGGGCTCCTCCCGCTGTCAGCCGGAAGCAGCGTTCCTCGAGACGGGCCCGATCGTCGTAGACGATCGAGACGTGCTTCGTCGGGTCGTAGTCGTCGAGGTTGCAGGGCACCCAGTAGGTGCACGGGTCGTCCCACAGTGCGAGCCACTTGTCGTAGGCGTTCGCGTCGGCCAACTCGGCCTCGAGGAGCAGGAAGTCGGTCACGTCGGCGAGCAAGGTCATGTCGGTCACTTGGCCTCATCCACGGTTCGCGCGGTGACGTCGACCGCGATCTCGGGGCCGGCGCTCATCGCGCGCAGCCATGCCTGCATCTGGGCGCGCTGCGGCACCTCGTCGGTGACGTTGCCGACCAGCTTGCCGTCCTCCTGCGGTGCGACCGCCAGCCCGCGGGCGAGGACCAGCCAAGGGATGTAGTCGGACTGGAGGCCGATCTGGTTGCGCTCGAAGATCTCGGTGTCGTCAGGGGTGCCGAAGCTGGCAACGCCGCTGAACCACTCGAACGAGCGGATCCTCTCGGTGTTGACGGAATCCGGCACGCCGTCCAGCATCGCCGGATAGCTCATCACCTCGGTGCGTCCGGCGGCGAGCGGGCGGATGACGCGTACCTGAGATCCGATGAGCTGCAGGTTCGGCCAGACGTGGATGTGCACGTCGCGGGACCGGCGGATGACCTCGGGCGCGTCGTCCCCGTAGGTCTCGGTCATCAGGCGCATGTACGCGCGGCCGTCCTCGGTGTCGGGGATGCCGGCGGCGATGGAGGTGTTGGAGGCGGCCCCGACGGCGACCTTGTCCTTCCCGGTCAGGTCCAGCCTGCTGTGTCCGTTGCCCAGGTCCCAGCTCTCGTTCGACGACTTGTCGGAGTTGCCGGCGCCGCGGTTGTAGGAGGCGCCCTGCTTGCGCTGGCGCAGGTCGAGGACCGTCTTGTGGGTGAAGTTGGTGTGATAGCCGTCCATGCCGACGAACTTCCAGTTGCCATGGAATTTCGACTTGGAGGTGCCCGCGGACAGGCTCACGGTGCCCGCGGGTGAGGCCTTGACGAAGTCCTCCAGATAGCCGGCCGCCGCCCCCAGGTGCTCGGTCAGCGTGGGGCCGTCCCCGGCCATCGACGCGAAGACGAACCCTGAGGCGGACCCGACCCGGGGGACCCGGGCCAGGCCCAGCGAGGCTTTGTCGAGGGCGTCGTAGCGGGATGGGTACGGCACGCCGACCAGGTCGCCCGAGGAGTTGTACGTCCAGCCGTGGTAGGGGCAGCGGAAGAATGAGGCGTTGCCGTACTCGTCCATGCACACGGCGGCGCCACGGTGCCGGCAGCGGTTGAAGAAGATGCCGATCTCACCGTCGGCGCCTCGCGAGACGATGACCTGCTTCTTGCCGATCCACTTCGTGCAGTAGTCGCCCGGCTGGGGGATCTCTGACTCGTGTGCCACGAACACCCAATAGCGATAGAAGATGTTCTCAAGCTCGGCCTGGTAAATGTCTTCGCTCGTGAAGACCGCGGAGTGCACGCGGTCCGGCTGAATCAGGTCAGCGAAGCGAGTCATGCCCCAACCTTTCTCTCCCACATCCGGATTCCGCCACCGGGTGCGATGACCTGCGGTGACACCGGAACGACACGGACTGTATCCACTCTTCAGTATTCAGACAAGAGTGCTATCAAAAGCCGTCATGATCTCCTCCAAAGATGCTCTAGCGGCCAGCGAGCGACGCAACGCGAGGATCCGTGACGGCGCGTTCAGTCCGAAGGCGCCGACCACTCCCTGATCGCGGAGATACAACGCGACCATGCTGTCGTCGGCCGGATCGTCGAGCACGATCCGCACCTCGTCGTCGGCGCGCGGCCGTCCGACGATCTGCAGCCGGGTCCCGTACTGGTCCGACCACACGTACGGGACCGGCGCATAAGCGCGTGGAGCGTCCGGATGAGTGATGTTCCAGGCCACGATGCCCGCCTGTTCGACGGCGTTCGTCCAGTGCTCGATGCGCATCGACTCGGTGAACAGCGGGTTCGGCCACCGTGCGACGTCGCCGGCCGCGAAGACGTTCGGCGCGTCCGCGCGGCAGTACTCGTCGCAGACGACGCCGTCGGCGACGTGAAGTCCCGACCCGGCCAGCCAGTCCGTGTTGGGCGTGGCGCCGATGCCGACGACCACCACGTCACAGCTCAACGCCGTGCCGTCGTCGAGGACGACGCGCTTGCCGCCCGCGCCGTCATCCTCGATGCCGCTCACCGAGCGGCCCAGGAGGAGTTGGACGCCCTTGCTCTCGTGCAGCCGCGCGAGCCGTTTGCCGACGAGGTCGCCGAGCACCCGGCTGAGAGGGAACGCGAACGGCTCGACCACGGTGACGCTCGCCGCCCGCGAGGCCGCCGCCGCGGCCACCTCCGAACCGATGAAACCGGCTCCTACGACCACGACCCGGACCGGCGCGCCGACGGCGTCGCGAAGACGCACCGCATCCTGCACCGTACGCAGGTAGTGCACACCGGGGCCGGCAGGGGCGAAGGGCAGCTCGCGCGGCGCGGCGCCCGTGGCGATGACCAGGTCGGAGTACGCGATCACGGTGTCATCGGTCAACCGCACCGTACGCGCGCCGACGTCCAAGCCGGAGGCTCGGCAGCCTCGCCGCAGGTCGATTCGCGCCTTGTCCAGATCCGCCGGAGAGCGCAGCATGACCGATTCGACGTCGGCGCCCGCTGTGAGGACCTGCTTCGACAGCGCGGGACGATCGTAGGGGAGGTCCTGGCCCGCTTCGAGGATGGTGATGCCGCCGTCGAAGGAAAGGCGGCGCAGCCCCTCGGCCGTCCGCACGCCGGCGATGGAACCGCCGATGATCAGGACGTCGCTGTGGTCGGTCATTCCTCGACCTCGATGGCCTCTGCGGGACAGGCGAAGGCCGCCGTACGCGCACGTTCCTGTTCGGCCGGCTGCACCGTCCCGTCGCCGATGAGCTGGGCACGGTTGTCACCGCCCATGCGAAACAGATCGGGCGCGAGGGCGATGCACTCTCCGAACCCGCAACACTTTTCGAACTCGATGTACAGCTTCACGAGAACTCCCTGATGTCACCTATGCGCCGCCCCGCCGCCGGCCCGGCGAGAGGCGCCCGAAGGCCCTGCCCGCCGTGCCGACGGGACACGATCAAGCCCGGCCGTAGCCGTACGGATTGACCCGGACGTCCACGACGACCGTGCCGCCGGCGCTGACCTCGTCGAACGCCTTGCCGAGCGCCGGTTGAAGCTCGCTCGGGTCGAGGATCGGGCCGTACGCCGACAGCCCGTGACCACGAGCGATCGTCGCCAGGTCCGGGTCGGGATCGCGCAGGTGCTGTCCCACGGTCCGGTTCTCCACCGGGCGTGAGCGCCGCTGCGCGACCTGCTGCTGGTGTCCCTCGTCGTTGAAGTAGGACCGGTTGTTCGCGACGATCACCAGCAGCGGCAGCCGGTAATGAGCGGCGGTCCAGAGCGCTGAGCTGCCCATCAGGTAGTCACCGTCGCCCAGCACCGCGACCGGTACCCGGCCCGTCCCGTCCAGGGCCAGCGCGGCCCCGACGGCGATACCGGGCCCGGAGCCGACGCCGCCGCCACCGTCGCGGCCGAGGTAGTCCAGCGGGCCGGCGAACAGCGCGTCCTCGCCGGACCAGCCCAGCGGCAGCGTGGTGTAGGTGATCTTCCTGCCGGAGGCGGCCTCGCGGATCGCAGCCGCGAGATCGGACATCAAAATGGGGTCGCCTTCGACCTGTGGGCGAACGTCCGGCCGCGTGGCCGGGAACGCCGGAGGCCAGTCCGGCCGTTCGACCGGCGCCATCTCGCCCACGCGGGCCAGCAGGGCCGCGACCATCTGGTCCGCGCCGGCCGTCACCTCCAGGTCCGAGGAGACCAGCGCGAAATGATCCTTGGTCCACCCGTTGAGCAGGGCCCCCAGGTTCTTGCAGTTGACCACCCGGGGCCGTGGGCCGTCGCCGAACGCGGCGGTCAGGGTTCCCGACAGCTCCGTCCAGTTCAGGCTGAGGATCAGGTCGCTCTGACGTACCAGCTCCAGACCGGTTTTGCTCAGCCGGCCCGCCCCGGGCGTGGCGGGGTGGCGCGGATGTTCGACGGGGAAGGCCGCCGGCATGCGCATGTCGGTCAGGCAGCAGGCGTTCAATGCCTCGACCAGGGCCACGCGCCGATCCCACTCCTCCTCGGTGCGGCCGGCCCGGCCGAGCAGGATCAGCGGCCGTTCGGCCGCGGCGAGCATCGCGAGGATCTCCTCGACCGTGTCCGCGTCAGGCGCCGGGTCGGTGGCGAGCGGATACCGTCCGGGCTCGGGAACCTTGACGGAGGCGTCGAGCTCGCACTCCTGGATCTCCGAGTCGAGGCAGATGTAGACCGGGGCGGACGGCTCCGTCCGCGTGAGCAGATGGCCGCGCAGCAACGACTCCAGCGCGGCCTGCACCGAGCCGGGCTGGTCGTCCCATTTCACATAGTGGCGGACGATCGCCGCCTGGTCGGCGGAGGTGTGGACCCAGTCGATCCAGGGCCGGCGCTTCGCGGCGTCCAGCGGGCCGGTCGCGCCGATCAGGACCATGGGGGCCCGGTCGCAGTAGGCGTTGTAGATCGCCATCGCGGCGTGCATCAGCCCCACGTTGCTGTGCAGCCCGACGAGCATCGGCCGGCCGGTCACCTTGGCATACCCCTGCGCGACGGCGACGGAGTGCTCCTCATGCAGGCACACGACAAGCTGCGGCCCGGAGTTGCCGAGGTAGTTCACGAGGCTGTCGTGCAGTCCCCGATAACTCGAGCCGGGAACCATGGCGATGTAGGGCAGGTCGAGCCGGCTGAGCAGCTCCGCGATGGCGTCGCTGCCCCACTCCATGGGCGGACGTTCGGTGATCGGCACGTTGATGAGCTCAGGTTTCACGGAAACCCCCTTCGCATCTGCCCGGCAGTCGCCGCCCGTGCTCACACACGAACGTGCACCGTCTTCGTCTCGGTGTAGCTGAGCATCTCGTCGAAGCACTCCTCACGGCCGACGCCGGAGTTCTTGAAGCCGCCGAACCCGGTGCCGAGGAAGTGCCGCGACACGCCGTTCACCCAGACGTAGCCCGCGCGCACATCGCGCGCCGCCCGCATGGCCAGGCTCAGGTCGTTGGTCCAGATGGAGGCGGTCAGGCCGTAGTCGACGTCATTGGCCAGCCGCATCGCCTCATCGACGTCCCGGTAGCGGACCAGGGACATCACCGGGCCGAAGATCTCTTCCCGGAAGATGCGCATCTGCGGGGTGACGTCGGCGAAGACCGTCGGGCGCAGCCAGTAGCCGCGCTCGAACCCGGGACCCTCCGGGCGGGCACCGCCGGCGACCAGGCGCGCTCCGTCCTCGATTCCCGCCTGGATGTAGGCGAGAGCCTTCTCGTACTGCGCCCGCGAGTTCATCGGGCCCGCACCGGACTCCTCCTTGGCGGGATCGCCCTGGACGATCGCCTCGGCCTTGGCGACCACCCGCTCCAGGACGGCGTCGTAGAGCGAGTCCGGGAGCAGGATCCGGCTCATCGAGCCGCAGGACTGCCCCATCCAGCCGAAGTTCATGCCGGCGACCGCGTTCGAGGCGACCTCGTCGGGATCGGCATCGGGGAACACGATCATCGGATTCTTGCCGCCCAGCTCAAGGCTGACGTGCTTGACGGCCACCTCGGCCGCCGCACGCTGGATCGCCATCCCGGTCGGCACGGAGCCGATGAAGGAGATCCGCTTCACCAGCGGGTGACGCACCAGCGGGACGCCGGCGCCGGCTCCGTCGCCGGTCACGATGTTGACCACGCCGGGCGGAAGCGTCTCCCGCACGATCTCGGCGAGCACGGTGGCCGACAAGGGCGACTGTTCCGACGGCTTGATCACCACGCAGTTGCCCGCCATGAGCGGGGCCCCGAATTTCGCTGCGAACAGGATCGGGTGGTTGAACGCCACGATCCGCCCCACCACCCCGTAGGGCTGGCGGACCGAGTAGTGCAGCGCGTCGGCGCTGGCGGGGATCGTCTCACCCTTGAGCTCGGTCCCGAGACCGGCGAAATACTCGATGCCCCGCACCGCGCTCGCGACGTCGTGACGAAGCTTGGCGATGGTGTTGCCGGTGTCGCGGACCTCGATGTCGAGGATCCGCTTACCCTCTTCCTGCAGCCGCCGCGCATAGCCGCGCAGGGCGTGGGCGCGTTCGGTCATCGACAGTCCGGCCCATGCGTCGAAGGCGCCCAGCGCAGCGTCCACCGCGGCGTTGACGTCCTCCGGTCCAGCAGCGGGTACGCGGCCGATGACCTCCTCGGTGGCCGGGTTCACCGACTCCAGCCAGTTGGAGGTCCGGCTCTCCACGAGCTCGCCGCCGATGAGCATCCGCCCATCAATGGGTTCCGACACCTGTACTCCTTGTCTTCACGTTCTCGGTTCGGCATCCCAGCGGGACGCCTGGAGGGTGGCCTGGATGCGCGGTCAGGAATCCGGGGCCGGTCCGGTCGTGGCCGTGTGGCCGGCGCACGACCGGTTCGGGTGGTCCCGGACGTCCGGCTCCGGTCGGTCGCTCAGCCGGACAGGTCCACGAAGATCTTGCGCCAGTCGTCCGGCACGGGCTGGCCCGTCGCCTTCATGAAGGTGACCAGCCTTTCGGCGGACTGCTCGTTGACCTGGGGCTGCTTGGCGATGGCGCCGCCGTCTCGCTGGTCCTGGACGCCCGCCAGCACGGCCTCCTTGGGGCTGCCCTTGAAGTGCGTGTTGTAGATCCACTCGTCGACCGCTTTGGGGTCCTCGTAGACCAGCTTCTGCGCCTCCCCGAGAGCCTGTCTGAAGTCGGCCACGAGCTGCTTGTTGTTCTTGTAGAACTCCGGAGTGACCGCGACGACCGACGTCACGGTGTTTCTCAGCTCAGGTACTTCGCCACCGCTGACGTCGATGAAGACCTTCGCGTAGCCCTCCGCCTCCGCGACCTGCGGGTAGGGCGAGCCCATGCTGCCGGCGACGACCTTCTCGCTCTTGAGCGCGGCCAGCGTCCCTGGAGCGGAACCCAGCGAATTGAGCTTGAAGCCGTCGTCAGGCAGACCGGCGAGCTGGAACATGTACTTGGCCATGTAGCTGCTCGACCCTTGGGGGCTGGAGACGCCCCACGGCTTGCCGGCGAGGAACTTCATCTTGTCCTTCAGCGGAGAGTCGTCCTTCAGGCCGCTCTTCTTCCATTCGGCGGCGGTGATGAGGACCGACTCGGGGAATCCGTCTCCGATCTGCGCGATGATCGGAAACTCCTGGCCCTGCTGCAGGGCGGCCACCGGGTTGACCGACGAGGTGATCGCCATGTCGGTGCTGCCGCCGAGGGTCGCCTGCAGGCCGCCGGCACCGTGAATCTCGACGAACTCCGTCTCGATGTTGTGCTTCTGGAAGATGCCGTTGCCCTGCGCGTACAGGACGGCCGAGTTCATGGTCGAGATGAACGGCGCCGCGATCCGGATCTTCCGGTTGCCGGTCTTCGCGTCCGCCGTGATCGTCTGGCCGCCGCTGCCGCAGGAGGTCAGCGCCGATGCCCCGAGCAGAACGCTCAAGGCGATGCGCGCCAGCCCGTACCTTCTCGTGGTGCTGGACCTGCTCATTCCTGCACTCCTTCGCCTTGCCACAGCGCCACCTTGCGCTGGATCATCCGAAGAACCGAATCGATGGTCATCGCCGTGATGGTGATCGTCAGCACTGCGACGAGCACGCCCGCGGAGTCGTAGCGCTGGCCGGAGTCGAGAGCCCGGTAACCCAGGCCCTGCGAGGAGGCGACGAACTCGCCGACCACAGCACCGATCAGCGCGATGGGGAACGCGACTCGCAGGCTGGTGAGCAGCCAGGTCATCGCCGAGGGAAGATACAGGCCGCCGATGATCTGGCGCTGGCTCGCGCCCATCAGCCGGAACTGGTCGAGCAGGTTGCGATCGATGCGCCGGGTGGCGTTCCACACGTTGTAGAAGATCACCCACATGCACGAGAACGTCGCGACGAACACCTTCATGGTGAGATCGACGCCGACCCAGACCACGATGAGCGGGGACAACATGATCTTCGGAGTGGAGTAGAGCATGGAGGCGAACGGTGCGATGACCCGCGAGACGGACTCGTAGACGCCGAAGAGCAGGCCCAGCGTGCTGCCGATCAGCGCACCGATCACGAAGCCGAGGCCGCAGGCGCGCATGGTGTAGGCCAGGTCCGAGAGGAGCTGACCGCTTTCCATGAAGTCGCCGAAGCGTTCGACGACGAGCGCCGGGCTGGAGACGATGAACACGGGGAAGATCCGGCCGCTGACGAACTGCCACGTCCCGCAGAGGACCACCACGATGACGACCCGGATGCTCCAGAGCCTGACCTGGTCGACCAGTCGCTCCCGGCGCCGGTCCCGCTCCTCGGCCGATGCCGCCGTACCGGACGACGGCCTGGACACCGATTTGGGTGCCACTGTCGTCATGAGACTTCCCTCCCGCCGCGGGGCGCGGCAGTCATGGTGTGGTCGCCGTCGCGTTCGGCGGCGGAGTTGCTCAGAGCGACACCGTCCGCGGACAGGTTGCCGGCGATCGTCTTCCACAACCTGGCCTCGTGCACCGCGTACGCGGGCACCTGCCGGAGCTCGACGGCCGAGACCTTGCGCGGGAGGTCCTCGAGCTGGTCGATCTGGTCGATACTGCCCGGCGCTCCCGCCATGGCGACCACCTCGTCACCGAGGGTCAGCGCCTCGGAGAGGTCGTGGGTCACGAAGATCGTGGTGAGATCGGTGCCCTCGATCCTGGACTTCAGGAACTCCTGCATGCGCACCCGGAGCACGGCGTCGAGGGCGCCGAACGGCTCGTCCATGAGCAGCAGCGCCGGCTCGGTGACCAGCGTGCGCGCGAGCTGGACGCGCTGACGCATGCCGCCGGACAGCTCCCGTGGGTAGGCGTTGAGCCAATCGCCGAGACCGACGCTCCCGGCCATGTCGGTCGCCCTGTCGCGCCGCTCCGCTCGCGGCATGCCGTTGATCTTGAGCGGAAGCGCGATGTTTCCCAGGACCGTCTTCCAGGGCAGCAACGTCTCCCGCTGGGTGACGTACCCGATCCCGGGGTGGAGCTTGCTCCATTCCTTCCCCTGGTAGCGGAACGCTCCATCGGTGACCTTCAGCAGGCCCGAACACACGTGCAGGAGTGTGGACTTGCCACATCCGCTGGGTCCGACCACGCAGACGAAGCGTCCCTTGGACACGGTGAGGTTGATGTTCACCACAGCAGGACGGACGGTGCCCTTGCCGGGGTAGCACACCGTCACATCGTCGAACTCCACCACGGGCACCCCAGCGGTGCCGGTGTCGGCGACTTGAGGCGAAACGTCGCCCAATTCTCAGCCCTCCTCAACGTGCCTCAGCTGCTTGAGCAGCCGGGAACGCGTTCTCCGATCGGGTTATTGCCATCCACTAACGGTTGCTGTCTCATGCTGTGTCGGCTGCCGGAGCCTGACCGAGCCATTGCTCCATCACGTAACGGTCCAGGTCACGTGCGTGACGGTGTCAGGTGTATACAGATTACTGATGCCGGAATCGGTGTCAAGGGTTACATCGGTATTGCCGTCGCGTGACAAACGACTGTCGTGCAAGGGCAACGCGGCGCGGTCGCGCGGCCGGTCGATCTCGCGAGCCAGGCCCTGGCCGAAAAGCTGGCAACTGTATACTCTTTCCCCAAATTGCAGTCCAACCTGGAGGTCGGAATGACGTTGCAGCTGCGCGGCACCTTCTCGCCGAATCCGCTGGTGGCGCCGCTCGTCGACGGAACCGTCCAGCCCAAGGGCATCGAGATCAGGTGGGAGGGCGGTCAGGCAGGCGACCTGCACTCGATGCACCTTCGTGACAGCGCGCACGACGTGTTCGAGTTCTCCATCTCGAACTTCATCGTCACCCGCCAGCGGCCGAAGGACCTGTGGGACTGGGTGATGATCCCGGTCTTCGCCAGCAAGGCCACGCTGGGGCTGAACACGTGGGTGAACACCGGCGCGGGCATCGAGAGCGGCGCCGACCTGTTGGGCAAGAGATTCGGGATCCCCGACTACACCATGACCGCGGGCCTGTGGTTCCGCGCGCAGCTCGAGGTGCTCTGGGGCATCCGCCCCCAGGACATCGACTGGTACATCGGACGGCAGGGCGAGGAGAGCCATGGCCGGCAGATGGGCTTCGAAGCGAACCCGCCCCAGGGCGTGCGCCTGCATTGGACCGGCGCCGGTGATGTGAATCGCATGTTGCAGAGCGGCGAGCTTGACGCGTCGTTCCCGGCAGGCGGGACCGTCATCGACACCTCGACCGGCAAGGTGGCGCGGCTCTTCCCGGACGGAGGCCGCCGGTTCATGGCGGACTTCCGGCAGAAGACGGGTTTCCTGCCGGTCAACCACGCCGTGCTGGTGCAGCGGCGTCTGGTCGAGAGGGAGCCGTGGGTGCCCGAGGCGCTCTTCGAGGCGTTCGAGGCCGCCAAGCGGGAGGCGTACCGGCGTGACCGCGCGGCCGCCGGGGTGTTCCGCGAGGGGAACGACGACATGGACTGGCAGGCTTCGGCTTTCGGCGCCGACCCCTTTCCCTATGGATTGGCCGCCAACAAGGCGATGCTCGACATGGCCGCACGGCAGTCGAACCTCGACGGGCTGACGGTGGATCGCTGGGACGTCGAACAGTTCGTCGCGGAGAGCCTGCGGGGCACATGAGGTCGTGCCGTGCCGTCCCACCGGCGCCCCGGCGGAGGGCGCGGTGGAACGGTTTCTCAAGTCTCGAGCCGGGACCACCGGCCTCAGGCGATGGAGTTCGCCATGTCGGCCAGGTTGCTTTCCTCGGGTGTCCGGGGGAGGGGCGTGTCCGAGGTGGCACCCAGCGGCGCGTTCTTGCTCAGGCCCGGGCTGCCCGCCTGCCACACGTCACGTGTGATCGGCGATCCCTCCAGCAGGCGGGGCCGGTGGTCGGGGTCGACGATGTCGTGCTCGGTGCAGAACTCGAAGGAGATGCCGGCCATGGGGTCGGCGATGTAGACGCTGATCGAACCGGACGCGGCATGCCGGAGCACGTCCTTCTGCAACTGCGCGCCCTGGCGCAGCGCGATGTTCCTGGCCCGCATCACGTCGTCGATGTTCTCCACGAGGATGCAGAAGTGGTCCATGGACGCGGCGCGCTGAGGGCTCGAACGGAAGATGCCGAGCGAGTGGTGGTAGTTGTTCGCCGACCGCATGAACACCGCATTGCGCTTGATCCAGTCCGAGGCCCGGAATCCGAGGACGTCCGCATAGAAGCGGTGCGCCGCGACCGGGTCGGCGGAGAACCACACCGCGTGCAGCATCTCCGTCATGCGCACGGCGTCCTGGGCCGGCTTCACGGCACGGGACAACATGTCGGTGTAGACATCGACCTCGACCCCGTCGGGGTCGGTGAACCGCAGGCCGCGATCGATCCCGTCACCTTCGAGGTCGCCGATCTCCGCGAACCGGATGCCACGCTCGTCCAGCCGGTTGGCGACATCGGACAGGGCGTCGTCGCCCGCCAGTTGAAAGCCCACGCGCAGCAGCCCGCGCCGGTGCTGGTTCTCCTCCAGCCGCAGCCAATGGTGATCGTAGCCGCCGCCGAGGAAGCTCGTTCCTTGCGCGGCGTCGTGCACGGTGAGATGGCCGACGTTCGCGTAGAACTTCGTCGACTCGGCGACGTCCGGGACGCCCATCACGACGTATCCGAGGCGCTCCACTGACTGCTCCATGATTGCTCCCATTTCCGCCGTTGCGGCCTTATTTGCTGCCGTCTGGGTGATTCTCGTCCTTCTGCAGCGGCGAGGCCAGTAGGGATCTCGCCAGCGGGGGTCCGCCACGGAGTGCCCGCCTTGATGTGGCTCACCCGGCGACCACTTGACGCGTGCAGAGTTGTCACTAGAGTGTATACAGTTGCCGAGTTGGTCAAGGGCCGCGGGCCCGATCGGCCGATTCCGTTCTACTCGATCACCGTGCCGCTTCCTCTAGGAACTGTCATGACTCTTCTGCTTGACGACCGCTCTGTAAGTAGCGTGCTCGACCCTGCCTCGCTCGTCGAGGCGATCGACCGTGCCATCCGGACCGATGCCGAGGTCCCCGCCGACGTTCCTGGACGGATGAACCTTTCCGGTGGCGGCCGGTTCTTCCGCGTCATGCCCGCGGTGGTGCCCCAGTCGGGCGTCATGGGCCTCAAGACGTTCTTCGGCGGCAACGGTGTGGGCGTCCGATACCTGATCATGCTCGCCTCGCTCGAGACCGGCGAGGTCCTGGCGATGATGGACGCCTGTTACCTGACGGCGGCGCGGACCGCCGCGACGAGCGCGGTCGCCGCGCGGGCCCTGGGGGTCAAGGCGACGCGCCTGGGCGTGCTCGGGTCCGGCTTGGAAGCCGAGGCTCATCTGCGCACCTTCGCCGCGGTCAGCGAGATCGACGAGATCAAGGTGTTCAGCCCGAACCCGGCGAGCCGGGAGCGGCTCGCCGGCCGCCTGCGCGAGGAGCTCGATCTGCCGGTGGTGCCGGCCGCCACGGCCGCCGAAGCGTGCGCCGGAGTCGAGCACGTCATCACCGCGACGAACACCGGCTATGGGGGCCCGATCGCCTGTGAGTCCGACTGGCTCGCGCCCGGCCTGCACATCAGCGCGATCGGCTCCACCCATCGCGACCTGCGCGAGCTCGACACGGCCGTCTTCGGGCGAGCGGGAACTCTCGTCTTCGACGCCGATCCTGAGCAGATCGCGGACGAGTCCGGCGACATCCGCAGGTTCGCCGACGAGGGCGGCAGCCTCGGGTCCGTCCTGCGCCTCAGCGACCTGCTCCAGGGCAAGACCGCGCTCCCTGAGGACACGCAGGGAGACCTCACCATCTTCAAGTCCGTCGGCACCGCTCTGCAGGACATGGTCGCCGCCGAGCTGGTGTATCGACGCGCGGTCGAGGCCGGCCTCGGGGTCGCGTGGGACGACCTGGCCGTACCCAAGAGCCGCCGCTGACCGTCGCAGCACGCTTCCACCTCCATCTGTGACAAGGAGAACCAACCACACCATGACGATCGCCATCGGTAAGCACGAGGTGCGGGACTGGGCCCATGAGCACTTCCACGGGGTCAACAACGTGGTCATCCCGAGCTTCTCGGCCGATCTGACCCGCCTGAACGAGCGCGGCATCCGCCATGACGTCCGGCGGGTGATCGAGCTCGGGTTCACGGGCACGTTGCTCGTCAGCGAGGTCAACATCACGCTCGACGAGTACGTCCGCTTCACGGAGATCGCCCACGACGAGGCGGGGGACCGGCTCAACCTGATCTTCCACGCCTCGTTCAACACCCTGGAGGAGAACATCGTCGCCGCGCGGCAGGCCGCGGCGGCGGGAGCCCGCCTCGCGCTGCTGTCCTACCCGCCGGGCTTCTACCCGAAGTCCCTGCAGGAGCTCTACGACTACACCAAGGCGTTCTGCGACGCGACCGACCTGGCGGTCATCCTCTTCCCGATGACGCACTGGGGCTTCGAACGCCTGCACTCCGCCTCATTGCCGGTCGACATGCTCACGGACCTGGTCGACGCCGCGCCGAACGTCGTCTCGGTGAAGGCCGAAGGAGGATTCCCGTCGGTCGCCGGCTTCGCGCACGCCTGGCATCGGCTCTCGGAAAAGGTGCTGATCACCATGCCGATCATCCAGGAGGCCATCGCGCTGGCCGCGCTCGTCCCGCTGCGAGTGATCGCGACCTCGAACACCGAGTACTATGGCGACACCGCTCCGCGGATGCTGGCCCTGGCCCAGGAGGGCAAGATCGACCAGGCCATGGACCTGCTCTGGAAGATCGCCCCTGCGTGGCGGGCCAACGGCAATGTGGCACCGGTCCCGCATGCCCATTCCGTGAACCGGGCCGCGTGGAAATATCAGGCGTGGCTGGCGGGCTTCAACGGCGGCCCCATGCGCGTACCGGCGAACCGGCTGCACAGCGGTGAGATGGCGGCCTTCCGGCGGGCCCTGGTCGACTCGGGGCTCTGGGTGACCCAAGACCCCGACGAGGACTATTTCGTGGGGCGTAATCCGGAGTGAACCGTGGGATGCGACCGACTCGCGCGCTGGTTTCCTGGAAACTGTATACGTTCGAGACTATATACTTGAGGGGTGCCGAAGAGTAATGAGAGAGCGCCGAAGAAGTCGACATCCTCTCCCATGAGCGGCAAGACACTGGGCAGCCTCGACCAGACATCGATCGCGGGTATGGGCGCTGTTCCGCGGACGACGCTCGGAGATCATGTCTACGAGCGGGTCCGTGACGCCATCATCCGGGGAGAGATCCCGGCAGGCACCGAGATCAACCAGGTCGAGCTCGCCAATGCCATGCGTGTGAGCCGTGTTCCGGTGCGCGAGGCCCTCCGGCGCCTCCAGGCCGAACGGCTGCTCGATGCGAATCCCTTCCAGCGCTACGTCGTCACGAAGCTCTCTCCTGAGCAGATCCTTGAGCTTTTCGACCTGCGTCAGACGCTGGAGATCTTCGCCGCGCTCCGTGCCCGATCACGTGCCGACTTCCTTGAGGCCGACCTTCCGGCGGCGCGGGACGTCGCCCGTTCCATGGATTTGGACATGTCGGCGGAGGAGTGGCTGCAGACGGACATGAAGTTCCATCGTCTGCTCTACGGCCGTGACTCCGCTGCGTCCAGCATCATCGATGAGGTGCGGTTTCGGATCTACCGTTATGTGCACCTCGCGGCTCCCGACCTCCCGCGTCGCAAGGAGGTGCTCGTCGAGCACGAGGCCATCCTCGACGCCCTCGAACGCGGCGACGAGGACAAGATCCGCGCCCTGATCGAGACCCATGTCGGGCACACGCGTGACCGGCTGGTTCGCCTGGGATCGTTGAAGGACGAAGGCGAGTAACCGGCGGCCGAGGGACCGTGCCGCCAGGGCCGATGACTTGGCGGCCGCCGTTCCGTGCGGCCCGTATCACCTGTGAAGCCCTTGGCAGCGACGAGGAAGCGTCACTATATTTTTTCGGCGAACTGAATACACTATTCTGTTGAGAGGAAGCCGTGAGTATTAGCGACCGCCGGGTCGGCACGTTGGGCAGCGAGCTCACGTTCGCGGGTCAGGCAACGCGGGCCCTTCTCGGCCACAGGCCGGGGCTGGCCGGCCCGGAATACTTCCCGACCATGGACGGTGTCGTCGCCGCGCTGCTCGACGGCAGGATCGACGTCGGTGTGCTGACGTCCGAGACCTCCAACACCGCATGCACCGAGACCGCCACCCGCATCCTCGCCGGAGAGGGGCTCTTCGTCAGCGACGAGATCGTGGTGCCCTACCACTGCGCCCTCCTGGGCAAGCGGGGCAGCCGCCTGGAGCACATCAAGCATGTCGGCGGACACGGCTCCATCCGGCAGTGCCGGCGCTTCCTGGAGGAACGGCTACCCGCCGCGACCGTCGAAATACACCGGCAGAACTCGGTGGCCGCGGCGCGAGAGGTGCTCGAGAGCGACGGCTCCATGGCCGTGATCGGCACCGAGGCCGCGGCGCGGGCGCTCGGACTGGAGATCATCGAGCCCGACATCGACGACGGCAGCGCCGGCGGGTGGTGGGCGCTCACCACCGCGCTGGAAGTCTCACCGGGCGCCGACCACCTGGCGATCCGCGTCGAGGGCAGCGGCGAACTCGAAGAGGTCCTCGCACTTCTCGCGCCTCTCGGGCTGGCCGTGCGCACGATCACGAATGCGCCCACCGGCGAGATCTTCCGCTATCGCTATCTGCTGATCCTGCGCACGCGCAGCGGCGGGCCCCTCACCGGCCGGGAGATCGACGCCTTCGGCTCCCGGGTGGTCGGCGTCTTCAGCACGACGACCGCTTCTTAACCGTTCCGCCCGCCGTACGGGTGATCATGACCATGGAGGTGACATGTCCGACTTCGATGGAGCGGATGTTCTCGAGGACTACATCAACCAGTGCACGAACTGGGGACGCTGGGGCGAGGACGACTCGCTGGGGACGATGAACTATGTCGGTCCGGAGGAGGTGAGGCGGGCCGCGGCCATGGTCGAGCACGGCATCACCGTCTCCTGCTCGCTCCCTTACGACCAGCGAGGCCCTCAGACCGGAACCCTGCGGGCCAACCCGCGCAACGTGATGACGGCGACGGGGGCAGATCATCTCGCCGGCGCACAGGACATCCTCCCGGCCGGATTCGGCCCGGCCAAGGGCTACGGACGCTCCGACGACATCCTCATCGTGCCCAACCAGGCCGGCACCCAGTGGGACTCGCTCTCCCACATCTTCTGGAAGGGGAGGATGTTCAACGGGCACTCCGCGGGCCTCGTCTCCTCCAGCGGGGCGGCCAAGAACGGCGTGGAGAACTACGCGGGCAAGTTCGTGATGCGCGGCGTGCTGCTCGACGTGGCCCGGCACCTGGGCGTGGACGCTCTGGAGCCCGGTTACGCGATCTCCGTCGAGGAACTGGAGGCCACGGCGGCAGCCGAGGGAGTGCAGATCCGGCGCGGGGACGCGGTGCTCATCCGCACCGGCTTCCTCCAGGCACGCCGGCACGCGTGGGGCGACTACGCGGGCGGCGCCGCCCCCGGGGTGTCGCTGCACACCGCCCCGTGGTTCCACGCCTGGGAGATCGCCGCGGTCGCCTCGGACACCTGGGGCGTCGAGGTTCGTCCCAACGAGATCGACTGCTTCCAGCCCTTCCACGTCGTGGCACTGGTCCACATGGGGCTGGCGATCGGCGAGATCTTCGACTTCCAGGAACTCGCGGCCGCGTGCGCCCGCTACGAGAAGTACGAGTTCCTCTTCACCGCGCCCGCGCTGCCCATCACCGGCGCGTCCGGGTGTCCCGTAGGTGCCGTCGCGGTGTTGTGACCGGCTGCCGCCTTGACTCCGTAAGAAAGAAGGAACCGATGACCGCGCCAGCCACGCCCGCCCTCGCCCCGTCGCTCCCGCACGTCCCGTCGACGCTGCTGATCGCCGGGCGCTGGCGCCCGGCAGCGGGTGGGGCGACGTTTCCGGTGGACAACCCCGCGACCGGACAGACGCTGATCGAGGTCGCCGACGCCGACGAGCGGGACGCGCTGGACGCGATCAGAGCCGCCCGCGATGCGCAGCCCGCGCTGGCCGCCCTGTCTCCCGCCCGGCGCGCCGCGCTGCTACGCCGGGTCGAGGCCGCGTTGCGCGCGCGTGAGGACGAGCTCGCGCTGCTCATCACGCTGGAAATGGGCAAGCCGATCAACGAGTCTCGCGGGGAGGTGGCCTACGCCGCCGACTTCTTCGGCTGGTTCGCCGATGAGGCCCTGCGCATTGGAGGCGACTATCGCCTGTCACCCAGTGGGCTGACCCGCATCCTCGTCCAGCACAGAGCAGTGGGGCCGTGCCTGCTCGTGACACCGTGGAACTTCCCCTTGGCGATGGGCGCGCGCAAGATCGCTCCCGCGCTCGCCGCCGGCTGCCCCTCGGTGCTCAAACCAGCCGAGCAGACGCCGCTGACCAGTCTGCTGCTCGCGCGGATCATCGAGGAGGCCGGCGCCCCCGCGGGTTCGGTCAACGTCGTCACCACCTCCCGCCCGGCCGCGGCCGTCGGCGCGATCATCGAGTCCGGGCTCGCCCGCAAGCTGTCCTTCACCGGGTCGACCGAGGTGGGCAAGCTGCTCCTGGCCCAATGCGCCGCCCACGTCATGAGGACCTCCATGGAGCTCGGCGGCAACGCCCCCTTCATCGTGTGCGCGGACGCCGATCTCGACGCCGCGGTCGAGGGCGCGTTGCTGGCCAAGATGCGCAACGTCGGCCAGGCGTGCACGGCCGCCAACCGGTTCATCGTCGCCGAGCCTCTCGCCCGCGAGTTCACCAGCAGGCTGGCCGGCCGCATGGGAGCGATGACGGTCGCCGCCGGGTGGCAGGACGGCGCCGAGGTCGGGCCACTCATCGACGACGCGGCGGTGGCGAAGTTCGAACGCCTGGTGGCCGACGCTCTCGGCCGGGGCGCGGTGGTCGAGGCGGGGGGCGGGCCGGCGAACGGCCGGTTCGTGGAGCCCACCGTCCTGAGCGGCGTGGCGCCCGGAACGGCCCTGCTCGAAGAGGAGATCTTCGGGCCGCTGGCGGCGATCACGACCTTCCGCGAGGAGGCGGAGGCGGTGAGCGCGGCCAACGGCACCCCGTACGGACTGGTGAGCTACGTGTACACGCGTGACCTGCAGCGCGCGCTGCACATGGTCGAGAACCTCGCCAGCGGCATGGTCGGGGTCAACGTCGGCGTCGTGTCGAACGCGGCCGCGCCCTTCGGCGGCATCAAGCAGTCCGGGCTCGGGCGCGAGGGCGGCCTCGAAGGCATCGCGGAGTACCTCGACACGACGTACGCGGCGCTTCCCGCCTGACGACGGGTGCGTACGTCGCGGACAGCAAGCACGAACCGGCAGATTGAGGAGGCATCGATGCCGATGCGCATCGTGGGGTTGCGCCATACCGACGGATCAGTCCACGTGGGGACCCTCACGGACGACGGACGCCAGGTCGGAGTACTCACCGGATTGGCGGAGTTCTGGGCCGAGCCCCGGCGCTGGCTGGCCGGTGAGCCGGACAGCGCCCAGATGGCAGCCGTTCTGCCGCTGGACGAGGTCGAATTCGTCCCGCCGGTGCTGCCCGGCGCGCGGGTCATCTGCATCGGGCTGAACTACCTCAAGCACGTCGCGGAGGGTTCCTACGCGAGCGAGGGGGTGCCCCGGCACCCCACGCTGTTCGCCCGGTGGCCGAGCTCACTCACCGTCGGCGGCGTGGGCATCCCGGTGCCGCCCGATGAGGACGGTGTGGACTGGGAGGGTGAGGTGGTGGCCTGGGTCGGTGACACCCTCGTCGACGCCACGCCGGACAAGGCGCTGGCGGCCGTGGTCGGCTACTCCGCGTTCAACGACGTGACCTCGCGCCGGGCGCAGAAGCTCACCTCTCAATGGACACTGGGCAAGAACGGCGACCGTTCCGGCCCGCTCGGGCCGCTGGTGCCCGCCGCCGTCGTGGGCGACCTGCGCGACGGGCTCACGGTGGAGACGCGGGTCAACGGCACCATGGTGCAGCAGGGCCGTACCGACGAGATGGTCTACACGGTCGGCGACACGCTCTCGCTCATCAGCCGGACCCTGACCCTCCGCCCCGGCGACCTGCTCGCCACCGGAACCCCGTCCGGGGTCGGCTACTCCCGCACGCCACCGTGGCTCCTGCGGCCCGGGGACGAGGTCGAGGTCGTGGTCGAACGGCTCGGCGTGCTGCGTAACCCGGTCGTGGCCAACCAGGCGCGCCATGAGAGGCCGGGATCGGGCGCGTCCGTATGAGCGCCTCTCCGGGACCCGAAGCGGACGGGCCGCGCAAGGGCGTGCTCGTGGTCGACCTCTCACGCGCCTTGGCCAGACCCCACGCGACGATGATGCCGGGTGACCTCGGCACCCGGGCGGCCACGATCGATGCGCCGGGCCCCGGAGACGACACCCGCGGCTGGGGACCGCCCTACGGCGCAGACGAGGGGGAGCGGGAGCCGATGTACTTCCTGTCGGCCGACCGCAACCAGGACGGGCAGTCGGTGCGGCGCCGGGCCGGCGCTGAGACCCCATGACGCGTCGGCTGGGCGCCCTCGAGCTGATCGAGGCGAACACCGATCCGGACTCCTGGCATTCGTGGGATGCCCCCGTCCGGCCCGCTGAACGTGACCCCGAATACGAGAAGGCACTGGCGCAGGCTCGGGAACGGTCGGGAACGGACGAGGCCGTGGTCACCGGCCGGGCCCGGATCGGAGGGCACGAGGTGGCACTCATCGTGAGCGAGTTCCGCTTCCTCGGCGGGTCGATCGGCCGTGACGCGGCCGGACGCATCGTGACGGCCATGCGCCGCGCGACGGCCGAGCGGTTGCCCCTCATCGCCGCGACCTCCTCCGGGGGCACCCGAATGCAGGAAGGCACACCGGCCTTCGTCACGATGGTGGACATCTCCCGAGCCGTCGTCGAGCACAAGGCGGCCGGGCTGCCGTACCTGGTGTATCTGCGGCACCCCACCACGGGCGGGGTGTTCGCGTCGTGGGGGTCACTCGGGCACGTCACTGTCGCGGAGCCGGGCGCGCTGATCGGCTTCCTGGGCCCCTCGGTCTATGAGGCGCTCGAGGGCCATCCTTTTCCCAGTGGCGTGCAGGTGGCCGAGAACCTGGCCGCCAAGGGCGTCATCGATGCGGTCGTACCCTCCGACCGGCTCGCCGAGGTCACCACGAAGGCACTCGCCTCGCTGACTGCGCCCGTGCGTGTGTCCCGGCCAGGGCTCCCGGGCACCTCCGTGCCGGCACGCCCGGGGGACGCCTGGAATTCCATCCGGCTCAGCCGTCATCCTGGCCGTCCAGGGGCCCGTGAGCTGCTGCGCATCGGGGCTGACGACGTAGTCTCCCTGTCCGGGACGGGCGCGGGCGAGCCCGGCTCTCGCATGCTGTGCGCCCTGGCCTCCTTTCAGGGGGTCGGATGCGTGGTGATCGGCCAGGACCGGCGTGCCCGGGCCGGCGGCGGTTCGGTGGGCCCCGATGACCTGCGCGCCGCGCGCCGCGGCATTCACATCGCCCAAGAGCTGGGGCGCCCGTTGGTCTGCGTCATCGACACCCCCGGCGCCGAGCTCTCGGCAGAGGCGGAGGAGCAGGCTCTCGCGGGCGAGATCGCACGTTGCCTGGCCGACCTCGTCCAGCTCACTGTGCCGTCGGTGTCGGTGCTCCTGGGGGAGGGCTGCGGCGGGGCAGCTCTCGCTCTGCTGCCGAGCCGAGCGTGTATCGCCGCTGAGCACGCATGGCTGTCGCCGCTGCCGCCAGAAGGCGCGAGCGTGATCCTGCACGGTGACACCCGGCTGGCGGCCGAGATGGCACGCCGGCAACGTGTCGGCTCCCATGATCTGCTCGCGGACGGGGTGGTGCGGGTGGTCGTGCCAGAGCCCGTTCCCGCGCACGAGAACCCCGAAGATTTCTGCCGGAGGGTGTCGGCCGAGATCGGATCGCAGCTTCGCCACCAGCTCACCCGCCTTCCGCAAGACCGCAGAACCGGACGGCGTGCTCGGGGCGGGACCGCGACCGGACCGATGCCGGCGTAAGCCGGC
Source organism: Nonomuraea rosea (assembly GCF_039539705.1). Lineage (NCBI taxonomy): Bacteria > Bacillati > Actinomycetota > Actinomycetes > Streptosporangiales > Streptosporangiaceae > Nonomuraea > Nonomuraea rosea. The sequence goes on along the minus strand of NZ_BAABDQ010000048.1, from coordinate 13,370 downwards.
GCGGCCGTGGTCCCGTACAGGCGCTTCTCTGCGCACCAGCAACACGCGGCGGGCAGAGCCCGCCATGGCGATCTTCACCCGTCTCCTCAGCCTCTTAAGCGCTCACCAAGGAGGCGTCGGTGAGCCGCCCCTCTCGCCGTCGTGGCCGGCCCCGTGCATGCCCGGACGACGTCCTGCTGCAAGCCGTTACGCTCCGCAAGAAGGGCGTACGGCTAATCGACATCTGCAACTTCTTCAACGCAGAGAACATCCCCATGCCTGGCGGCAGGCCATCGAGGCACCTCAGGTTGGGCAACACCGTTGTTGCCCCTGCTGCGCCGCACCCAGCGTCTTGAGCTGGGATCCCACCACCGTGGTTCGCTCTCACAACTGGCGAGACGAGGTGAGGCAAGCATGCGCCGACCCACTTGACGCACATTTCTCGCTACGTAGAGTCACTCAAGATTGCCCCGAATCCCACCGTTTCAGTTCCTTTGCTAGGCTGACTTTAGGCCTAAACTCAAGGAGGGATTGGCATGACGCGGACGATCGTGGTCAGTGGCGGCGGCACCGGCATCGGCAAGGCAGTGGCGGCGCGCTTCGCGGACGACGGGGACCGGGTGGTGATCATCGGCCGCCGCGCCGACGTGCTGGAGGAGGCGGCCAAGGAGATCGGCGGCACGGCGCTGCCGGCAGACCTGAGCGAGCCGGCGGAGGTCGAGCGTGTGCGCGCCGACCTGGCCGAGCGCTTCGGCATGATCGACGTGCTGGTCAACAGCGCAGGCGGCAATGTCGAAGGCCACGGCGGGCTCGACGGCGTCACGGAGCGGTGGACAGGCAACTTCCGGGCCAACGTCCTGACGTCGGTGCTGCCGACCGAGGCATTTCGCGATCTGTTGCACCCGTCGGGGCGGATCGTGTTCATCAGCTCGATCGCGGCCTTCCGGGGCTCCGGCGGCACCTCGTACGGTCCGATGAAGGCGGCCCTGCACCCGTACGCGTTCGACCTCGCCGCCGCCCTCGGGCCACGCGGCATCACGGTGAACGTGGTCGCCCCGGGGTTCATCGCGGACACCGAGTTCTTCGGCGGCACGCTGGACGACGAACGCCGCGCGACGCTCGTCGCACAGACCCACACCGGCCGGGCTGGGGCGCCTCAGGACATCGCTGAGACCGTGCATTGGCTAGCCTCGCCCGGCGGCGGGCACGTCACCGCCCAGATCATCCAGGTGAACGGCGGGGCCGAACGTGGCCGCTGAGCCGCCGCGCGACGGGGCCGACGCCATCCAGGACGCCTGGCGGCGCGAGCTGCCGGGTGTCCCGGTGGAGTCGATCGGGGTCATCACCCGGATCTGGTGGGCGGCCAAGGTCTTCGGCGACGAGCGCCGCCGTCTCCTCGCGAACCTGGGGGTGGACGTCGCGACGCTGGATCTGCTGTCCACGCTGCGGCGCTCCGGCCCGCTGTATCGGATGAGCCCGGGCGAGCTGGCCGATGCGTGCATGGTGACGCGCGGCGCGATCACTCAGCGCGTGGAGCGGGCGGTCAGGGCCGGGCTGGTCGAACGTACCACCCCCGGGTCGGGCTACCACGCGCGCGCGATCACCCTCACCGACGCGGGCAACGCCCTGCTCGAGCGTGTCGTCGCCGACCTGCTCGCGGCCGAGGACCGCCTCGTCGGCCATCTCGCACCCGAACGCCGCGAGCAGCTCGCCGACCTGCTGCGCGAACTGCTGGCCGGACTCGGCGGCTCGAGTCTGTCCGGGCAGGTCGGAGAGTCCGCTTCTGGGCCGTAAGCGACCGAGCTTGCAGCTCCTCACCGTCTATGTCCCCTCGCTCTTCGGGATCGACGGCGCCTATCCCACGGTCGAAGGCGGTAAGGAGGTCGTCCGCCGCGCGTGTGTCAGTGCCGTGTCAGGCGGAGGCCTCCGTGGTGGCGGGAACGGGCTCCTTGGCGCGCCACAGGGGGAGTGGGATCAGTTGCAGAGCGACCATGACCACGACCAGGATGATGCGGATGGTCCAGCCGCCGTCGTAGAAGCTGGCGAAGATGGCAGGCGGCCCGAGCAGGACGCCCAGGTAGGTGGCCTGGGACACCAGGCCGCTGGTGGCGCCCAGGGTCTCGGCGCTCGGCGCGGCGCCGGGGGCGAAGGTCCAGATGAGCCCGTTGAGGGTGCCGATGCCGAGTGAGAAGACGCACACGGCGGCGCACGCGCTCAGGAAGTTCATGGTGGGCAGGTAAAGGGTCATCCCGCCGATGAGCGTCACCGCGCCGCTGACGGTCGCGATCCGCTTGGCCGCCATGCCGCCCTTCAGCAGGTAGCCGACGGACAGGCAGCCCGCGGCGACGAACACCTCGGCGATGGTTCCGACGGCCGCGGCCTGCGGGATCGACACCGAGAACGTGTTGTGCAGGTAGACGGTGAGGGCGGTCATGATGCCCGTCTGGATGAACGCGGACGCGCCCGAGGCCAGCGCGACCCGGTAGGGCGGCAGGCTCTTCAGCACCGTCATGATGTCTCGCAGGGTGCGGGCGGGCGCGTCGGTGGTCTTGCCCGGCAGGAAGAAGGCGGCGACGACCAGCGCGGCCATGACGAACGCGTGCCCGCCGAAGGCCCATCGCCAGTTCTCGCCGTGTCCGGCGAGCGGGGCCACGAGGGTGAGCGTGATGCCGATGCCCACCGCGGTGTGCGCGGTCCAGAAGCCGAGGGCGATCGCGCGCCGCGTCCCGGTCGTCGTCCGCATGATCATCGTGACCGCGCCGACCGTGAGGGAGAGGTATCCCACGCCCTCCACCAGGCGGCCGGCGAAGACGGCCGTCGCGCTCTGCGCGGTGAACACGATGATGTTCCCGGCCAGGGCGAACGCCGCCCCTGCGAGAAGGACCTTCTTGTCGCCGATCCGGTCGATGAGCCATCCGCCGAAGACGGCCGCGATCGCGGTGATCAGGGAGGGGATGGAGATGACCCATCCCGACGTGGCGGACGTCAGGCCGAACTGCTTGGAGATGTCGCCGACGACCGGGACGGTCTGCGTCACCAGCGACGTTGCGACCACGCCGTAGATGAACAGCAGGATCAAGCTGGGCCACTTGCCGGGTTTGAGCATGGAGAACTCCGTTGCGCAGGGGGTGAAAGCGTCAGTACCAGTCGAAAGGGTCAGTGCCAGTCGAGGAGGCGGCAGATGTTGCCGCCCATGATCAGTTCGAGGTCGGTGTCCGGGAGCCATGGCAGGGCCTCTGGCAGGTGGGTCACACACCGGCGGTACGGATGATGCAGCCGTGACAGGTCGCTGGCCCACACGATCCGCTCGGGCCCGAAGGCGTCGCAGACCTGCCGCAGCACCTTGTCCAGCGAGGAGAAGGGATACGGGTCGAGCGCGTAGTCGCCCACTCCGGCGGCCTTGACGTGGACGTTGGGATGGGCGGCCAGGGCCAGCAGCTGCGGCAGGTGCTCGAAGGCCTCCGGCCCGGTGGCGCCGCGGGGGACGGCCAGGTGATCCACGATGATCTTGAGAGAAGGATGTCGTCCGGCGATGCCGTTGACCAGCTGCAGCGATCCCGGTATCAGCAGCGCGACGGCCAGTCCCAGGTCCTCCGCGACGGGCCAGACACGGTCGAACCGGCCCTCCAGCAGCGGGGCGAGGCGCTCCGGTGTGTTGAACAGGCAGCGCAGGCCCAGCATGCCGGGCAGGTCGCGCAACGCCGCCGGGTCGTCTCCGGGTTTCAGCAGGCCCATGACGGCGAACCGGTCGGGCGCGGCTTGGGCCAGCTCCACCGAGTAGGCGTTGCCGTGCGGATCCCACAAGGGCGGGACGAGCACGACGCGGTCCACCCCCGCCCGGGTCATCTCCGCATCGAGGACGTCCCGGGTGATGGGGGAGCGGCGGTGGTGGCCGGTGGATTCGCCGCTCGACCATGCGTGCACCTGAGCGTCAACGATCGGCATGGAAGAGCCCTCCCGCTCCGCTGATCTCCCCCGTCCAGCCGGCCGCCCGCAGGACGGCCCACAGTACGGCCTGGTTGCTGGTCACCACCGGCCGGCCGATGGCGCTCTCCAGCGCGTCCGCCGCCTCGAATGCGCGCACATTCGCGCACGACAGCAGCACCGCGCCGATGGAGTCGTCGATCCGGCCGCGCACGGACTCCGCGATCTGTCCGGGCTCCATCAGCGCCGCCGCCTTGGCGTCGAGGAAGCCCAGGGAGACGGTGCTTTTGACGGTGAAGCCGGAGGCGATCAGCGACTCCCGCTCGATCTGCGAGAACTCTCCGGTGAACGGGCAGATGTGCAGGATGTTCTCAGCCCGCAGGGCGGCGAGGGCCGCCTTGATGGCGACCATGGTGTTCGTCGCCGGGATCCCGAGCCGTTCCGTCATACGCCGGGCCAGGCGGGCGTCGCAGTCGCCGCCGAAGGCGACGCTGGCCCCTGTGCAGTTGAAGACGATCGCGTCGGGGCCCATGTCGGCGGCCAGTTCGGCCTCCTCGGTGGCTTCGAGGTAGGCCCGCATGAGGCTCTCCGTCGTGACCCTGCCCGCCTCCTTGCGGAGGCGGATGCGGTGCACGTGGTACGGGACGGGGCAGAAGGTACGGAAATCGTCTTCGGCGATGGTGTTCAGGGACGGCAGGACCATCCCGATGCGTGGTGTGCTCATGTCGGCTGCTTCTCCAGCGCTCCGTCGATCTCCTCCAGTGACTTGCCCCTCGCCTCGATGCCGATGGTCAGGTACGTCAGGCCGCAGACCAGCAGGCAGGCCGCCAGGAACAGGAAGGCGGGCACGACCGCGTCCGTTGTCGCCTTGGGGGTGACGATGTTGCCGGAGCCGACGATGACGGCGAGCCCGACCGGGCCGAGGATCTTGCCGATCGAGCCGGCCAGCCCGGCGTAGCCCGAGCCGCTGCCGCGCACCTTCGACGGCCAGATCTCGGTCGAGTATAGGGCGCAGACCGAGAAGCTGCCGTCGGCCAGGACGAACCCCAGCAGCAGGGGCAGCCAGAACAGCGAGGCCGGCAGGAGATCCCCATGGCCGGCGAACCCGGCCAGGATCGTGGCGGCGCAGGCTCCCAGGGCGAGGTAGCCGCCGGTTCGCCTGCGGCCGATCCGGTCCGCCAGGCGCGCGGCGAGCAGGCGCGAGACGGCTCCGAGGACGGTGAAGAGGATCATCACCTTGGAGGCGTCAGCCGGCGGGACCCGCATGACCTGGGCCATCAGCATCGGCGCCCACAGGACGATCCCGTAGTAGCCGGTCAGCAGGCCCAGGTTGATGAGGGTCGTGGTGAGCACGTTGCGGGGGTAGCGGAAGAGCCCCAGCCAGCCTTCGCCTGCCGCCGGCTGCTCCACGTGCAGCGCGCCGGTGTACTCCGGCACGTCCAGTGCCCAGGCGATCGACCTGCGGGCCTCCGTTTCCCGGCCCCGCAGGCTGAGCCACTTCGGCGACTCGGGCAGGGAGAACGCCCCGATGAGCGCGATGAGCGCGGGGACGGCTCCGAGTGCGAAGGTCCACCGCCAGCCGATGGCCGGGATGATGAACGCGCCGCTGAAGGCGCCCAGGAGCAGACCGCACGTGGTGATGGAGGAGACGACGCCGGTGAGCATGCCGCGCCGCCGCGGCGGCATGAACTCGTGCACCAGGGAGATCTGGATGAAGTAGCCGGCCGTACAGAATCCGACCACGGTGCGCAGCGCCGCCATATAGACCCAGCCGCCGTCGGGTGTGAACGCCAGCGCCAGGCTCGCGACGGCGAGCACGAGCAGCGAGACGACGAAGACGGGCTTGCGGCCCAGCCGGTCGGCCACCAGCCCCCAGAAGACGCCGCCGAGCACGGCGCCGGCGCCGGAGGCGAGCAGGACGACGCCCATCACGCCGTACGTGAGTCCCCACGGCGTGATGAGGAAGGACATGATGAACCCGATGAGATAGGCGTCCCAGAACTCCAGCATGCTGCCCACGCCGATGAGGCCGAGCAAGGTGCGCTGGTTCTTCGTCAGCCGGGTCTGCTCCTGGAACGGGCTCCACTGCTGCATCGCTCAGTCCCCTTGGACGCGATTACGAAGGACCCCGATGCCTTCGACGGATACTTCACAGACGTCGCCCACCTGCAGGAAGACCGGCGGCTTGCGGGAGAACCCCACGCCGCTGGGAGTTCCCGTCGCCAGGATGTCCCCGGTGTGCAGGGGCGCGATCGATGAGACGTACTCGATGAAGCGCGGGATCTTGTGCACCATGCTCGCGGCCACGTCGTCCTGCATGACCTGGCCGTTGAGCCTGGTCGTGATGCGCAGGGCGTCGACGTCGCCGACCTCGTCCCTCGGGACGATCCACGGGCCGATGGACCCGCTGCGGTAGAAGTTCTTGCCCGGGGTGATCTGCCGGGTGTGGAACTGCCAGTCGCGGACGCTGCCCTCGTTCATGATGGTGTAGCCCGCGATGTGGTCGAAGGCGGCGTCCTGGCCGATACGGAAGCCGGGCTTGCCGATGACCACGGCCAGCTCGCCCTCGTAGTCGAACTGCTCGCTCACGCCGGGATGGCGCAGCGGCTGCCCGTGGCCGGTCAGCGAGTCACGCGAGCGCGCGAACAGGGCAGGCTGCTTGGGCAGCTCCTGCACGCGGCCGGCGGCCTGGACCTCGTCATGGTGCTCGACGTAGTTGAGGGCCAGGCACCAGATGTGGACGGGGTCGGCGATCGGCGGCAGGAAGGTGATCTCGTCGAGGCTGTGATCGGCACGGTCCTGGTCCACCTGCACGCCGCTGACGAGGACGTCCTTCAACGAGGCGAACGTGCCGCCGAGGTCGACGACGCCCCGGTCGGTGACGACCCCGAAGGTGTCCCGGCCGTCGACGGAGAAACTCAGATATTTCACGACTTACACCAGCCCCGTGTACGAACCGCCGTCGAGCTGCAGGTTCTGCCCGGAGATGTAGCTCGCCTGCGCGCTGCACAGGAACGCGCACGCGTCCCCGAACTCCGTCGGCTCACCGAGCCGCTTGGCCGCGATGGTCTGGGCGATGCGGGCCTTCGCCTCCTCGGGCGTGATGCCCTCGCGCCGGGAGATGCGCTGGGCCATGTACTTCTGCCGGTCGGTGTCGAACCGCTCCGGCAGCAGGTTGTTGATGGTCACGTTGTCGACGACGCTGTCGCGCTGCACGGACTTGCTGAGCGCGGTCAGCCCCGCCCGGACGGCGGCCGACAGGCCCATCGTGGCGCTCGGCGACTTCACCATCGCGGAGGTGATGTTGACGATCCGCCCGAAGCGGCGGGCGCGCATGCCCGGCACGTAGTGCTTGATGAGGAAGATCGGCGCCAGCATGTTCGCCTCGACGGCGGCCAGCCAGTCCTCCCGGTCCCAGTCGTCGATCTTCCCCGGCTCCGGCCCGGCGTTGTTGTTGACCAGGATGTCCGGCTCGGGGCAGGCACCGATGATCGTCTCGCGCCCGGCGAGGGTGTCGAGGTCGGCCGGGATGATGTCGGGCCGCCTGCCCGCGACGGCCTCGATCTGGTCGGCGGCCTTGGAGAGGGCGTCGGCGGTGCGGCCGTTGATGAACACGCGACAGCCCTCACGCGCGAGGGAGGTCGCGCACGCCAGGCCCAGGCCTCGCGAGGACGCGCAGACCAGCGCCGTCCGCCCCGCTATTCCGAGATCCATTGCCTCATCCTTGGATAGACGTTCAGGTGGTTGGTGAAGAACACGCGCTCGTCGAGGTGCGGGCTGGCCAGCACATAGCGCTTGGTGTCGTCGTAGCGGTGGCCCGTCTGCGGGTCGATGCCCTTGACCGCGCCGATCATCTCCGAGCCGAACAGGATGTTCTGCGCCGGGATGACGTCCAGGAGCAGGTCGATGCCCGCCTGGTGATAGACGCAGGTGTCGAAGTAGACGTTGCGCAAGATGCCCTCGTCGAGCGGCTTGAGCCCCATGTCCTGGGCGAGTCCCCGGTAGCGGCCCCAGTGATAGGGGACGGCGCCGCCGCCGTGCGGGATGACGAAACGCAGCGTCGGGAAGTCCTCGAACAGCTGCGGCGCCAGCAGCAGCTGCATGAACACCGTCGTGTCGCCGTTCAGGTAGTGCGCGCCCACGTGATGGAAACAGGGGTTGCTCGACCCGCTGACGTGGATCATGGCGGGCACGTCGAGCTCGGCCATCTTCTCGTAGAGCGGGTAGTAGATTCGGTCGGTGATCGGCGGATCCGTCCAGTAGCCGCCGGACGGGTCCGGGTTCAGGTTGCAGCCGACGAACCCCAGCTCGGTGACGCAGCGCTCCAGCTCCTTCACCGATGCCGTCAGGTCCTTGCCCGGCGACTGCGGGAGCTGGCAGACGCCGGCGAAGTTGTCCGGGAAGAGCGTGCAGACGCGGTGGATGAGGTCGTTGCAGACCTCCGACCATGCGATGCTCTGCTCCAGGGTGCCGAGATGGTGCCCCATCTGCCCCGCGATAGGGGAGAAGAGGGTCAGGTCGAGCCCGCGTTCGCGCTGCTCCTTGAGCTGGCGCGCCAGGAGCGCCTCGCGCAGCTCGTCGTCGGAGATGTTCAGATCTGGGCTCGAACCGTCGAGCTGGCGGGCCCGCCACTCGTGCAGCGTCCGGGGGACGGTCGTGAAGTGGCCGTGACAGTCGATGATCATGCGTTGACCTCCACTGACAGCGGGGTGGCCTGCTCGACGAAGCGGCGAGGAGGCCGCTCGCCGGTGTCGTAGCTCATCCCTTCGCCGATCCTGACGCGGTTGAACTTGCTGTCGGCGTTCAGCCGTTCCTGCGAGATCCAGTGCTCGTGCATCTGCTCGTACGGGCTCATCCAGTAGTTGAAGATCTGGCTGCCGAGCGCGTGCCTGCCGATGCCCCGCACGTGGTCGGCGCCCTGCAGCAGCATGTGGTCGTAGCCGAAGAAGATGTCGTCCACCCCCTCGACCTCGAACGACACGTGGTGCATGCCGGTACGCCTGCCGCGGAGCATGAAGATCACGTGGTGGTCCACCAGCTCGTCGCCGAGGTCGACGCGGGCGAACCGGCCGAGCAGGTCGTCCTCGTCCAGGACGAGGTCGTCGCTCGGGATGACGCCGAGCGTGGTGTGGAACCAGTCGATGACCTCGGACAGGTTCTGCGCCATGTAGGCGGTGTGCGCGATGCGCCGCACGCGCGCCGGTCCCACGACGCGGCTCTCGGCCTCGCCCGAGCGGGTGAGCGGGCGCTCGGGCAGTGGATCCGCACGTTCCCTGCCGGTGACGAGCTCGATCCACAGCCCGTTCGGGTCGCGCAGCCGTACCCTCTTGCCGCCACCCGGCGCGTCGAGGGTGTCGATGCCCTGCGCGCCCGGCAGCCTGGCGGCCGCGTGCAGCAGGTCGGGGTCGGCGAGCTCGTAGGCGAAGCTGGCGACGCCGGGCTCGCCCAGCTCGGTGACGTGCAGGAACGGGCTGTCGCCGATGCCGCGCATGTACAGCCGGGTCTCGGTGCGCTCGACCGGGACCATGCCGAAGTCTTCGAGCCACGCCTGCATGCGGCCGAGATCCGGCGCGGTCAGCCGGACGTAGGCCATTCCTTTGATCAGAGAGGACATCTATGTCTCCAGTACGTTGATCACGTTTCCGTACAGCTCCTCGGCCGCGTACCGCCGGGAGATGAGCCCCTGCTCGTGGGCGAACCTGATGCCCATCTCCAGGGAGGGGCGGATCTCCTCGAACCCGGCCGGCTTGTCGTCGCGGATCTCGCACAGCAGGCGGAAGACCTCGCGTACGGCGTCGCCGTCGGACTCGGCGATCTCCTTCCTGATCGCGACCATGTGGTTGATGGGGACGGCGCCGGTGCGGGCGTGCCATTGCGACGCGGCCCGCTGCGGATCGGGGATGAGGGGGCGGATGCCCGGGTCGCCCGACAGGCCGCCGCCCGCGACGATCGCGTCGACGTCACCGGCGAGCAGCAGCGCTTCCAGGCCGAGGCCGGAGTCGATCCGGCTGACCCAGGCCGGGTCGTGGTACTCCTCGACGTGAGCGCCTTCCTGGGCCAGCCACCCGACGTCCTGGACGCGCACGCCGTACTCGTCGGACAGGATGCCGCGCACCCATGTCGGCGTGGTCTGCGCGTACGAGCGCATCGCGACGGCCCGGCCGGCCAGGTCCCCCGGCGTCAGGCCGGAGCCGGCGCGGCACAGGATGCTCTTGTGGTGAAACCCCCCGTTCATCACGAACGGCAGGAGCACGTACGGCTTGCCGTGCTCGTAGGCCACGAGAAACGTCATCAGCGCCAGCTCGGCGACGTCGTAGCGCAACTTCCTGACGACGTCCTTGAACGCCTTCTGCGCCACGTCGACGTCGGCGAAGTCGAGCTTCACGTGCGGCGATGAGAGGCCGCCGCTCTTGAGCGGCTCGGTCTTCGGATACGTGCCCATCATGGCCGTGAGGTGTCTCACCGGTCCTCCTCGAGAAAGACGCGCTCGATCGGCGGCTCGCCGGGGATGAGGCCCTGCCGGTGCGCGTAGCGGACCAGCGCGGCCAGGGAGGTGGCGTTCTGCTTCAGCCCGTAAGGCAGCGGGTCGCCGACCAGCTCGCCCAGCGCCCGGTAGCGCAGGTCCTCCGAGGTGGTGGCCGCGCGCGCCAGGTAGTTCTCCTTGGCGCGGGTGAACGCCTCGAACAGCGCCTGCGCCAGGTGGCACAGCTCCTCGCGGATCACGATCACGCCGTGCAGCGGGTAGACGCCGGTCCGCTGGAACCACTCCCGCTCGCGCTCCCGCGCGTCGGGGATCAGCTCGTCGCCGAGGTCCGCACCGGCGAGCCCGGCGAAGGCGGCGTCGAGCTCGCCGCGATCGGCGAGGTCGGCCAGGGATTCGACGCGCTGCACGTTCGGCGGCAGCGTGGTGCCGGGGACGTTCTCCTCCTCCTGGGTCAGCCATGTGACCTTGCCGAGGTCCAGGCCGTACTCCTCGGCGTAGATCCCCCTCGTCCACACGGCCGCCGTGACCGCGTACGCGCGCACGCCGACCCGCCGTCCCTCCAGGTCCTTGGGGTGCCCGATGCCGGAGCCCGGGCGCGTGCGCACTCCCGCGTGCCGGAACCGGCGCGTCATCGGGATGGGCAGCGCCGTGATCGGCGCGCCCGCCGCCTTGGCCATCAGGTAGGACGTCGGCGCCATCTCGCAGATGTCGTACGGCTGGCGCCGAGCCATCTCACGGTAGGCGTCGGGCATCCGCTTGACGTCGGCGAACTCCAGCTCGCAGCCCTCGACGGCGACCGTGCCATCGCGCAGGTCCTGCACCTGACCGTGGGGGCCCAGGACGATCGACAGCCTCACAGCAGTCCCCGGCCCTTCTCCAGCGCGGAGAAGTCGCGCCGCGGATAGGTCATGAGGAACCGGTAACCCTCCTCGATGACCCGGGCCACGTTGTCCTCGTTGACGTGCGGGTGCCCGACCGGGACGTTGTAGGCCTTGCCGACCTCCAGCACGTGGTCCATCAGCCGCAGCAGCTCGGGGTTGTCGTACTCGCGTGGGCAGCCCAGCTCCTGCGTCAGGTCGCCTTCGCCGATGAGCAGCACCCCGATGCCGGGAACCTCCTTGAGGATCGTCTCGAGGTTGTTCACCGCGGCGCGGTCCTCGATCATCAGCACGACCAGCAGCTCGCCGTCCGGTGCCAGCGGCCAGACGTCGGCCCGCTTGTAGTACTCCCGCTGTGGCAGCCCCCAGTAGCGGGCCGCGGCCAGCGGGGCGTCGCCGCGCAGGCCGTCCGGCGGGTACCGGCAGGCGGCGACGGCGTTGTATGCCTCCTCCGGCGTGCTGATCCGCGGCCACACGATCCCAAATGCGCCCAGGTCCAGGGCCTGCTTGGCGAACCACAGGTTCATCTCGCTGCCGCTCGGCGGGATCCGCACCAGCGGTGTGACGGGGTTCCCCCGCACGACTCGCTCGCGCAGCAGCAGGAACTGCATCGCCTCGCGCAGCGCGCGGATGTCCCACGGGTTGTGCTCCAGCTCGAAGACGACACCGTCGTTCGCCGACTGCGCGAAGGTGACCGCGCTCTCCACCTCCGCCTGAATGAACGAGGTGAAGGTGACGCCCTGCTCCAGGGCCTTGATGACGCCGTTCAGTCGCTCTGTCATGGCGCGCCCTAGAGGATCGCGCCGCAGAAGGCGTCGCCGGCGTCCTCGGGAAGTTGTCTCTCCGTCCAGGTCTGAGAGCCGTCCAGGGTGTAGAAGACCTGTCCGTGCCGGGTGACCGTGACGACGCCCGCCGGGTCGGTGACGTGCACGCCGAACCCCATGATCGTGCTGCGCGCCTCGATCGCGGAGTCGGCCCGCTGCCAGCTCTCGCCCAGGTCCTCACTGCGGTAGAGCGCCCCGGCCTCGCTACGCGAGGAGATGCTGAAGCATGCGTACAGCGTCTTGGGGTCGTCGGCGACGACCCGGCAGTCGCGCGTGTAGGTGAACGGCGCGTACCTCCCGACCTCCAGGTCACGGAACGACTTGCCCCGGTCGGTGGTCTCGAAGATGCCCAGGCGGCAGATGTAGAAGACCGAGTCCGGCTTGGCCGGGGTGGTGCAGACCGAGTGGCCGTCGAACATGCCCTCGGTGTCGTCGTCGGTCAGCTCGGTGTTCTTCAGGTGCGGGAGCTTGGCCAGGGCCTGGAGGCCGTCCGGCTCGCCCCGCCAGGACCGGCCGCCGTCCTCGCTGACGAGGAACCCGTTGATCTCCGAGGCGGCGTACAGCACCTGCGGGTCGGTGGGGTGGAAGGCGATCCGCATCGCCCGCGAGCCGCCGAAAGAGATGTCGAACCGCTCCGGGTGCTCGGCCGCACACTTGGCCCACGTCTGGCCGCCGTCCCCGCTGCGATAGAAGCCGACCGGCGAGGTGCCGAGGAACAGCACGTCGGGATCGTGCGGGCTGACCACCACGCTCCAGAACTGGACCTGTTCGTCGGTCACGTGGATCTGCTCCCAGGTTTCCCCGGCGTCGGCCGAGCGGTACAAGCCCTTGCGCGCCGCGGCGAAGACCAGGCCCTCGCGTGTCGGGTGCGGGGTGATGGCCTGGACGGCGGCGTCTCGCGGGATGCCGTCGGCAGGCTCCCATTGGCCGCCGTCCCTCAGCCTGTACAGCGAGCCGACCGCGTCAGGCCGGGTGACAGCGGTGCCGACCAACATGAGGTTTCGCATCATGATCTCCCCTGAAGTGATCTCACCGGTGGGTGTGGGTCACCGGTGCGGCCACCGTAACGGGGTGTTGGCAAAATCGTCAACGATTCTGTTTGCATATGTGCTAGCACGATTGATGGCATACTCTTGTGGAGTAATCGAAGGTGCTGTTTTCTTGAGGCAGGCGATGTTGGTGGCCGCGGATGGCCAGCTGAAGGCGGGCAAGCACGGCAAGGCGATCGCGGTGGACGGCCTTCGGGCCGCCATCCTGCGCGGCGACATGGTGCCGGGCCAG
>NZ_BAABDQ010000047.1:0-111739 GCF_039539705.1 Nonomuraea rosea | reverse complement strand
TCGTCAACGGCACCCTGGCCGAGCTCAAGCAACTGCTCCCGCCCGCCAAGGTCGAATACATCGAAAAGCAGCCGACCCTCGAGGACGTCTTCCTCTCCCTCGTCGGCACCAAGGCCTAAGGAACCACGATGAGCACGCATTTCTTCGCCGACACCACCGTCCTGCTGGGACGCTCCCTGCGCCACATCACCCGCAGCGTGGACACCGTCATCACCACCACGATCATGCCGATCGCCATGCTGCTGCTGTTCGTCTACGTCTTCGGCGGCGCGATCGACACCGGATCGGTCTCCTATGTGAACTACCTGCTGCCCGGCATCCTGCTCATCACGGTCGCCTCGGGCATCGCCTACACCGCCTTCCGGCTCTTCACCGACATGCAGGGCGGCATCTTCGAGCGCTTCCAGTCCATGCCGACCGCCCGCTCAGCCGTGCTGTGGGCGCACGTGCTGACCTCGCTGATCGCCAACCTGATCTCGCTCGTGGTCGTCGTCCTCGTCGCCCTGCTCATGGGCTTCCGCACAAGCGCCGGAGTGCTCGCCTGGCTCTCGGTCGCCGGCATCCTGATCCTGTTCACCCTGGCGCTGACGTGGATCGCCGTCATCCCCGGCCTCACCGCCAAGACCATCGACGGCGCGAGCGCGTTCTCCTACCCGCTCATCTTCCTGCCCTTCCTCAGCTCGGCCTTCGTGCCCACCGACACCATGCCCGGCCCGCTGCGCTTCTTCGCCGAGCACCAGCCGGTCACCTCCATCGTCAACGCCGTCCGCGCCCTGTTCAGCCAGCAGCCGGTCGGCACCGACATCTGGATCGCCCTGGCCTGGTGCGTCGGCATCCTCGTCGTCGCCTACGCCTTCGCCATGAACACCTACCGCCGCAAGATCTCCTAGCGAACGAGAGGAATGACCATGGAACACATCTTCGCCACGCTGCCGGCCGCGCGTCAGCCCGGCTGCCCGTTCGACCCGCCCAAGGAGCTGATCGAGGCTCGCGAGCACGGCCCGATCAGCCGCTTTCCCTTCCCCGACGGGCACGAGGGCTGGATGGTCACCGGATTCGACCTGATCCGGTCGATCCTGGCCGACCCCCGGTTCAGCTCCCGCAAGGAGCTCATGCGCCACCACCCGCTGATGGACCTCAGCGGCATCGAGATCCCTCCGGCGCCGCCCGGGGAGTTCCTGCTCACGGACGAGCCGCAGCACAGCCGCTACCGCAAGCCACTGGTCGGCAAGTTCACCGTACGGCGGATGCGGCTGCTCACCGAGCGCGTCGAGCAGATCACCGCCGAACATCTGGACGCCATGGAGCAGGCCGGGCAGTCGGCGGACCTGGTGACCGCGTTCGCCAAGCCCATCCCCGCCGTGATCATCTGTGAGCTGCTCGGGGTGCCGTACGAGGATCGGAGCTATTTCCAGGACAACATCGACAAGTTCCTCGGCGGGGAGGCCGGCGACGAGGAGCTGATCGCGGCCTACACCGCGACCCAGCAGTACCTCGCCGAGCTGGTGGCCGCCAAGCGCGCCGACCCCACCGACGACCTGCTCAGTGACCTGCTCGACAGCGACCTGACCGACGAGGAGCTGAAGGGGATGAGCCTGATCCTGCTCTCGGCCGGGTACGACACCACCGCGAACATGCTGGCCCTCGGCACTTTCGCACTGCTGCGGAACCCGGCGCAACTGGCCGCGCTGCGCGCCGACCCCGCGCTCACCGACAAGGCCGTGGAGGAGCTGCTGCGGTATCTGAGCGTCGTCAAGATGTTCATGAGGACGGCGCTGGAGAACGTCGAGCTGGGTGGCAAGACCATCAAGGCCGGTTCGATGGTCTTCCTGTCGTACCACACCGCCAACCGCGACCCCGAGCGCTTCACCGACCCCCACACCCTCGACCTCCAGCGCCAGGACGGCGGGCACCTGGCCTTCGGCCACGGCATCCACCAGTGCCTGGGCCAGCAGCTGGCCCGCGTCGAAATGCGCGTCGCACTCCCCGCCCTGCTGGGCCGCTTCCCCACGCTGCGGCTGGCCGTACCGGCCGAAGAGGTCGCCCTGCGCCCGGAGACGGCGGACGTCTTCGGGGTCAAGAGCCTCCCGGTCGCCTGGGACGCCTGAGCGCGTACGAACCGGTGACCCGATCAGCCATCCGGACGCGTGCACGCACCATGGTCATGACGCGACCCCCGCCGTGAGGATGGGGCCGTGACGAACATCGAGCTGAAGAACAGATACCAGCACGACGGCTTTCTCGTCCTCCCGGACGCGTTCAGCCCTCACGAGGTCGGTGAGCTGGTTGAAGAGACGGTCCGCATCTGCCGCGGCGAGCTCGGCGACGTCCAGGGGGCGCTGCCCGCCGACCCCGCCGACACCGACGACGACGTCCTGCGCCGCTTCCTCTGCGTCCACTACCCGCATAAGCTCTCCGGCGTGATGCTCGCCGCCATGCGCCATCCGGCGATCGTCTCGCCGCTCACCACGGTCATCGGCCCGAACGTGAAGGCCATGCAGTCCATGTTGTTCGTCAAGTCGGAAGGGGAGCCGGGACAGGCCTGGCATCAGGACGAGATGTTCATCCCGACCCGCGACCGTTCGCTCACGGCGGTCTGGCTCGCGCTCGACGACGCCACGATCGAGAACGGCTGCCTCTGGGTGCTGCCGGGCTCACACCGATCCGGCGTGGTGTACCCGAACCGCGAGCACGACGACCCGCGCTACGACTGCACGGTGGAGTCCTACGCCTTCCCGTACGACGACTCCGACGCGGTGCCCGTGGAGGTCACGGCGGGCTCCGCGGTCGTGTTCAACGGCTACCTGCTGCACAAGTCGCTGCCCAACACCGCCCGGAGCGGCTACCGGCGGGCCCTGGTCAACCACTACATGAGCGCCGAGTCCCTGCTGCCCTGGAGCGCTCCCCCGGCGGGAACGCCCGTGGCGCAGGCGGACCACCGCGACATCGTCCTCGTCGCCGGCGCCGACCCGTACGCGTACAAGGGCCTGCGGGAGGTACGCCGGCCGCGGATCCGCCCGAACAGAGCCGGCGGCTGTGATCGGTGAGCTCTCCATCGACCTGGTGCCCCGCCTCGGTCCCACGGTCGCGGACTACCCGCCGGGCTCGGACTTCGGCCCGCGCGTCGCCAGGTCGTACCAGTTCGTCTGGCTGCTGCGGGGCAGCGCCACCTGGCGATGGGACGACGTCCTGCTCCCGATCGTCCCGGGAGAGCTGCTTCTCATCCGGCCGGGGATGCGCGACTCGTTCCGCTGGGACCCCCGCACCCCCACCCGGCACGCGTACGTGCACTTCTCGCTCACCGGACACACGCCGGCCGCCTGGCCGCTGGTGCGGGACCTGACCGGCCGCCACGACCCGATGAACGCCCTGTGCCGGCACCTGCTCCGGCTGGGCGGCGAGTGCCCACCGGGCTGGCAGGTCCAGGCCCGCGAGACGCTCCGCCTGCTCGTGCTGATCTTCCTGGCCGCGCCCACGCCGCCCGGCGGCGCAGGAGAGCCCCTGCCGGAGCCGATGGTCGCGATGCTGCGCGCGGTGGGTGAGCACTGGGCCGACGGAGTGGCGCGGCCGATCCCGATGCGCCGGCTCGCCGCGGCCGCCCGGGTCTCGCCGAGCACGCTGACCCGCATGTTCCGCCGGCGCTTCGGCGTCGGCCCGGTCGCCGCGATCGAGCTGCTGCGCCTGACCCGGGCCGAGCCGCTGCTGTGGCAGAGCAACCTGTCCATGCACGCGATCGCCGTGCAGTGCGGTTTCGCGGACGGGTACCACTTCTCGCGCCGGTTCCGCGCGATCTACGGCATGGCGCCGACCACGTTCCGCCGCACCCCGCCGGAGACCGCGCCACCGTCGCCGGTCGAGCCGGGCGGTCTGGCGGCGCTGCTGTCCCTCCTCCCCGGGGCGGGGACCCCGGTCTGACCGCTTCCGCGCGCTGGTCAGCGGGCGCAATGTTCCGGAGCGTGACCGACACGTACGGAAAAGCGCACGAGAATGGCCGCCGGCACGAGTCAAGGCGAATTTCTCGCGCCCCACATATCGATGCGGCGATAAATTTCAACCGCCCGTTGGAACCGCTCCCACGGCACCGCCCCCCGCTATTCTGCGACGCGTAATCTTCTTATTCCGTTCCAGGAAGTACCGTTCCAAGGTGGCTTCCCTCGATCATTGGTCGCGGCAATCCAAGATCCGTGTTCAGTCGTATCAGTTCCTGTTGGTGAAAGCCGCGCGCTGCAGGGTGGTCATATGGATTTCAAGATCCTCGGGCCGATCGAGGTCCGTACCTCTCGTGGGATGCCGATCGCGCTCGGACGCCGAAAACAGCGGGTGCTCCTGGCCGCCCTGCTGCTCAACACGGGCAAGGCGATCTCCAGCCGGCGCATGCTCGACTGGCTGTGGGGCGAGCGCGCCCCCGCCACCGCGGAGTCGAACCTGTACACCTACATTTCCGCGCTGCGTAAGGTGCTCGGGTCCCCCTCCCGGATCGAGGCGGGCTCCAACGGATACATGCTGCGCGTCACGCCCGGCGAGGTCGACGTCACCTTGTTCGAGGACTTGGCCGAGCAGGGGCAGCGGGCGCTGTCCGCCCGCCGCCACGACGTCGCGCTCGAACGCCTGACCAGGGCCCTCTGCCTGTGGCGCGGCGAGTCCGTGCTGGAGGAGCTGCCCCTGCCCGCGCCGCTGCGCTGCGAGGCGGCGCGGCTGGAGCGGCTGCGGACGAGCGTCGTGGACGCCTCGCTGGAGTGCCGGCTGGCGCTCGGCCAGCACGGCGAGATGCTCGCCGACCTGGAGGCGCTGACGTGCAAGGACCCGCTGAACGAGCGGCTCGGGGCGCTGCTCATGCTGGCCTTGTACCGTTCCGGCCGCAGGGCCGACGCGCTGACGGTCTATCAGAGCGCGCGGATGACGCTGGCCGCCGAGGCCGGCATCGACCCCGGCCCGGACCTGGTCCGCATGCACCAGCGCATCCTCGCCGACGACCCCTGCCTGACGCCGCCGCCGGCGGTCGCCGCCCGCAGGGCCCCGGCCGAGCTGCCCATCGGCCCGGCCGCCTTCACCGGCCGGGCCGCCGAGATCGCGCGCCTGCGGACGATGCTGACCTCGGCCTCCGGCGCGACCGCCGTCTCGGCGATCACGGGCGCCGCGGGGGTCGGCAAGTCGGCGCTGGCCGTGCACGTCGCCCACCAGGTCGCGGGCCGGTTCCCGGACGGGCGGCTCTACGTGGACCTGCACGGCTCCGCACCCGGCGTCGCGCCACTGGACCCCGCCGACGTCCTGGCCCGCCTGCTGCGCTCACTCGGCGACGACACGGTCGGAAACTCCGGCGGACAACCCGGCGGGCAACCGGGCGGCCGGCCCGACCTGGACGAGGCCGCGGCCCGCTTCCGCTCGGTGACCGACGGCAAGCACCTGCTGCTCCTGCTCGACAACGCCCGCGACGCCGCGCAGGTGCGCCCGCTGCTGCCCGCGAGTCCGACCTGCCGCGTCCTGGTCACCGCGCGCAGGATGCTCACCTCGCTGGACGGCGCGTCGCACTTTCGCCTCGGCGTCATGGCCGAGGACGAGACCTCGACGCTGCTCGGCCGCCTGATCGGGGAGGAGCGGGTGGTGGCCGAGCAGCGGGCGGCCCGCGCGATCGCGCAGCTGTGCGCCGGGCTGCCGCTGGCGATCAGGATCGCCGCGGCCCGGCTGATCGCCCGGCCCGGACTGTCGCTGCGCGCCCTGGCCGACCGGCTGGCGGTGGAGGATCGCCGCCTGTCCGAGCTCCAGGCCGACGACCAGGCCGTGCGGGCGTGCTTCATGATGAGTTACCGGAGCCTGGAGGCCGAGCCCTCCCGGATGTTCCGGCTGCTGAGCCTGCTCGGCGGCGCCGCCATCAGCGTCGCGGCCGCCGCGGCCCTGGCCGACCGCCCCGAGCCGCGCACCGCCGACCTGCTGGACCATCTCGCGGAGATCCAGCTGCTGGAGACGTGCGGCCACGACCGGTACCGCATGCACGACCTGCTCCGCCTGTTCGCCCGCGAGCGGGCCCGGGAGGAGGACACCGAGGAGGATCGAGCGCAGGCCGTCCAGCGGGCGCGGCGTACGGCGTGGACGCCCTCCGCCCAGCCGGTCACCTACATGACCGCGAAGGGCTGAAGCCGGGTGGAGCCGCTCCGGACGCGGGAAATCATCCGCATGTGGTGCGAGGTCTGACTGATAAATACCCCGCGATCCGCCCCCTGCCGCTTTTTCTTCTCCGCCGTCTCGCCGGCCGCCGCCGACATACACAAATTTGCATGGCATGGGGTATAGCCGGATTCGACATTGTCGACGACATGTCTAACCTTTTCTCACCGTCGAGAAGAAGGCCGGGCACCAGCGGAATTCACTCGAACCTGGAAGGGTGAACGTGTCTGAGCTGATCGGCGTGGACGAGTGTGAAAGTTTCACGGTGAAACAGGTCCAAGACCTGTACAGAAGGTACGTCAGCCGCAGCCAGGTCAACCTCATGACCTCCTTCGGCTTCGGCCGGGAGCTCGTCGAGAGCGCCGAGGGCGCCTGGATCGAGACCCGCGGCGGCCGGAAGATCCTTGACGTCACCGGCGGGGTCGGCGTGCTCAACCACGGCCACAACCATCCCCGCATCCTCCAGGCCCGGCGCAACTTCGCCGAGCGCCGGCGCATGGAGGTGCACAAGGCGTTCTTCTCCCCCTACCTGGCCGCCCTCAGCCACAACATCGCCGAGCTGCTGCCGGGCGACCTGAAGATCTCCTACTTCCCGAACTCCGGCGCCGAGGCGAACGAGGGCGCCATCAAAATGGCGTACAAGTATCACGGCGGGCGCCGGAACACCATCCTCCGCTCCGACATCAGCTTCCACGGCAAGACCCTGGGCGCGGGCAGCCTGACCGGATCGTCCGAGAACTCCTTCCAGTTCCCCGGTCTCCCCGGCATCGTCGTCCACCCGTACGGCGACATCCCGGCCGTCCGCGCGGCCATCGAGGCCGCCCGCACCCCCGACGGCACCTGCGACGTCTACGCGATCATGGTCGAGCCGTTCAGCGCGTCGAGCATGCGCTGCTGGTCGGAGAGCGACCTGTACGAGCTACGGCGGCTCTGCGACGCGAACGACATCATCCTGATCTTCGACGAGGTCTACACGGGCTGGGGCAAGACGGGCAGCCTCTTCTACTTCATGCGCTACCCCGGCCTGCTGCCCGACATCCTCGTCTACTCCAAGTCCCTCGGCGGCGGCAAGGCGTCCATCGCCGGCTACACCGCCCGCGAGCCCGTCTTCCGCAAGGCCTACGACCGGCTCTCCGACGTCATCCTGCACAGCACCACCTACTACGGCTTCGGCGAGGAGACCGCCACCGCCATCGAGGCGGTCAACATCGTCGTCGAGGACGACTACCCCGCCAGGGCCCGGCAGATCGAGCGCATCCTGGGTCCGGGGCTGCAGAACATCCACAAGCGCCATCCCGACGTGGTCGGCCGGGTGAGCGGGGTGGGCTCGCTGTGGGGCGTGTTCCTCACCGGCGGCCCCAAGGTGCTCGACCTGGCGGCCAAGCTCGCGCCCGGCTTCTCCGGCGACCCGCAGTTCCGCACCAAGCTGATCACGCTCGCGGTCATCGCCGACCTCTACCGCGAGCACGGCATCGTCTCCTACTACAGCCCGAACGCCGACAACCCCCTCGTCGTCGCGCCGACCCTCGCCATCGAGCAGAAGGACGTCGAGTATTTCCTGGACAGCCTGGACAAGACGCTGGCCAAGGGCCTGCCGCGGCTGCTCGCCCGATTCGTGCGAGAGAAGGTGGGGTCGCGATGGCCCGCCGGATCGTAGTCACCGGCAGCGCCGGGATGCTCGGCGGCCACCTGGCCCGCCGGCTCGTGCTCGACGGCCACGACGTGCTCGGGGTGGACCTGCGCCCCCCGGCCGACCCGCTGCTGACGGCGGGGCACCGGATCGGCGACGTGCGCGACCTGCCGCTGATGACCGAGGCCATGACCGGGGCGGACGCGGTCGTCCACTGCGCCGGCGCGCTGCCGAGCTACCCGGCCGAGCAGATCCACGACCTGATCGTCGGGGGCACCGGCACCGTCCTGGAGGCGGGGCGCCGGGCCGGCGTGGAGCGGCTGGTCCACATCTCCTCCACCGCCGTGTACGGGCTGCCGACGCTCGTGCCCACGCCGGAGGACCATCCGCGCGCACCGGTCGACCCCTACACCAGGGCGAAGGCCGCGGCGGAGGAGCTGGCGGAGAAGTACCGGGCCGACGGCATGCGCGTGCCCATCCTGCGCCCCAAGACCTTCCTCGGCCCCGGCCGGATGGGCCTGTTCGCGATGCTCTTCGAGTGGGCCGAGGAGGGCCGCAACTTCCCGGTGCTCGGCAGCGGGGACAAGCGCATCCAGATGTTCGCGATCGAGGACCTGGTGGACGCCGTGGCCCTCGTGCTCGACGCGCCGGCCGACGTCGCCGACGACACCTACAACCTGGCCGCCGCCGAGTTCGGCACGCTGCGTACGGACTTCCAGGCGGTTCTCGACGCGGCCGGCCACGGCAAGCGGGTCGTCTCCCTGCCCGCGGGACCGGCACTCGCCGTGCTCCGGCTGCTGGAGCGCAGCCGGCTGTCCCCGGTGTACGGGCGGCTGTCGCGCAAGCTGCTCGCCGACTCCTACGTCAGCATCGACAAGGCGCGCGAACGGCTCGGCTTCCGTCCGCGGCTGTCCAACCAGGACGCGATCCTCCGCACGTACACCTGGTGGCGGGAACACCGCGCGGCCGGCGCACCGGCCGGCGCGACGAGCCGTGACGCGTGGCGGCAGGGCGCGCTGTCGCTGGCGAAGGTCTTCTTCTGACGTACCGGGGTCCTCTTCCGAGTCTGAGCTATCGGGGTGAAGCATGCGCCTTGTCGAATCGGCAGACGTTCCAGAGAGCCCGCAGCGTCAGGAAGCGGCGCAGGACCGGGCTGTGGAGACCCGTACCCACCTGGTCGCGGATCTGGCCGCCCTGATCCGTCCCTCCCACGCGGCCAAGGCGATCCTGCTCGTGCCCCTCGCGCTCATCGCCATGCCCGCGCCCAGCCTGGCCGAGGTGGCCGGTGTCATCTGGGCGACGGTGGCGTTCATGGTCGCCTCCGCCGCCGTCTACATCGGCAACGACATCGCCGACCGGCACCGCGACCGCCTCCACCCGGTCAAACGCGACCGCCCCATCGCGGCCGGTCGCGTCGGGGTGCTGACCGCGGGCGCCTGTTGCGCCGTCCTGCTGACGGTGCTCGCGATCATCGTCGCCCGGGCGCCGGCGTCCTCCTGGCCGCTGCTGGTGTACCTCGCGCTCAACGTCGCCTACAGCCGCGGGCTCAAGCACATACCGCTGGTGGACGTGGGCACGGTCGCGGCCGGCTTCGTCCTGCGCGTCGTGCAGGGGTACGAGGTGACCGGCGACCGGGTGCCCGCCTGGCTGCTGATCACGGTGTTCTCGATCTCCCTGCTGCTGCTGATCGGCAAGCGCCGCCGGGAGCTGCTGGAGGCCGGGGCCGTCCACCGGCCCGCGCTGCGCGGCTACTCGATGGAGCTGACCAACTGGCTGCTGCAGATCGCCTCCATGCTCGCCCTCGTCTCCGGCCTGATGTACCTGCGTGACGAGGGGCCGTTCGGCCCGGAGCACGGCCAGACGGCGATGATGCTGTCCACGCCCTTCGCGCTCCTCGCCCTCTTCCGGTACCTGCAGATGCAGCTCGTGGACAAGGAGGGCGGTGATCCGGTGCGCGTCCTGCTGCGCGACCGCGTCATGGTCACGAACGCGATGTTGTGGGCCGCCACCCTGGGGGTGACGCTCGTGCTGGTCCACCACCCGTCCCTGGCAGCGGCGGCCGCCCACCTGTGAGAACGATCGTGAGAGGAAGGCGATGGACGTCCGCTTACTGGGACCCGTCGAGGTGACCGTCGGTGACCACTGCATCCCCTTGGGACCACCCCAGCGACGCGCGGTGCTGGCCGCCCTGTCGATCGACGCCGACCGCCCCGTGCCGCTCCGCACGCTGATCGAGCGTGTCTGGGACGATCCGCCGGACCGCGCGACCGACTCGCTGTACGCCCACATCGCCCGCCTGCGGCAGGCGCTGACCGCGACCGGGATCTCCATCGAGCGCAGGAACGGCGGTTACGCACTCGACGTGGACCCCGAGCGGGTGGACGCCTACCGGTTCCGCCGGCTGGTCAAGCAGGCGCAGCAACGCGCCCGCGACGACTACACGCGGACCCGGCTGCTGGCCGAGGCGATGGAGCTGTGGCGCGGCGCGCCGCTCACCGGCATCCCCGGGGAGTGGGCCGCCCGCATGCGGTACGGCATCGAGCAGCAGTTCGTCGGCGCCATCGTCACCTGGGCCCAGGCACACCTGCGCCTGGGCCGGCCCGACATCGTGGTCACCGAGCTGACCCCGCTGGTGCCGCGTTACCCGCTCGCGGAGCCGCTGGCGAGCATGCTGATGCGCGGCCTGTGCGCCCTGGGACGCGGCGCGGAGGCGGTGGCCCTGTACGCCCGCCTGCGCGGGTACCTCGCCGACCACCTGGGCATCGAGCCGGGGCCCGAGCTGCGTACGCTGCATCTCACGATCCTGCGCGCCGGCACGGACCCGCCGATCCGGTCTGCCGGGCGGCCCGGCCTGCGCTACGCCGAGGTCATCGGCTGAGCGAGAGGACCAGCCGCTGCCCGCTGTGGTCGGACAGGCCGTTCGAGCGGACCAGCCGATACTCGTGGACGGTGACCTCTGGCGTGGTGTACGCCCAGTCGATCCGCCACCACGGCCACCCGTCGTCCCAGGTGGCGGGGTAGAGCGAGCGCAGGGCCGGGGTGGCGTCGGCCATCCGCCCCGGCACCAGGCGCAGGATGCCCATCGCGGGCGAGGCGTTGAAGTCCCCGGCCAGGACGGCGGGCAGCGGGTTCGCCTCGACGTCGGCCGCGAGCGCGCGGAGGTCGGCCTGGCGCGCCGCATGCTGCGTACGGCCGAGGCTGAAGAGGTCGAGGCCGCCCGCGGACGGGTCGACCGGCGAGCTGATGTGGGAGTTGTAGAACGAGACGGTCCCGCTCCCGACGCGCAGGTCCGTACGCAGCGTCTTCACCGTGTAGAAGCCGGGCCAGTCGGAGCCTGGCGGCACGGGCGTGTCCCGGCCGCCGTCCGGGGGCGGGTCGAGGCCACGCTGCAGGACGATGGGGAACCGCGACAGCGTCACCATCTCGCTCGCCGCGGCGATGTGGAACCCGGGGAACTCCCGGCGCAGCCGGTCCAGGTCGTTCACCCGGATCGGCCGGGAGTCCGCGCCGAAGTAGACGTACTCCTGCAGCAGCAGCACGTCGGCGTCCTGAGCGTGGAGGTAGCGGTAGAAGGCGGCGACGTCCCCGGCCGGCGTGCCGGTGGGCGGGGGCATCTGTCTGCCCACCGGCTGGTCCCAGTACCAGGTGTTCCAGGAGAACACCGTGATCGCGTCCGCCGGGGCCGGGGCGGCGTCGTGCCACAGCGCGGCGGGGTTGAGCCCGCTCGCGCCCCCGCCCAGCGCCAAGGACGCCAAAGCCACCGCGGCGGCCGCCCGGCGCGCGCGGCGCGCCGCCAGGGTCGCGACGAGCAGCACCACGGGAACGGCCGCCAGCGCCAGCGGCGGGACGAGCTCGGGGACCTGCCACCACCACACCCGGCCGGACAGGACGCGGTGCGCCACCACGAACACCAGCCAGGCGATCGCCGCGCACAGCACCAGCGGGATCCTCCGGCGCGCCCCCGCCCCGGGGGAGCGCGTCGCGGCCTGGTCGGCGCCGGTCGTGCGAGCCGTCACGTGACCGCCTCTCCGGTGGCCGGGTGACGCATCTCCATGGCCGGGTCGGGGTCGTAGAGCCGGCGGAACCGCGCCGAGCACAGCCACCGGACGACCCCGGCCCCCACCCCGAGGGCGATGGCCACGTTCACCAGGAAGTGCACGGCGCCGAAGTAGAGCAGGAACAGCGGGCCGCGCCTGCGCAGCACGAAGCGGTACATGCCGAGGTCGGCCAGCAGCGACACGGCCAGGGCGAGGGCCGCGGGCGCGGCGCCGGCCGGGCCGAGCGGGATCACCAGTGGCGACACGGCCACCGCCGCCAGCGCGGCCAGGCTGCCGCCGGCCCGGCTGGAGGTCTCGAACCCGCGGGCGAAGCGCCGCCGGCGCGCGTACAAAGGCACCCGGGCGCGCCCCCGCCGGTACAGCTTGCGCAGCAGCTTGACCAGCTTGTCGTCGTGATCGTGCCGCGAGCGCACCGCGGTGGTGAGCACCATCTCGTACCGCTGGGTGAGGCGGTGACCGTAGTCGACCTCCTCGGTCTCGCGCAGCCGCGGGTTGAACGGCCCGATGTCGTCGAACACGCGGCGCGGCATCGCCATCAGCGCCGAGAACAGGAACGAGACGGGCCCTTCCGAGCTGACCGTCCAGTAGTGGTACTGCAGCGCCCGGTACTCCTCGACGAGGCTGTCGCGGATCAGCGGCTCGGGGTCGTGGATGCTGCTCACCGCGCCGAGCCGGGCGTCGGCCGCGAGCATGCCCACCGCCACCTCGACGGCGTCGGGGTAGGGGGCCACGTCGGAGTCCGCGAACACCAGGATCTCACCGCGCGCGTGCTCGGCTCCGAGGTTGCGCGCGCCGGCCGCGCCCATGTTGCGTTCCGTGCGGATCACCCGGACGCCGAGCCGCCGCGCGACCTCGACCGAGTCGTCGGTGCTGCTGTCGTCCACGACGATCAGCTCGATCGGCCGGTAGGTCTGCGCCTGCAGCGCGCGCAGGCACAGCGGCAGCGAGGCGGCGTAGTTGTAGTTGGGCACGATCACCGACACGAGAGGCCCTTGCTCGGTCATCGCTCACACCTCCGCCGGCGCGGGCCGGGCCGGGAGGTCGTACATGCGGCGGAACCGGCTGGACAGCAGGCACTGGGCCGCGCCGGCGAACACCGCCACCGCGACGGTGACGTTCACCAGGAAGTGCACCGCGGTGAAGTAGAGGGTGAAGCGGAGGCCGGCGTAGCGCCGGACGAAGCGGTACATGCCCAGGTCCGACGCTATCGAGCCGGCCAGCAGCACGAGCGGCGCGGCCAGCCAGGCCGGGCCGAGCAGCACCGGAAGCGGCACCGCGAGCACGGCGAACAGCGCGGCGAGCGAGCCCCAGCCGCGGCTGCTGTTGGCCGGGCCGCCGTTGAAGTCCGGGCGGCGCAGATACAGCGGGATGTGCAGGCGCGCGCGGTGGAAGAACTTCGACAGCACCACCTTGAGCCGGTCGTCATGGTCGTGCCTGCCTCTGATCCTGTTGTCCAGCACGATGCGGTAGCGCTGGGTGACGCGGTGGCCGTACTCGGCGTTCTCGCTGTGGCGCAGCGCCGGGTTCAGCGGGCCCACCTCGCGGAACACCTCCGCCCGCATGGCGAAGAGCGCGGAGTAGATCGTGGTGATCTCGCCCTCGTCGCCGGAGATCCAGTAGTGCAGCTGGAGGCTGCGGTAGCGCTCCACGAGGCCGTCGGGGATCAGCGGCTCCGGGTCGTAGGTGCCGCACACCACCCCCAGCGTGGGATCGGCCATGAGCAGGCTCACCGCGTGCTCGACCACGTCCTCGGCCAGCGCCAGGTCCGAGTCGAGGAAGAACAGCACCGTGCCGCGCGCGTGCTCGACGCCGAGGTTGCGCGCCGCCGGGGCGCCGATGTTGGTGTCGGTGATCACGACCCGTGCCCCGTGCCGGCGGGCGATCGCCACCGAGTCGTCGGTGCTGCGGTCATCGACGACGATCACCTCGATGCTCGGGTACGTCTGCCGCTCCAGCGCGCCCAGGCACAGGCCGAGCGTACGGGCGTAGTTGTAGTTCGGCACGATGACCGAGACCAGTGGCCGTGCCTGCGGCGTCATCGCCGTCCCCCTCTCCTCGTCCGTCGCAGCAGCAACGGCAGGGGCCGGCCGAGGCCGCTCCTGGTGAAGTCCGACGTGCCGTTCACCCGGGGGAAGGGCTCGGCCGGGACCGGGACCTCAAGGAACGCGCACAGCGGGCCCCAGCCGTCGGCGGCCTCGAAGACGAGCAGCCGCTCGGCGGGGATCGCGGCGATCACCCGGTCCGCGTGCGCTTCGAACAGCCGGAGGGCCCGTTCGGGCTCCCGGTCGGCCGCCGTCGCGAAGGTCCGCGCGTCGAGGGTCGTGTCGACCATCCTGACGAACGCGGCGAGGTCGGTGCCGAGCAGCGTCGACAGCAGGACGGCGGCCCTGCCCGGCAGCGAGTCGATGCGCCGCCGCTGCGCGAACAGCGTCCGCTGCATGCTGGCCAGCCAGCGGTCCGGGTCGCGCGTGGTGAGGATGACCTTGGCCTTCGGGTAGTGCTCGGCGAGCTGCCGCCAGTAGGCGGAGGTCGGGCCGTCCACGCACGACTCGTAACCGACGAGCAGGCGGTCCCAGTCCACCTCGCGGGCCGTGGCGGCGGCCAGCCAGGGCCTGATCTGCCGGGGGTGGGCGAACACGTCCACCATGTGGTGGCACGGCCCGAGGCCGAGCCGCTCCAGCGCCGTCTTGAGGGAGAGCGTTCCCGTCCGGCCGAAGCCGGTGGCGATGACCTGCATGGCCGTTCAGTCCTGTTCCGCGAGAGCCTGATTAGGCTTACGGGCAGCAGCCTTCTCCAGGCGGGAGAGCGCGAACCGCTGCAGCACGCCGGCCGCTCCGCCGAGCGCGCCGGTGAAGGTGACGGCGAGGTGGACGCCGGAGAAGTACAGGCCGAACGCGACGCCCCGCTGGGCGAAGGCGAAGCGGTAGGTGCCCGCGTCCATGGCCATGGCGGCGGCGACCAGCGCGGGCGGGACGAGTGCGCCGCGCCGGCCCGCCACCAGGGGCAGGGCGAGCGCCGGGACGGCGGCGAGCAGCAGGACGCCGCCGACCGCGCGCGGCACGGAGTCTCCCGGCGTCTCCCCCTGGTGCCAGTCCAGCGCGCTCATGCGGGCGCGGCGGAGCACCTTGCGCAGGATCATCCGCACGGTGGGGTCGTGGTCCTTGCGACCGCGGATCGCGTCGCTCAGCTTCACCTCGTACGACCGCGTCACGCGGATGCGGTAGTCGGAGGAGACGGTCTCGCGCAGCCGCGGGTCGAAGGGGCCGATCTCGGCGAACACCTTGGCCGGGACCGCCAGCACGGCCGCGTGCAGCTCAAGCGTCGGCCGGTGGGCGGGCATCCACCAGCGGTGCATCTGCAGGGCGCGATACTGGGAGGCCAGGCTCTGGGAGACCAGCGACTCCGGCAGCATGATGCCGCCCAGGGCGCCGATCTCCGGGTGGGCCTCCAGGATCCGCACCGCGTTCTCCACCGCGTCCGGGTCGAGGGCGATGTCGGCGTCGAGGAAGAGCAGGATCTCCCCGGCGGCGTGCTCGGCGCCGAGGTTGCGAGCCGGAGTCGGGCCGCCGTTGACCCTGGTGCGTACCACCTTGGTGCCCATGGCCGCGGCGACCTGCGCCGCGTCCTCGGTGCCGCAGTCATCCACCACGATGACCTCGATATGCGGATAAGTCTGCTCTTCCAGTGCTTCCAGGCAGAGTTTTAACACGCCGGACCGGTTGTAGCTGGGGATGATGACGGAGACTAGCGGGTGCTCCCGACTCATGATGTGCTCCATTGGCCGTGACAGACCTCATGTCCGGTTCACGGTAGGCACGATGGCTTGTCCCATTCTTGTCGCGCGGAACTCGAACTCGCCCTGCTGACAAGGATGCGACAAGGACTCCTGAGTACGTTCGACGCCGGCCCACCCCACCGAGGATGGTGTTGATGAGCGACGGGGACGCAGTGATCGAACAGCGGCTCACTTCCGTACCGCCCCAGCCGGAGACGTCCTGGGCGGAACGTTTCAGGCGTTTCATCCGCCCGCGACGGCGCTGGTGCTGGGGCACCAAGCTGGTGGTGACCGCCTCCGTGGCGTGGCTGCTCTTCGTGCTCTGCCACCTGCTGGCCAGCGGGCGCACCTCGCTGTGGGCCCCGCTGGAGCTGACCCCGCCGCTGCTGTTCCTGGCGGTCCCCGTGCTGCTGCTGGCCGTGGCGCCGCTGGCCCGGCCGGTGCGCTGGCGGGTCATGTCGCTGCTGGTGGTCACCGCGGTGCTGGGCGCCGGGTTGAGCGGGGTCAACTACACCACCCTCTGGTACGCGCCGCCGGCCGCGGGTCCGGGCAGCATCACCGTGGCCGCCTGGAACACCCAGTTCTGGGACCAGGACTGGCGCACGGCCGAGGGCGACCGGTACTCCCCCGGGTTCTATGCTTACCTGCACCAGCTGGACGCCGACGTCTACCTGCTGACGGAGTACCTGTACGTGAACACCCAGGCCGGGGACATGCGCGCCCAGCGCTGGACCGCCGACCTGGCGATGCGCATCGACAAGCTGGCCGAGCTGCGCCGCGAGTTCCCCGGCTACCACATCGCGGAGTCCGGCGAGCAGATCACGCTCTCGCGGTTCCCGATCGCCGGGCACCATGGCCTGGACCTGCGCCCCTGGCTGCCGTCCGACCAGAAGGAGGTCCCCGAGGCGCTGCGGGCCTGGCCGGAGGGCTACACGGTCGAGACGCTGCGGACCGACATCGACGTCAACGGCACGACCGTCTCCTTCTACAACGCCCAGATCGCCCAGCCCCCGCTCGAATGGCGGCTGTACGACGCCGAGTCCCGTGACGTCGCCTTCAGCAAGACTTTGCGGCGGGAGGCGAGCTTCCGGGCCATCAGCGCGGACGTCACGGCCAACCCCCACCCCGTCGTGCTCGCCGGCGACCTGAACAGCTCCCCGGCGATGGGCATCCGCCGCCTGCTCCCGGAGCGGCTGATCGACAGGACGCCCGCGCTCTCGTCCCTCTATCCGGCGACCTACCTGGCCGGGACCGCCGAGCTGTGGCGGATCGACTGGCTCTATACCAGTCCCGACGTGACCGTGCACCGCTACGAGCTGCCCGGCGCCGAGCAGCTGTCCGACCATCGGGCCCAGCGCATGGTCGTGTCGGTGCCCTGACCTGCCGCCCGACCGACGAAGGGAACGGATATGCCTGACGAGCCGGCCTGGGGTGATGACGTCGCGGTCATCGTGCCGAACTACAACAAACGCAAGACCCTGCGGGCCTGTCTGGAGTCGGTGTACGCGCAGACCCACCGACCGGCCGAGGTCATCGTCGTCGACGACGTCAGCACCGACGACTCGCTGGAGATCGCCCGCGAGTTCCCGTGCACGATCGTCTGCTCCCCGCGCAACCAGGGCCCGGCGGGGGCCCGCAACCTCGGGGTGGCCAGCAGCGCGGCTCCGCTGCTGTTCTTCGTCGACTCCGACACGGCGCTCGCCCCCGACGCGATCCACAACGCGGTCGAGGCCTACCGGGAGACGCCCGACTGCGGCATGGTGCAGGGCATCTACGACATCGAGCCGCTGTACGACGACGGCCCGGTCGAACGCTATCGCGTTCTGTGCGAGCACTTCGAGCGCAGCAGGACCACGGCGACGTTCCTGTCCTGCACGCTGATCCCGCGCCACGTCTTCGAGGAGGCGGGCGGGCTGGACGAACGGCTGCGCGACGGCGAGGACTTCGAGTTCGGCACCCGCGTCCCGGCCCGCTACCGGCTGGTCGTCGCCACGTCCGTGGTCACCAAGGCCGACGACGAGGACCGGTTCTGGGGGTGCCTGGCGGAGCGGTTCGTCCGGTCCACCACGCTGCCGGTGATCATGTTGAGGGCGCGGCGGCTGCGTGGTGAGGGCCGGGTCGGCTTCCAGCTCGACATGATCGGAACGGGCCAGCACAAACGCCGTAAACCACCCCGGCTCTCCTCCGCTTCGGCGACGGCCACGTTCCTCACCCTGCCGCTCGCGCTCATCAGCCCCTGGCTGCTGGCCGTGCCGGCGGCGACGCTCGCGGTGTTCCTGCGGAGGAACCGGATGTTCCTCGGCGTCGCCCGCCGGCATCGGGGCACCCGCTTCGCCCTGTGGGCCGCCTGGATGCAGCTCTGCTTCCATACGGCCTTCTTCCTCGGCGCCTGCGTGGGGCTGCTGCGCGCCGCCTGGGTGCTGGGCCGCCGGCGGGGGGAGCCGATCAGGACCGGCCTGTCCCCCGCGCCGTCGGCCGGGACGCGCGAGTGAGATCGATCAGGCTGCCCCCGTTGCCGCGTCCGCTGAAGCTGGCGCTGGTCGCCGCGTTCGCCCTCGCCGTCGTGACCGCCATCGTGTGGACGATGTCCCGGCTGGACTGGAGCGTGGTCGGCGTCCTGTTCACCCGGCGCGATGCCGGGGAGATCAGCCTCCTGCTCGGCGGCTCGCTGCTGGCGAGCGTGGCGGGACTGTCGCTCGGGTTCCTCTCCTGGCGCGTCGTGCTGCTGGAGATCGGCCCCCCGGTCAGCGGGCCGCGCGTGGTGCGGATCTTCTTCGTCGGCTTCCTGTCCAAGTACCTGCCGGGACGGGTGCCCGGCATGATCGCCGCCACCAAGGTCGCCACGGCCAACGGCGTCACGTTCGGCAGGCTGATGACCACGGCGGCGGTCGTCATGAGCGTGGTGCTGCTGAGCGGGTTCACGGTCGGGCTGCTCGCGGGCGTGCAGATGCTGGGGGCGCAGGCGGCGTGGCTGGCCGGCGCCGCCGTGCTGATCGTGGTCGTCCTGGTGCGCCCGCAGCTCGTCAACCAGGGATCCGCGCTGTTGCTGCGGCTGCTGCGCCGTCCCACGGCGGCCAAGGCCGCCTCCGTCAGGGGAGTGCGGCTCGCGGTCGCCTGGCAGAGCCTGTCCTGGGTGGTCACCGGGCTGCACGTGTGGCCCCTGGCCATCGCGATGGGGGCGCCGCCGGGCCGCTCCCTCATGCTGTGCGTCGGCGCGTTCACGCTCGCCACCTCGATCGGCATCGCGAGCGTGTTCATCCCCGACGGGATCGGCGTCCGCGAGGCGGTGCTCACGGCCGCGCTGAGCGTGGTGCTGCCCGCCCCGGCCGCCGCGGTGGTGGCCCTGGCCAGCCGTCTGGTCTCCACCGTCAGCGAGGTGCTGCTCGGCGCGGCCGCCCTGGCGACCGCGGAGTACCTCATCCGCCGCGAACGGGCCGATCCGCAGGAGATCCCCCCTCAGCCCGCGGTGTCGCCACCGATCGGGTGACGTCTCTCGGGGACACAGGGGCAAATGTCACAGATTCGGCGATGACGTTCATCACCGCGGACTGTCCACATCGGCATCTGCCGGTCGCGCGGCGGCGCTGCGAGACTTTCCGGCAACCGGAAAGGAGCGCCATCGTGATCATCAAGGGGCCGCGCCGGGGCCCGGCAGCAGGTCGACGTCGCCCGCGTGCATCGGCTCGCCGCAGTGGGCGCAGCGCAGGTCGCCGCGGCTGATCTCACCGCAGGCGTGGTGGCGGTAGAGCACCGGCGGGCCCGCCTCGCCGGCGAGCCACTTGTCGCCCCAGCCGGCCATGACCATGAGCAGGTCGACGAGGTCGGCGCCCTTCTCCGTCAGTACGTACTCATAGCGCGGCCGCCGGTCGTAGGGCCGCCGATCGAGCACTCCGCACTCGACGAGGTGGTTGAGCCGCTCGGTCAGGACCTTTCGCGAGATCCCGAGGTCCGCCTGGATCTGCTCGAACCGGGTGAACCCGGCCCAGACATCACGCAGGACCAGAGGCGACCAGGGCTCTCCGATGACGTCGAGCGTGCGCGCGATCGAGCACGCCATCTCACTGAAGTTCGTGCGCTGCATGCCATGAGTCTAGCAATTGGGGTTCCTTTAGGGAACTCTGGCTGTTACGCTCGCAGAGTCTCTTGAAGGAACTCTAGAAAAGGACGACGAAAATGACCAAGGTCATGGGCGCCCACGCGGTATCCGTCGACGGTTACATCACCGGCCGCGATCCCGGCGCCGGGCGCGGGCTGGGCGACGGGACGATGCTCTTCGACTGGTACTTCGACGGCGACACGCCCAGCCAGGTGTTCGGCGGGTTCAAGCTGAGCGAGCCCAGCGCCCGCGTCTTCGACGGCCTCGCCGGACGCGTGGGCGCGATCGTGGCGGGGCGCAACACCTACGAGGACTCCGACCGTTTCGGCGGTGGCAGCCCGCACCCGGAGGCCCGGCTGGTCGTGCTCAGCCATCGGCCCGCACCGGAGATCACCGAGCGGCAGACCCTGGTCACCACCGGCATCGAGGACGCGATCGCGGCGGCCCGCGAGGCCGCCGGCGACCTCGACGTCGGCCTCATGGGCGGCGGCGTCGTGACGGAGGCGCTGAAGGCGGGGCTCGTCGACGAGGTGATCCTGCATCAGGTGCCGATCCTGCTCGGCGGCGGCCGGCCCTTCTTCCAGGCGCTTCCCGAGCACGTGCGCCTCCGCCTCATCGAGGCCGTCCCGGCGCCCGGCGTCACCCATCTGCACTACGCGGTCGAGCGATGATCCTCGGCGCCCGGCGAAGACGTCCTCGCCGGCCGCCCTTCACCCAGACACCCCCAGCACAGACCTCATGCCAGGAGATGATCCCGATGCTCGACCCCGACCTCCGCCGTGTGCTCGGCGGCACCTCGTTCGCCCACCTCGCCACCATCCTGCCCGACGGCTCGCCCCACTCCGTTCCCGTCTATGCCGACACGCACGGCGACCACATCGCGATCTTCACCGGGCCGGGCTCCCGCAAGGCCCGCAACCTGCGGCGCGACCCGCGCGTGGCGCTCTCCCTGACGCCGGCCGACAACCCGTACCACCCGGTCCTCCTCCGCGGCAGGGTCGTCGAGTGGATCGAGGGCGACGCCGCCTGGGAGATCGTCGACCGGATCGCCGCGAAGTACACCGGCAGCCCCTACACCCGCGACGAGGAGCGGGTCGTCGCGCTCATCGAGCCCAATTGATCGTCAGCGAGCCAGGAAGGGCAGGGCATGATCCTCATCACCGGCGGCCTGGGTTCCATCGGGTCGCACACCGCACGGGCGCTGCTCGACCTGGGCGAATCCGTCGTGCTCACCGCGCACCGGTCCACCCGGCTGCCTGAATACCTCGACGGCGAGCCCGGCGGCCGGGTCGTCGTCGAGCCGCTGGACACCACAGACGAGGCGGCCTTCCTCGGCATCGGGAGGCGGCACGAGATCACCGGCATCGTGCACCTCGCGGCGGCCCGCTACGACCTGCCCGATCCGGTCGAGTACCTCCGCGCCGACACTCTCGGGCTGCTCAACGCGCTCAAGGCGGCGACGGTGTGGGGCGTGCGGCGCTTCTCCGTCGCCAGTTCCATCAGCGTGTACGCGGGAGTGGCTACGGGAATGGGCGCGGTCCCGTGGCGCGAGGACTCAGCGCTGCCGGTGGTGGCGGCGCACCGGATCCCGGTGTTCAAGAAGACCGCGGAGCTGTTCGCCTCGCTGGCCGGCGACAGTGCCGGGTTCGACGCGGTGAGCCTGCGGATCGGCACCATCTGGGGGCCGCTCGGCCTGCCCGATTCGCCGTTCTTCGCCCTTCCCCGCCTGCTCAGCGCGGCGGTCTGGGGCGAGGACCCCGATCTCACCCCGCCCCGTCCGCCGGCGTACGCCGAGGACGGCGGCGACCTCTGCTACGTGAAGGACTGCGGCCGGGCGATCGCGCTGCTCATGCTCGCCGACCGGCTGAACCACCGCGCCTACAACGTCTCGGCCGGGCGGCTGGTGCGCTACGGCGAGGTCGTCGCCGCGATCAACGCCGCCGTGCCGGGTGCGGGGATCACCCTGCCGGAAGGCCGCAATCCCGACCGGCCTCCGGACAACTACCTCGACATCACCCGACTGCGGGAGGACACCGGCTTCCGGCCGGAGTACGACGTCGAGCGCGCCGTCCCGGACTACGTCGACTGGCTGCGGAAACACGACCGCTAGACCCTCAGGGTGTCCCCGGGTCGTGCGCCTCGCCCGGATCGGCATCAGACGTCATGATCTGCGCGCGGGCTTCCTCGATCTGGCGCATGATGCGCTCGGCCCCGCAGGACTCGGCGGTGCGGTACGCCTCCTCTGCCAGCGCCAGCGCGTCGTCACGGCGGTTCTGTGCGGCGGCGATGTAGATGAGCCCCACCTGGTTGGCCGCGACACCGGCCGGCAGCCCGATCTCCCGGCGCAGCCGCACCGATTCCTCCAGCCGCTCCCGCGCGGCGTCCCACCGGCCGGCGAAATGCTCCGCGATCCCCAGATGCCGAAGCGCCTCGGCCTGGGTGGGCCGGTCCCCGGCCCGCGTCGCCAATGCGTACGACTGCTCGAAGAGGGGGACCGCCGTCCCGGCATCATCCCGGACGACCTGGTGAAAACAGCCCATCCAGAACAACGACTCAGCCTCGCCGGCCACATCACCGAGCAGGCGATACAGCTGGGCCGCACGCTCGAACAGGGCCAGCTCACGCGGGTCCTCGTGCCGATCGTCAAAAAAGCGCGCATGCAGGATCTGGCCCCGGGCCACCGCGAGATCCGCCTCGACCTTGTCCAGGTCCTGCTCGGCCGTGGCCAGCACGCCGGAGTCACCGGCGTAGACGGCACGCTCATAAAGCTGTCTGGCGCGCTCGATGCGCCCCTCCGCCTGCCTCCCGCTCACCGCGTCCCCATTCCCGGTGGCCGGCGTCGCCGGCCCCGCTGCGCCACCGTAGCCCGGTTGTGCGACCACGGCCACCGGATCTCCCGGCTTGTGATTTCATGATCACCCATGAGCGCAGCAGCAACGCCCGTGCGGAGAAGATGGCGCAAGCTCCTCGCGGCCCTTCTCGCCGTCCTCCTCTTAGGAGCGATCGGCCTGTACGAGCTGATGAACGCACGGACCTTCCAGCTCGCGGGCGAGCTGACCGACCGCGTGGCGACCGGCGAGAAGGTCGTCGCCCTGACCTTCGACGACGGCCCCGACCAGCACACCTCAGAGATCATCGCGATCCTCGCCGAGCAGCGCGTCCACGCGACGTTCTTCGTCGTCGGCTCCCAGGTCGAAGCCCGGCCGCAGGACGCGAAGGCGCTCGTCGCCCAGGGGCATCAGCTGGCCAACCACACCTACACCCACCAGCGGATGGTCTTCGTCTCTCCCTCCACGGTGGCGAGCGAGGTCGAGCGCACCGACGCGGCCATCCGCGGGGCAGGCCAGGGCGGCGAGATCCTCTTCCGCCCGCCGACGGGCAAGAAGCTGCTGGTGCTGCCGCTGTATCTGGCCGATCACCAGAGGCACACGGTCATGTGGGACGTGGAGCCCGACTCCGGCACGACTCCCACGGCCGCCGAGATCGTCACGGCCGTGCGGGCGGAGACCAGGCCGGGGTCGATCATCCTGCTGCATCCGTGGTACGCCAGCGGGCAGAACACCCGTGCGGCCATCGAAGGCCTGATCACCGGCCTGCGCGACCAGGGATACCGATTCGTCACGGTCTCGGAGCTGCTCGCTCTGCGACGCCGCTGACCCGGCGCGTGCCGAGCTAGCTGATCGGGACGGTCAGGCGGCGTCTCGTGGGCGGTGGCGGCTCCCTGCGCTCGCCGAGGAGGGTCATGAGCTGGTCCATGGCCACGGCGCCGAGCTTCTCGCCGTCCACGTCGATCGAGGGGACGTCGCCCAGGCCGAGGCTGTCGACGACCATGCGCTCCGAGCTGACCACGACGTCGTGGATCCCGCGGCTGAGCAGGGCGAACATGAGGCCGAGACCGATCGAGGTCGCGTACGGGACCACGGCGGTGGCGCGGGCGGCCAGCACGGCCTCTGCCGTCTCCACCCCGGCGGCGAACGTCGAGGGGAAGGGGCCAAGCATGGTCAGCGCCGCGCCGCTCGGCCCGGCCGCGGCGCGGATGGCCGCCTGGCGCTGGCGATCCTGCCAGGAGCCCGCCGGGCCGCCGATGTAGACGACGCGCTCGTGGCCCTTCTCGGCGAACCAGGTGACGAGCGCCCCGAAGGCGGTGGCGGTGTCGGCGACCGCCGAGGTCATGCCCTCGATCTCGCGGTCGATGAGCACGGTCGGCTTGTACGACGCGGCGGCGCGGACGATCTCGTCCGACCCCCGGGGCGCGGTGAGCAGGAAGCCGTCGACCTGGTGCGCGAGCTGCTCGACCGCGGCGAGCTGGGCCGAGTGCTCCAGGGAGTGCACCGCGATGGTCAGCTGCATGCCCGACTCGGCCGCGCGCGCCTGGGCGCCGCCGATGATCGGCGTGAAGAAGGTGTTGTCGAGCGTGGGGACCACGATGGCGACCACCCCGGTCTTCCCGCGGGCGAGCTGGGTGGCCGCCCGGTTGGGGACGAACCCGAGCTGCTCGGCGGCTGCGCGGACGCGGGCCACCGTCTCCGGGGCGGCCAGGTCCGGCCGGCCCAGGGCGCGGGAGGCCGTCGCCTTGGAAACCCCGGCCAGCGCGGCGACGTCCGCGAGTGTCGGCACAGCTGCTCCTTGAGTCGTTACACGCAGTTAACGCGGGGGTTTGTGCGCGAGGGCGCTCATAATCTATGGTCAGGCTCATGCAACCGGTTCCGCAACCGGTTCCACCCCCAGCGTACGCCACTGAGAAAGGATGCCGACATCTCCCGCAAATCGGCCTTTCTACTGGTGCCCGGTCTCGTCCTCCTCGTCGCGGGATTCCTCATCCCCTCCGCCGCGATGCTCTTCGCGCCGCCGGACGTGCCGACCGGCGAGATCTTCGCACGCCTGGGCGAGATGCTCACGGATCCCTACGACCTGGAGGTGATCGGGCGTACGGTCGGGCTGGCCCTGGCTGTCACGATCATCTGCGTCGTCCTCGGCTTTCCCATCGCCTACTGGCTGGCCCGCTCCCCGTCGCGCTGGAGCGGCATCTTCCTGGCAGTGGCGATCTTCCCACTGATGCTGAGCAACGTGGTGCGGACGTTCGGCTGGCTGGTGATCCTCGGCTCCAAGGGGGCGCTCGGTCAGCTGCTCGTGCAGCTCGGCCTCGTGGACGTGGCGCCGCAACTGCTCTACACCAAGCTGGCGATCGTCCTCGGCCTCACCCAGCTGTTCCTGCCGCTGGCGATCATCTCCTGCTACTCGGCCGTGGCCCAGGTCGATCCCGGCCTGGACGACGCCTCGCGCGGGCTCGGCGCGAGCAGGATCCGGACGATGTGGAACGTCGTCATCCCGCTGACCATGCCGGGCATCGTGGTGGCCGCCACCCTGGTCTTCGCCGGGTCCGTCACCGCGTACACCACGCCCTATCTGCTCGGCGGCTCCAGCCAGCGGATGCTCTCCACGCAGCTCTTCAACTACGCGAGCACCACGCTCGACTGGGCCTCCGCCTCGGCGACGGCGCTCATCATGACGGTCCTGGTCTTCCTGGTCTCCGGGCTGTCCTCGCTGATCGGGCGGAAGGGGGCCACCTCATGAAGCGGCCGATCACGGCGGCGCTCGCGGTCATCGGCTACGTCATCATGATCGTGCCGATCATCTTCGTGGTCGCCACCGCCTTCACGGCGGGAAGCACCCTGAGGTTCCCGCCCGACGGGATCTCGCTGCGCTGGTTCGGGGAGGCGCTCGGCTACGAGCCGTTCATCGAGGCCGCGATCTCCAGCCTGGAGCTCGCCGTCCTCGCCACCGTGCTCGCGCTGCTGGTCGGCGTGCCCGCCACGCTCGCCATCCACCGTGGCAAGCTTCCCGGCAAGGGCCTGGTCGAGGGGTTGTTCCTGTCGCCGCTCATCGTCCCCGAGCTGGTCGTCGGCCTCGCGCTGTTCCAGCAGCTGATGGTCGGCCTGGACCTGGACAACTTCAGCACCCTGCTGGTCGGGCACACCGCGCTGATGCTGCCCTACGCGGTGCGCGTGACCGGCGCCTCGCTCGCGCTGGCCGACCCGGGGCTGGAGGAGGCCGCCCGGGGGCTCGGCGCCTCGCCGCTGCGCGCGTTCTTCAACGTGACGTTGCCCGTCCTGCGTCCTGGGATCTTCTCCGCCGGGCTGCTCAGCGTCGTCACGTCCTTCAACAACGTGCCGCTGTCGCTGCTGCTGCAGGGGCGCGACTTCCGGACGCTGCCGGTGACGATGCTCGACTACGTGCAGCAGTCCTACGACCCGATGGTGGCCGCCGCTTCCACCCTCATCCTGGCCGCCACCGTGGTCATCGCGGTGATCGCCGAGCGCACGGTCGGATTCGCCAAGATCTTCGGAGGGATCAACCAATGACCGCCGCCGCCGAGCTGATCGGAGTCACCCAGAGGTTCGGCTCCTTCACCGCCGTCGATGAGATCGACCTCGCCGTGCCTTCCGGGAAGCTGACGACGCTGCTGGGCCCGAGCGGCTGCGGCAAGACCACCACGCTCAGGATGATCGCGGGCTACTCGGCGCCGACGTCGGGGACGATCCGCATCGACGGGATCGACAGCACGCGCACGCCGCCGGAGAAGCGCGACCTGGGGATGGTCTTCCAGTCGTACGCGCTGTTCCCGCACATGACGGTGGCCGACAACGTCGGTTACGGGCTCAAGCTGCGCAAGGTGCCGGCCGCGGAGAGACGGTCGCGGGTCATGGAGACGCTGGAGCTCGTCGGGCTCGCGCACCTGGCCGGCCGCAAGCCGAAGAAGCTCTCCGGCGGCCAGCAGCAGCGGGTGGCCCTGGCCAGGGCGATCGCGATCAGGCCCAAGCTCCTGCTGCTCGACGAGCCGCTGTCGAACCTCGACGCCCGCCTGCGCGTCCAGATGCGGACCGAGATCAGGCGCATCCAGGCGGAGACCCGGCTGACCGTCATCCTCGTCACCCATGACCAGGACGAGG
Source organism: Nonomuraea rosea (assembly GCF_039539705.1). Taxonomy (NCBI): domain Bacteria; kingdom Bacillati; phylum Actinomycetota; class Actinomycetes; order Streptosporangiales; family Streptosporangiaceae; genus Nonomuraea; species Nonomuraea rosea. Next base: position 85,068 of record NZ_BAABDQ010000047.1, on the reverse strand, counting down.
CGCTGGAGATGTCCGACGAGATGGTCATCATGAACGAGGGCAGGATCGTGCAGCAGGGCTCCCCGCAGCAGATCTTCCCCCGTCCGGCCGACCGCTTCGTCGCCGAGTTCCTCGGCTACGAGAATTTCCTCACCGCCGCCGACGGCACCCCGCTGACCATCCGGCCCGAGCATCTGCGCATCGCCGAGAACGGCCCCGGTCTTGACGCGACGGTGGCCGACGTGGCCTTCCGCGGCGTCGACCTGCTGGTCTCGCTCGACGTGGCCGACCCGTCGGGCGCGACCGTCAGGCTGCTCGCCGACGTGCGCGGTGGCGCGGCCCTGACCCCCGGAGCGCGCGTCACGGTGATCGCGCCCGACGACCACCTGGTCCCACTCCCCCGCTGAAAGCCCGCCGAGAGAAGGAACGACCCCATGCCCACGCGCCGTGCCGTACTGGCCGCTGCTCTGACAGTGCTCGCCGCAGCCGGATGTTCCGGCTCCGGCTCCGAGAAGCAGGCCGATCAGAACACCCTCGTCGTCAGCACCTTCCCCTTCGGGGTGAAGGAGTTCGAGCAGGCGGTCGTCGCGCCGTTCACCAAGCAGACGGGGATCAAGGTCGAGCTGGACACCGGCTCCAACGCCGACCGGCTGTCGAAGCTGAAGCTCGCCAAGGGTGAGCCTGAGGCGGACGTGGTGCTGATCTCCGACTACTTCGCCGCGCTCGGGCAGAAGGACGGGCTCTTCCAGAAGGTCGACGTGCCCAACGTCAAGGAGCTCGCGCCGTTCGCGACCGAGGGCTCCTACGAGGGCCCGGCCTACACCCACCAGCTCAACGGGATCATCTACAACACCGGCAAGCTCAGCCAGAAGCAGGCCGCCGACTGGGAGCTGTTCGCGAACCCGGCGAACAAGGGGAAGGTCGCGCTGCCCGACATCTCGGTGACCGCCGGGCAGCTCATGATCTCGGGGGTGGGCGAGTCGTACGGCAAGGGCCCCTACGACATCGACACCTCGTTGCAGACCCTGTCCGGCTGGGCGCCGAACGTCCTGCAGTTCTACACCTCCTCGACCGAGGTCACGAACCTGCTCACCCAGGGCGAGATCGTCGCCGCCGACGCGCTGAGCGGCTTCGCCACCAAGCTGGTCACCTCGGGCGAGCCGATCGCCTGGACGGCTCCCGCCAAGGGCCGCTACATGGCCACCAACCGGGCGATGATCCCCAAGGGCGCGCGCAACCAGGCGGGGGCGGCGAAGTTCATCGACTACATGCTGTCGGCCGAGGCGCAGAGCGCCATGGCGAAGGCCGCCGGTGACCTGCCCACGAACCCGAAGGCCGAGATCCCGGCCGACATCGCCAAGGTCACCGGCGAGGCGGCGAAGGACCCCGTGGCCGCCGGGTTCAAGACCCTCGACCCCACCCAGCTCGTCGACACCCGCGCCACCTGGGTCGACCGCTTCGCCCGTGAGGTGGCCGGCAAGTGAATCTCGACCTGATGCCCAAGGTCGATCTGCACTGCCACCTCATCGGCACCGTGCGCGCCTCGACCTTCGCCGAGCTGGCCAAGCGGGAAGGGCTCGACCTGCCCGACTCGCCAGAACGGATCTACGCGGACGTGAACTCGCTCCCGCCGGACCCGGCGCTCTACCTGAACACCCGGGTCCCGGTCCCGCAGGGCAGGAGCGCGGACGAGCCCGAGGTCTCCTACTCGTTGTTCCAGGTGTCCTCGTGGGTCCTCCAGGTCCTGCGCGACGCCGACGATCTCACCAGGATCACCTACGAGGCGTTCGAGAACGCCCACCGGACCAGCGCGACCAGGCACCTCGAGCTCTCCTTCGACGCGCTGACCGAACATCAGGAGAAGCTCGGCTACGCCACGGTGGTCGAGGCGTACGCCGAGGGCATCAGGATGGCCGAACGCGACTTCGGCATGTCGGGCAGGCTCATCGCGGCGGTCGACCGGAGCAGGTCGGGCGACGAGGCGCTCTCCTGGGTGCGCACAGTGGCGGACCACCCGCACGACTACGTGGCCGGGATCGGGCTGGACAACCTGGAGACCGCCGGGCCGCCCGAGCGGTTCGAGGCCGCGTTCCGGCTCGCCGGCGCGGCCGGGCTGCGCCGTACCGCGCACTCCTCCGAGCACGCGCCCGTCGCCGTGAACACGATCACCTGCCTCGACGTGCTCGGGTGCGACCGGATCGACCACGGCTACTTCGTCCTGGAGGACGACGAGGTCGTGGCCAGGGTCAGGGACGAGCAGATCCCGTTCACGGTCATCTCGACCACCTCGCGGCGCTCGTGGCGGCCGTGGCGGCGGGCCTCGATCGAGGCGATGCTCGACGCCGGGCTCAACGTCATTCCCGCTTCCGACGACCCTGGGATGTTCCCGACGTCGCTGGCGAACGAGTATCGGATCCTCTCCGATCAGCTCGGCGTACCGGATGAGCGGTTGCGCGCGATGGCGCTGGCCGGGGTGGCGGCGTGCTGGCTGCCCGAGCCGGAGAAGGACGCGCTGCGCAGGCGCTTCGAGAGCGAGCTCGCGAGCCTGGAGTAAGGTCAGGCGAGGTCGGCGAGGTCCTCCTCGGTGAGGGCGATCGAGCGGGCGGCCAGGTTCTCCTCCAGGTGGGCCGCGGAGCCGGTGCCGGGGATGGCCAGGGCCACCGGGGACAGGGCCAGCAGCCAGGCCAGGGCGATCTGCTGAACGGTGGCGCCGTGCCGCTCGGCGACCTTGACGAGCCCGGGGTCGTCGATGCCCGTCCGGCCGCCCCCGAGGGGGAAGAAGGGGACGAAGGCGATGCCGGCCTGCGCGCAGGCGTCCAGGACGGCCGTCTCGGCGCGGTTGGCGAGGTGGAAGTTGTTCTGGACGGCCGCGACGGGAGCGATGGCGCGGGCCTCGGCCAGATGGCCGGCATCGACGTTGCTGATGCCCAGGTGCCGGATCAGGCCCTCCTCGCGCAGCGCGGCGAGCGCCTCGAAGCGTTCGGCGAGCGACTCGCCGTGCGGGACCTCCATCGTGCCGACGCGCAAATAGACCAGGTCGAGGCGGTCCAGGCCGAGGCTTTCGAGGTTGGCTTCGACCTGCGGCCGGAGATCGGCGGCGGTGCCCTGGCGGGGGCCGCCGGGACCGAAGATCGGGCCGACCTTGGTGGCGATGACCAGGGCGTCCTGGTACGGGGACAGCGTCTCGCGGATCAGGGCGTTGGCGCGCACCGAGCCGTCCTGGCTGCGGTAGAAGTCGGCGGTGTCGATGTGGTCGACGCCGAGCTCGACGGCCCGGCGCAGGACGGCGCGGCCGGACTCGGGGTCGCGGGCGGGGCCGCCGGGGCCGCTCTGGGGCAGGCGCATGGCGCCGAAGCCGAGCCGGTCGATCGTGCGGTCGCCGCCGAGGCGGAATCGGTCGGTCATGTCTCTCCTTGTGTTGTGGTGCTCATGGGAACTTCTGCTAACCGCCGACGAACGTGACGGTCTCGGCGAGCGGCGCCCGGCCCGTACGGGGGTGGCCTGCCGTGGCGTCCTCGTAGCCGATCGACATGCCGCAGAAGAGGATGAGCTCGTCCGGGGGCGACAGGATCTCCGCGACGGTCGTGCGATACACCGACCACGCCATCTGCGTGCAGCTGTGCAGCCCTTCCGCGCGGAGCAGCAGCATGACGGTCTGCAGATACATGCCGACGTCGGCCCACTGGGGCGGGCCCAGGTCGCGGTCGATGTAGCAGAACAGGGCGGCGGGCGCGCCGAAGCAGTCCCAGTTCGCGACGGCGGCCCGCTGGCGTGCCTCCAGGTCGTCGCGCGAGATGCCGAGTGCGCCGTAGCGTTCCGCGCCGAAGGCGGATCGGCGCTCGCGGTACGGGGACTTCAACTCGGACGGGTACATCTCGTACTCCCGCTCGTCCCACGGGTCGCCGGTGGCCGCGCGCCGGCCGGCCCGCTTCTTGAGCTCGGCCAGCGGCCCGCCGGTCACCACGTACGAGTTCCACGGCTGAAGGTTCGATCCGGACGGCGCCCAGGCCGCGGCGGACAGCACGCGCTCCAGCACCTTCCCCGGGACCTGCCGGTCGGTGAATCCGCGAACGGCCCGCCGGCTCGTGACCGCCTCATAGACGTCCACGATCACCCACCTCCCTTCGTTACATTCACGACAGTATCATTCAATACTACTAAGTGGGCAGGCGAGGTCCCGCCTCGGAAACATGGTGACCCATGAAGCCTGCCGTGAGCGGGCGCCGCACCGTTCTCCGCGCCCGGCCTGCCGCTACTCGGCGTCGGGATAGGCGAACCGGGTCAGCAGATCCGCCAGCTGCTCGGCCTCGCCCGGCCCCAGGCCGGCGACCAGCCGCTCCCCCACCGGCTCGGCCGCCACGTGCGCGGCGTCGAACAGCTCGACGCCCTGGGGCGTGATCTCCACTGCCCGCACCCGCCGGTCCCCGGGAACGGCCTTGCGTACGGCCAGCCCCTCACGCTCCAGGTCGTCCACGACCCGCATGATGCCCGCCTTGTCCGACCCCGTCGCGGCCGCCAGGTCCCGCTGCACCGTGGGCCCGCGGTCGACCAGCACGATCAGCACGGCGAAATGCCGCAGCTCGATGCCGAGCGGCCGCAGCGCCTCCGTCATCACCGCGGCCGCGCGCCAGTGCGCCCGGCGCAGCAGCAGGCCGAGAGCGAAAGGCGAGGCGTCCCCCGGCCGGTCGGTCACCCGCGGGGCGGTGGTTTCGTGCGGAACGTCGGCGGTCATGAAGGCACATTACCGGCCATCCATTCACTCGATACCGTATCAAGTGAGATGGTCCCCCCTCCGGAGCCGGTTCAGGACGTCAGTTTCGCGAGCTCGGCCATCTCCGCCGGCGGATCGAGCACCGGATGGATGACGATCTCGTCGATCCCGGCCTCTTCCAGGGTGGCGATGCGGGTGCGGAGGTCGTCCGGCGTTCCGGCCAGGGTCAGTGCGTCGATCAGCGACGGCAGGATCAGGTCCCGGTCGGCCGGGGCGATGCGCTCCAGGTAGGCGGGGTAGAGCGCGGTGTGCCGGTCCGGCGCGACGGCCGTGGCGCCCCGCCGGTCGAGCAGCCGCCGTACCGCGTCGCGCTCCCCGGCGCCGAGACGCCCGGCGAAGGCGGGGGCCTCGGCGGCGAAGATCAGCAGCGACATGACGATGTGACCCGTGGCGTCCTTGACCGTGTCGCCGTAGGGGTCCTCGCCCTCGTCGAGCACGTGCAGGGCGGTCATGACGTAGGAGCCCGCGTCGCGGGGCGCGGCGGCGGCCTGACGGCGGGCGTGGTCGAGCGCGTGCCAGGCGGCGGGGTCCAGGAGCCCGAAGGACATGATGCCGGTGCCGCGGCGGCCGGCGACGGCGGCGGCCTTGAGGCCGTTCGCGGCCACCAGGAACTCGATGGGGTCGGCGGTGTTCACGTGCGGCCCGGCATGCAGGAGCCGGATGTCGCGGACCTGGCCGCCCTCGCGGTAGGCGACGGTGCGCCCCGCGCACAGCTCCTGCAGCGCGGCGGTGAACGTGTCGAGCTCGGCGGTCGTGCCCGGCAGCAGCCCCAGGGCGCGCCGGGCGGTGTTCCCGGTGCCGACGCCGCAGATGATCCGGCCCGGCGCCAGCGCGTTCAGGCTGGCGAACGCGCTCGCCGCGGCCGGTATGGACCGCAACGCCGGTGACGTCACGCCGATCCCGAGCTTGATGCGGCTGGTGACCTTCGCGCACAGGGCCAGCGCCACGAACGGATCGCCGTGGAGCATCGGCGTGTCGTAGACCCAGAAGCTGCTGAAGCCGAGCTGCTCGGCGCGTACGGCGAGGTCTTCCACTCCGGGCCGGGCCGTGACCACGATGCCTGTGCGCATGACGCCTCCGAGAGGTGGTGCGGAGCCTTCGGCCACAGGGCCCGGCACCTCACTCTAAAGGCCCCGCGCGGTCAGGCCATGATCTGCAGGCTGCGGTCCAGGCCGGTGATGTGCAGGATGTGGGCCGTGTACGGGCCCGGATTGGCCAGGGCGAGCGTGATGCCCCGGGCTCGGGCGCGGCGCTGGATGCCGACCAGCACGGCCAGGCCCGAGGAGTCGCAGAACGACACCTGGGACAGGTCGAGGATGAGCAGGTTCGTGCTGTGGCGCAGCGTGTCCAGCAGCCGCCGGCGAAGCGCTTTGCTGACGAAGATGTCGATCTCGCCGGACAGATGGACGGTGGTGGCGGCCGATGCGCCCGCCTCAGCGGGCCTGGCCGTGTCGATGACGGTCATGAGGTTCTCCGATCGGAGAAGCTGGGAACGGCGGCTAGCCGGCCCCGGCCCCTCGGTGTGCGCGCCGCGGCGAGAAGGTGGGTGGTGAGGAGGGTGCCGGAAAGCTCGAAGCCGGTGGTGTCCCGGCTGGCGGGCCTGGGCGCGGCCTCGACGGCGGTGGTGGCGGTGCCCGGCTCGAAGACCAGCAGGGTGATGGGGTCGGCCCCGGCGGACATCAGGGTGATCACGCGGGGATCGGTGTGGTGGAACCAGCCGACCCTGATCTGGCGCCCTCGCGCCTGGATGCGGCGCGGGATGTGGTCCCATGAGTCCCGGTAGACGCCGACGCTCAGTGTGACCCGGCCGAGCCGCTGGTCGACGGCGGCGATGAGACCGGGGAGCTCGGCGGCGGCGTCGCGAGAGTACGGCCACCAGGCCCCGTCCACGGTGGCGCGCCGGTCGAGCACGGGATCGAGGCTGAGCCGGACGGTCGAGTCACTGGCCGGAACCGCGGACGCGACGGCGCTGAGCGGCATCAGATGAGAGAGAAGTGTCGGCGTCATGGTCGCCTGACCTACCCGGGCTGCGAACCCGCGGATGATCTATCGCCGTGGGCGACGCCGACCTTAATGCCAACGCTCGAAATGTCCTCGGTATTTTTATTATACCCCGAATTCCGGAACAGCGACCGGCAACGCGATTTCCGGTGAGCCCCGGGGAATTTTGCGAAAACCAGGCGATGGCATTCATGCAATGTACGGCTTCGGCCGGAGCGCTCCGGCAACCCCTTCAGAACTCGCTATCTCCTGAGCTGATGAGCCTAGCTGCGATTGCCCGTTTCCGGCTGCTCGCCGATCACCTTGACTCGTAGCGGACAAGTCGGCGCAGCTTGCGTCGCTGTCACCGTAAGGGGCTAGTGATGACCCTGGACGCAGAGGGAACGATCGTGTCCGCACGTGCCGGCCTGAACGGTCAGGCCCCGCGCTGCGAGCACGTCGACGTGCTCCGGGCCGTGGAGCACGGACCACTCGAATGCAAGGAATGTCTGAGCGCCGGCCGGACCTGGACGAGGTTGCTGGTGTGCCTGACCTGCGGGTGGGTGGCCTGCTCCGACGATTCGCGCGGCGGCCACGCCAAGGCGCATTACCAGGAAACCGACCACCCCGTGGCCGGGGTCGTAGAGCCGGCGTCGACCTGGCGATGGTGTTACGTGCACCGGCGGACTGTATAGACGACGAAAGAGGCTTCATGACCATTTCTCAGCAGCCGGTCAAAGATCGGCAGGACTACGACGGCGCATCGCCGTTCCCCGAGGCCGGCCGGCACGCACCGGCCGGCAAGGCGCACATCGGGCTGACGGCGGCGATCGTCGTGCTGCCGTTCGTCGCGCTCGGCGTCGCGATCTTCCTGGCGTGGGGCCAGGGAGTCGTGCTCACCGACCTCCTGCTGGCCGCGGGCCTCTATGTGGTGACCGGCCTGGGGGTGACGGTCGGCTTCCACCGGCTGCTCACCCATGCCTCCTTCACCGCCCGGCCATGGTTGCGCGTCGCGCTGGCGGTCGCCGGGTCGATGGGTTTCCAGGGAAACGTGATCGACTGGGTGGCGGTGCATCGCCGCCACCACGCCTTCACCGACCGGCCCGGTGATCCGCACTCTCCCTACCGGTACGGCACCAGCCTGCGTGGGCAGCTGCGGGGGCTTGCCCACTCCCACCTGGGGTGGCTGTTCGCCGACGACCAGACCCCGGCCGAGCGCTACGCTCCCGACCTGCTGGCCGATCCGGCCATGACCCGCGTCGCACGCGCCTTCCCCGCGCTGTGCGCGCTGTCGCTGGCGCTGCCGTTCCTGGCCGGCTGGGCGATCACCGGCACCCTGTACGGCGCACTGACCGCCTTCCTGTGGGCCGGGCTGATCCGCGCCGCGCTGTTGCAGCACGTCACCTGGAGCGTCAACTCCCTGTGCCACCTGATCGGCGACAGGCCCTTCAAGACCCGCCGCCACGACCGCTCCACCAACCTGTGGCCACTGGCCCTGCTCTCCTTCGGCGAGAGCTGGCACAACGGCCACCACAGCCAGCCCACCTGCGCCCGCCACGGCCTCCAGCGCGGGCAGCTCGACCCGTCAGCCGCCATGATCCGCCTGTTCGAGCGGCTCGGCTGGGCGAGCGACGTGCACTGGCCCGATCACGACCGCACCCAACGCCACCGGACCGCCGGCCCCCGGCAAGCCCGCGCCCCGGCCGCGGACTGACCGGCGCCCCCTGCCGTATCGCTGCTGCCCACCAGTGTCTTGACCGCCTAGAGTGGTGAAAGACGATCTGGATCGGCGCCGCCCGCTTGAGGGAGGGGGCATGGAGTTACGTCAGCTGCGCTATTTCGTGACCCTGGCCGAGGAGCTGCATTTCGGCCGGGCCGCGGCCCGTGAGCACATCGTGCAGTCGGCCCTGAGCCAGCAGATCCAGCGGCTGGAGCGCGAGCTGGGGGTGCGGCTGCTGGATCGCAGCACCCACCATGTCGACCTGACCCCGGCCGGGGCCGTCTTCCTCGTCGAGGCGCGCCAGATCCTCGACCACGTGGGCCGGGCCGGGCAGGCCGCACGCAACGCCGTCGCCTCAGCTCCCACCTTGCGCGCCGGCATCATCGACGCCGGCTACGACACCATGCCGCAGATCCTGCGCGAATTCCAGCGCGCCCACCCCGATTTCACGATCCACCAGGTCGAAGCGGACACCCCCGAGCAGTACCGGCAGCTGGCCGGCGGGCGGCTGGACATCGGCATCGGAGCCACCTCCCAGACCTGGCCGGCGCTGGCGTCCGAGCTGATCAGACTCGATCCGCTCGGCGTGCTGGTGCCCGACGACCACCGCTTCGCCGGCCTGGACGGCGTGCCCGTCGCCGCCCTGGCCGACGAGCTCCTGCTGCTCGGCGAGGAGTCCCAGACGCCGGAGCTGAACAGCTTCGTCGTCGAGTTGTGCCGCTCGGCCGGGTTCGCGCCCACCGTCTACGAGGGCACGGTCGAAAGCACCCGCGCCGCCGCCGACCTCGTGCTCCAGCACCGCTGCGTGCACTGCGTCCCCGCCTCCTTCCGCACCTCCAACCGGCCGGGCACCACCTGGCGGCCCCTGATCGAACCCGCCACGCACTACCCCTGGTCGCTCCTGTGGCACGACACGAACCCCTCTCCCCGCATCGCCACCGTCATCGACAGCGCCAGGCAGCTCGCCAAGCGGCTCGGCTGGCTCGAACCCATGGCTCAGCCGCCCTTCGCACCGCCGCTGCCGTCCGATCTCCTGCCCGACAGCGACCCGGCCGCCTGACCGCACCACCGCGCCGGAGCCCATGACGATGACAAGGGCTATTACTCATTCGCCTGATCCCGAAAACAAACAATTGCCCGGCCCTGTTATCACCGCAATCGATAACTGCGCCGATTCCACTGATGACGGCCGCATATATTTCCCCGCATCGCGGAATGAGCTACATTCACAGCACCGAGGACATTTCGTACGTCGGCCGCCTCTCCCGGCGGCCACCTGGCTCCCGGCCAAGGTGGACGCGGTCCGGCCTCTCGGCACGTTCATCCGCACGGAGAACGACTCCGCCAAGAGAGGAAACGACCATGAGCTCGACGATCCCGGCGAACACCCGCGCTCCCACACCTGAGGTCCAGCCGTACCCGATCCAGGTGCACGCCCGGCGGGACGACGCCCTGTCACGCTGGCTGTGGCTGGTGAAATGGCTGCTCATCGTGCCGCACGTGCTGATCCTGATCCCGTTGTGGATCGCCTTCTCCGTGCTCAGCCTCGTCGCGCTGGTCGCGATCCTGATCACCGGTCACTATCCGCGGCCCCTCTTCGACTTCAACGTCGGCGTGATGCGGTGGAGCTGGCGGGTGGGCTACTACGCCTACAACGCGCTCGGCACCGACCGCTACCCGCCGTTCGCGCTGCGGGAGATTCCCGGCTATCCGGCCGGCCTGAACGTCGAGTACCCCGCGCGGCTGCACCGCGGTCTCGTCCTGGTCAAGTGGCTCCTGGCCATCCCCCACCTCCTGATCGTCGGGATCCTGTTCAGCGGCAGCGCCTGGCTCAGCCGGCAGGCCGGCGGCGAGATATGGAGCTGGGGCGGCGGCGGCCTGGTCGCCCTGCTCGTCCTGATCGCCGGGATCGTGCTCGCCGTCACCGGCCAGTACCCCCGGCCACTGTTCGACCTCATCCTCGGCCTGAACCGCTGGGGACTGCGGGTCGCCGGCTACACCGCTCTGATGACCGACCGCTACCCGCCCTTCCGCCTCGATCCCGGCGGAGACGACCCGGGCGGCGTCACCGCCCCGAGCAGCGGGCCTTCCGTCCGCTCCGGCGCCGACAGCGGCTGATCACAGCCGGATCGCGGAGAGGGCCGCGGTGACGCCCCTCTCAGCGATCCAGCCGGCACACGCCGAAGGAGCGGAACATGGAGCAGAGCGCCGATCTGGCCGGCCTGGCCCTGGGCCTCCGCAGGTGAGGCGTCCGGCATGACCCCCTGATAGGCATCAGCCACCGTCAGAAAGCGAGAAGCGACATGAGCAGTACTCACACCACCGAAGGCCAGACCGCCATGGAGCCCGCCCGGCCGAATGGGGCCGGCAAGCAGCCCGATCACGCGGCCAACGCGCAGTGGCTCAAGGACAACCCGGCCGCCATGCCCCAGGCGGGCGCCGGGCGCTGGGCCGTGTACGACCGCGCCGGCCACCTGCGCGGCCACCTCGCCGGAGACGGCCCGACTCGCGACACCCGCTTCCAGGCGATCACCGCGCCTCCTGGGGACGCGCCGATCGGCTACGGCATCACCTTGCACGATGCCGGGGCGCACCTCCTCGACACCGGCGCGGTGGATGGCGGCCTCGATGCGGAAGCGGGTGACTGAGCGAGGCCCTACACGTGTGGATGCGGGTAGTCGGGTGAGCGGTCCTGGAAGGACAGGATGGCGGGGTTCTGGACGACACCGTCCCGGATCTCGATCGCCCGCCGCACGGTGTCGCCCTCGTCCCACCCCTTGGGGCCGCTGAGCACGGTGCGCAGGTGCGGCAGCAATGCCTCGCTGATCTCCCAGGTGGCCGAGTTCCACAGGTAGGACGGGCTGTGGTCGACGCCGTAGTAGTCGATGTTGTCGCCCACCTTGAGCATCGGCTCGGTGAACGTGGTGGGCCGCGCCCAGCTGAAGCCCATCCCCTCGTCGCAGGACACGTCGATGATGAGCGTGCCCGGCGCGAAGGCTCCCAGGTCGTCCTCGGTGACGAACATCAGCGGGTCGTCGGTGTTCTGCAGGACGCAGTTGACGACGATGTCGTGGTCGGCGATGAAGGACGCGAGCGGTACCCGGCCGTGGTCGGTCAGCGCGTAACTGCGGTTGAGGTCGTCGGCTTCGTGCTCGAAGCGGACGATGCGCGCCGAGTGGATCGGCGAGGCCACCGCGGTGACGTCGCGGAAGGTGAGCAGGTCGATGTCGTTCACACCGTGCGCGTTGAGCGCCGTGACCGCTCCCCGGCCGGTCGCCCCGAAACAGATGACGACCGCGCGCAGCCGCCGGCCGTAGTCCCCCGTGGTCCCGGTGAGCGCCATGGCGTGCAGGACCGAGCAGTAGCCGGCCAGTTCGTTGTTCTTGTGCAGGACGTGCAGGTTGAACGTGCCGTCGCTCTTCCAGTGGTTCATCGCTTCGAAGGCGATCAGTGTGAGCCGCCGGTCGATCGCCAGCTGCGTCACCTCGGCGTCCTGAACGCAGTGCGGCCACCCCCACAGGATCTGTCCCTCACGCAGCTCTCTGAGGTCCTGGATCAGTGGTTTGGGCAACAGGATGACGTCGCACTCCGCCATCAGGCGCTCCCGCGAGAGGAAGCCCGCGACGTACGGTGCCAGGTGCTTGTCGGAGATGCCGAATCGCCGGCCGTAGTCATGTTCGAGGTAGATACGGTCCCGGAGATCGGCGTCGATCCGCTCAAGGTGCAGCGGATGGATCGCCAGCCGATGCTCATTCTCCTTGCGCGACTGTGACACGACTCCGAGACTGAGCTGATCCATGTGGGGCTCCTCTATTGCCCCCGTACGCCGCACCAGGAACATCAGGGGACGTTCCCTCGCATGCTCGCGTATGGGAGGTCATACCTGGGAGTGCAGCGCCCAGTCGGTCTTCTCAGCCAGACTACTCGGCGGAGCCGGGCGGCCGCGTTCCGGCCGCGCCCCGTGCCCGGTCCACGCGCTCCAGCTTGGTCCAGCCGGTCCAGCCTCGCTCCTTCAGCAGCTCGATCAGCCGGCGGGCCGGCGGCGCGGTGTCGAACGCCAGTGCGTCCATCAGCTTGACGAGCGGCGGCGCGAGGCCGGCGTCGCCGACGTAGCCCTCGCCCTGTTCGTCGGCCAGCCGGGTGAGGTAGGCGGCCAGCTCGCCGGCCACCTCGGCCAGCCTCGGGTCGTCGTCGCTCCGGTCGAGCGCCTGGCCCAGGGTGCGGTAGAAGCCGATGACCCGCGGGTCGGCGAGCTGCTCCCGCTTGCGTGCCACCCACTCCGGGACTCGGTCGGGTGAGTGCGCGGCCAGCGGGATCCAGCCGTCGCGTTCGACCTGGACGATCCGCTCGTCGACCCCGAGCGCCCGCAGCCGGTCGAGGAGCCCGACCACCTCCGGGGGCAGCGCCAGGCCGTCACCGGAGGCGAGCCGGGCGATCCGCTCCCGGTGCCGCTGCCGCTCCCGGATCTCCGCCCGCAGCCGCCGGTCGATGTCCGCGACCGCCGCGGCGAACTCCTCCTCGCCGGCCCGCAGCAGCTCCCGCACCCGCGCCAGCGGGACCCCGGCCTCGGCGAGGGTCCTGATCCTGATCAGCTCGACCACGGCGCCGGCGTCGTACCTCCGATAGCCGGAGCGGTCCCGCTCCGGCTCCGGCAGCAGCCCTTTGGCGTGATAGTGCCGCACCGCGCGCACCGTCACTCCGGCGTACGACGCCAGCTCGCCGATGGTCAGCATCGAGCCAGTCTCCCAGTTCGCGGCGCGGGTCGCGCAGAGGCGCCGCGAACAGATCGACCAGGGGTCAGGTCGGGGAGGGTGCGAGCGCGTCGGGGACGGGGGTCTCCACCGACCGAGGGGGCCGGCGGTAGCCGCTGGACCGAGGGCGGTGCGGGATCTTGAAATGGGGCTTCTTGACCTCGTGGTACGGGATCGTGGAGAGCAGGTGGGCGATCATGTTGATCCTGGCCCGGCGCTTGTCCTCGCTCTCCACGTCGTACCAGGGCGCTTCGGGGATGTGGGTGTGGATCATCATCTCGTCCTTGGCGCGGGAGTACTCCTCCCACCGCGTGATGGACTCCAGATCCATCTCCGAGAGCTTCCACTGCCGCATCGGGTCCTCCTGCCGGTCGCGGAAGCGCCGCTCCTGCTCGGCGTCGCTGACCGAGAACCAGTACTTGCGCAGCAGGATGCCGTCCTCCACCAGCAGCCGCTCGAAGACGGGGCACTGGTGCAGGAACCGGGTGTACTCCTCCTGCGTGCAGAACCCCATCACCCGCTCGACCCCGGCCCGGTTGTACCAGCTCCGGTCGAACAGCGTGATCTGCCCGGCGGCCGGCAGGTGCTCGATGTAGCGCTGGAAGTACCACTGGGTCCGCTCCCGCTCCGTCGGGGCGGGCAGCGCGACGACCCTGGCCACGCGCGGGTTGAGATATTCGGCGACCCGCTTGATCGTGCCCCCTTTCCCGGCCGCGTCCCGTCCCTCGAAGATCACGACCACCCGTTGGCCCTCGGCCCTGACCCACTCCTGCAGCTTCACCAGCTCCGCCTGCAGGGGGAAGATCTTCTTCTCGTACACTTTGCGCTTCAGCCTGTCGGACGCCATGGCCAGGCTCCTTCGTCTCATCGATCACGGGTGTGGTGCATCCAGCTCACCCGTCCGGGCGGACGGGTCGGGGCAGGCCTTCGCTCGGATCGGCCGGCGCAGGACCACGGTGCCGAACAGCACGTCGTGCAGGGCCCGCCTGCGGACGTCCGAGAGCACCACGAGCATTCCCGCGAACCACAGGGGCGCGAGCAGCAGCCCGATCACGGCCCGCAGGACAGACCTGAACAGCCCGGCCCGGCCGCCGTCCGCACGGCGGACGGCGATGCCGAGCACCATCCCGCCCAGTGTCTGCCCGGTCGTCCACCAGGCGAGGGCGAAGTACACGGCGGGCAGCGCGGTGCCCAGGAGCTTGAAGCAGGACAGGAACCAGGACGGCGGCGGGCCGGCCAGCGACTCCCACATCTGGGGCGGCCCGAGCACGACGACCGGGACGACGACGGTGAGGAGCATCCCGTCCACCACGATCGCCACCAGGCGTGACACGATTCCGGCATAGCACGGCGAGGACATCCCTACGTCGCTGTCCCGCCACCGCGCAGCCGCCGGAAGGCGGCCTCCACCTGGACGTCGGCCGCCGCCATCTTGTTCTGCAGCTCGCTGGCGGCGGTCGTCATGATGGTGCGGCCCTGGTCGGCGATCAGCTCGCGGATCCGCGGATCCGCCACCACGTCGCCGATGATCAACGGCACGGTGTCGGCGCGGATGCGCGGCAGCACGGCGTCGATCACCTCGGGCGCCAGCGTCTCCGAGGCCTGGCGCACCACCTGGCCGACGACGCCGCCGAGCAACGACCGGGTCGCCCGGGTGATCGAGTCGTTGACCGCGTCCTTGAACCAGGCCGACGTCTGGCGGGTGCTGTCGGCGATGGTGCTCTCTCCGTGCTCGGCCGCCGTGTCGACCAGATCGCGCAGCCACGGCGACGGCAGCCCGGCGACCTTGCGCACGCCGTCCGCGCACCGGCCGACCAGGCGCTCGCCCGCGTCCGCCCCCTGGGCGAGCAGTCCGACGGTCACGTTGACCACGGGCGGCGACCGATCCCCGAGCAGGCGCAGGCGCCTTCCGGCCTTCAGCGTCCCGGCCAGGAGCAGGCGCGGCGCCGACGGGCGCTCTTCCATCTCGTTCACCTCTCACGCCTCGAACAACAACTGGAACGGGGACTGGAACGGGGACTGGAACGAGGATCGGCATGGCTCGCCGGGACGGCCTCAGGAGACGCCGGGAGGAGTGCCGGGCGACGGCCGTACCAGGACCGGGATGCCGGCGGCCGTACCGTCGACGGCCGGGGACCGGGCGCGGGTCTCCTTCAGCAGCCGCATCAGATCGACCGCCAGGGCCGTCAGCGGCACGGCCAGCGCGACCCCGGCCAGCCCCGCCACCAGCCCGGCCAGCACCGTGACGAGCAGCACCACCATCGGATGGATCCGTACGGCGCTGCCGAACACGAAGGGCGCGAGGATGTTCTGCAGCGTGCCGTTCGCCACCACCACCACGAGCAGCATCCACGCCGCGGTCGTCCCGCCTCCGGAGCCCAGGGCGATGAGCACCGCGAACGCGCCGGACACGAACGCGCCCAGGTACGGAATGTAGGCCCCGAGGAAGGTGGCGAGCGCGATCACGCCGATGGCGGGCAGCCGCAGGAAGAACGCGCCCACGGCGATCAGCACGGTGTTCATCGCGGCGATGAGCGTCATGCCCAGGAAGTAGCGGCGGATGATCACGGCGGCCCGGTCCGCCGCCTCCCGGCCGACCTCGGACGGCACCGGCAGCAGCCGCACCACCACCGACTTCGTGGCCGTGGTGTCTTTGAGCATGAAGAAGATGAGGTACAGGCCCAGCGCGACGCCGAGCACCGACTGCACGACGGCGAGCACGCCCTTGGCCAGCCCGGACACCAGTACGGACACCACCTCGGGCATCGCCTCCGTGATGGTCGTCCTGGCCGAGGCCACCTGCTCCGGCCCGATGCCGAGCACGGCCGCGCCCTCCTTGACCCGGACGACGGCCGACTCCAGCGCCGCGCCGATGGCGTCGAACTGCGTACGCAGCCCGCTCACCAGGACGACGACGCACCCCACGGCCACCACGACACAGGTGAGACAGCACAGCACGGCTCCGAGCGCCCTGGGCATCCCCCACGCCGCGAGCCGGTCGACGAGCGGGACGAAGACGACGCTGAGGGCGGCGGCCACGAGCAGGGGCATGACCAGCGGCCGCAACGCGGCCAGCAGGAACAGCAGGATCGCGCTCGCCAGCACCACTCCGGTGAACAGCCAGCCGGCCGTGCCCAGCGCGCGGATGCGGGGCGGTACGGACGGCTCGGCCGCGGCCGGACGTCTCATGCTCGTGACGCTCGTCACCCTCATCGAGACTCCCCAATAGGCGCGCCGTGACCCCGTCCATCCCCGGTCTCTCACCGTCAGGGTGGGTTCGCGGACCTGCGGTCGCATCACCCGGCGCGGGTGAGAGCGGTGCTCCTGACGCGCCGAGGGGACCGCGGAAGGGCGCTTGACCGGCGGAGTCACGGATCCGCAAAGCCGATCCATACAGCCGATCGCCAAACCGTCACGCTCTGTACTCGTGCGGGAGGTAGCCCAGGTCAACGACAATGCGGACGGGCTACAAGATCCCAGGTGGGAGGCCTGAATGAACGATAAAGGCAATCACAGCGGGTGAGGCTCGCCCCGGCATCTCACCCGGGTGAGATACAGCACGGGTATAACCAATCACCCATTCTGCACGTAATGTCCAAAGCGCTGATACCCGGGCCGAGCAAGGGTGGCTTCGATGATGCCGGGAACGCTATCAGAACAGACAACCGCGAGTGTCTCGAATTCAAAGGTCGCCGTACCCGAACGACCTCCCTGGGTGATCTCCCGCTCGAGAATCGTCGAGCGCCTGCGCAAGGGCACCCAGGGTCCGCTCACCGTGATCACCGGGCCTCCGGGCGCCGGCAAGACCATGGCCGTCGTTTCCTGGGCCACCACGGCCGGCGCCGCTCCTGGCCCCGTCGCGTGGGTCTCGTTGCAGCAAGGCGACGAGCATCCGGAGACGTTCTGGCCGATGGTGGTCGCGGCGTTCCACCAGGCCGGGGTGAAGGTTCCCTGGAATGGGCCCGACCAGGAGAGCGCGCTCACCGACCTGGCCCGGTACGTGGCCGAATGCGGGCACCCGGTGGTGCTGCTGCTGGACAATCTGCACGTTTCACACGGCTCTGAGGTGAGCAGGGAGCTGGCCCGCCTGCTGGGCAACGCACGCCCGTGGCTGCGGCTGGTGGTGACCGCGCGGCGGGACCCTCCGCTGCCGCTGCACCGCTATCACCTGGCCAGGGAGCTCACGGAGGTCCGGGTCGAGCACCTGGCCTTCTCCGGCCGTGAGGCCGAGCAGCTGCTGGCCCAGCACAAGGTCCGGCTCACGCCGGCGTCCCTGCGGGCCCTGCTGCGCCGGACCGAGGGGTGGGCGGCGGGCCTGCGGCTGGCGGCGATCACCTTGGAGGGGCATCCGGACCTGGACGGCTTCGTCACCCAGTTCACCGGCGACGACAAGTCCGTGGTCGCGTACCTGATCGAGGAGGTGCTCAACGCGCAGCCGGACGACCGGCGCAGGCTCCTGCTGGCCACCTGCGTGCCCGACCGGGTGAACGCGGAGCTGGCCGGCGAGCTGGCCGGCGCGGAGGCCGGACGCTCGTTCGCGGCGATGGTGGACGACAACGCGTTCGCCATCCAGCTCGACCACGGCTGGTACCGATACCACCCGATGTTCGCCGAGGCGCTGCGCCTGGTGCTGCGGCACGAGGCCCCGGGTGACCTCGCGCTGCTGAACCGGCGCGCCGCGGCCTGGTTCGCCCGTGAAGGCTCCTTCCTCGACGCGGTACGGCATGCCGCGCGCGCCAGGGACTGGACCTACGCCTCCCGGCTCATCGTCGACTCGCTGGAGGTGGGCCAATTGCTCGGCCTGCGACCCGACCGCTCGCTCACCACGGCGATGGGGGCGATGCCCGGCCTCCCGGCGCACGAGGCCATGGAGATCGAGCCGGCTCTCGTGACGGCGGCCGTGGCCGGCGCACGCGGGGACGAGGACGCCTGCGTCACGGCGCTGGAGAGCGCGAGCCGGCTGATCGACCGGTCGCCGGACGCGGGGGCCCTGCCCGCGCGCCTGGCCGTCGGCCTGATCCGCCTGGCCGGGCAGCCTGCCCGCGATCCGGACCGTTCCCGCACGCTCGACGAGGTCGAGGCCCTCCTCCAGCGGCTTCCGGCCAAGCAGCTGGAGGAGCACCCGGAGGTGGGCGCGCTGGTGCTGGGCGCCCGCGGCCGGCTCCGGCTGGAAGAGGGTCGCCTGGGCGAGGCCGCCAACGCCTACGGCGCGGCCGTCACCGCCGCGCTGAAGATCGACGGAAAGGTCCTGCGGCGCTCCTACCTGGCGTATCTCTCGCTCATCGAGGGGCTGCGCGGCAGGCCCGCCCGCGCCGCCGAGCTGGCCATGCGGGCCGAGCAGCTCCCGGAGCGAACCGCGCCGCCCGGCGCCGCCGTGGTGCACCTCGCCTCGGCGTGGGTGGCGCTCCACCAGGTCGAGCCCGTACGGCTCAAGCACGAGCTGTCCAAGGCGCAGGCGGCGCTCACCCTGTTCCCCGACGACTTCCTGACCGGGCTGCACGTGCTCACGACCGCCCAGGCGGGACTCGTGGCGGAGCTGCCAGAACAAGCGCTCGACGCGGCCCGCGGCGCCGTCCGGGCGCCCGCCTGGCTGCGGCGGCGGCTGGCTCTGACCCAGGCGGAGGCGCACGCCCTGCTGGGCCAGACCACCGCGGCGAAGGCACTGGCCGGAGAGCCGGACGGCCTGCCGGCGACGATGGTCCTCGCGCACGCGGCCCAGCGCGCGGGCGAGCACGCCGAGTCCGCGAGGGCCGTCCGCGGCGTGCTGGTGGAGCCGGGCGCGCTCCCCGCCGACGTACGGCTGGACGCCTGGCTGCTGGACGCCTGCCTCTCCTACCAGTCGGGCGACATCCTCAGGGGCCGCCGTTCGCTGGACCGCGCCCTGCGGCTCGGCGAACGCGAGCAGCTGCTCCTGCCGTTCGCGCGGTCGAAGTCCTGGCTGCAGCCGCTGCTGCGGCACGACCCGCAGCTCGCCCGCCCGTATCTCCGCTTCCTCGCCCGCCTGCACATCGCTCCGCAGATCGACGCGGCCTCGGCGGAGGGCGTGGTGTACGGCAAACTCAGCGAGCGCGAGCTCGACGTGCTGCGGTATCTGTCGAAGGTGATGACGACCGAGGAGATCGCGGTCCAGATGTACGTGTCCGTCAACACCGTCAAGACGCATCTCAAGAGCATCTATCGCAAGCTGGCGGTCACGAGGCGCGGCGAGGCGGTGCGCCGCGCCAAGCAACTGTCCCTCATGTGAGGCCCGTCATCGGCGAGGCGACCGCCCCGGCGGATCCTGCGCTCCGCTCAAGGCTCGTCGTTGCCCGGCTTGTCCAACTGGGCGAAACTGCGGACCTCGACCAACTCCAAACCCAGTGCCTGGATGCGGTCGAGGAGCGCGTACAGGGCCGATTGATCGAGATCCGCGCCCCGCACCACCGTCTCCACCGGGTTCAGCGTGACCTTCAGCCCGGCGAAGAGAGACTGGAATGCCTCTCCGACCCGGCCTTTGATCCTGATTTCGTAACCCCGCGACACCACCTCGCCGGACTCAGGCTCGCTGCTCATAAGCGCTCTCCCTTCGGGAACCAGGCACTTCACCCGCGTCCAGTCGATGCCTCCAGTCAGGTCACGGCATCCTTCTCCAGGGGTGAACAGTTCTGCGCGCGCCAAAATCATCCGTCCCGTATGAGGGGAATCGCCGTTTTTTGACTGCTCATTGATCACGACGGACACTCCATGGATACGACATGGCTTCGGAGTAGCGAATGCGTAGGTGGTTTCGTAAGGCGTTTCGGCGACAACCGGCCCCAGCCCGTCCCAACCATGCCTCCGTGACACTTGACGACCAGCGGCCTCCCGCGCACGAATCCCGCCAGAGCTGGGTACGGCGGCCGATCCTGACACACCTGCTCGAAAACGCCCGGGAGGCACGGGTGATCCTCCTGTCCGCCCCGGCGGGCGCCGGCAAGTCGACTCTGGTCGCCCAATGGCGTGCCACCGCCGGCCAGGACCGGCCGTTCGCCTGGATCGCCCTCGACAGGACCCTCAATGAGCCGTCCGCGCTCTGGAGGGCCGTTCTGCACGCGACGACCCCCGGGGCGGCCAAGGAGCCGCGGCGGCGCACGCTGAGGGGGCGCGCGGGGCCGACGCTCTTCCACGTGCTCAACGTGCTGGCCGCCCGGGAGGATCGTGCCGTCCTGGTGCTGGACGACCTGCACGTCATCGACGCCCCCGACTGCCTGCGACAGCTCGAAGCCCTCATCGACCACCTGCCCGCCACGGCGCAGCTCGTTCTGATCACGCGTGCCGAGCCGGCGCTCCCGCTCGCCAAATATCGCGCCGCCGGCGAGCTTCTGGAGCTGCGCATGGCCGATCTGGCCCTGTCATGTGAGGACGCCGCCACGCTGGTCCGCCAGGTGTCCGGCGTCCTGCTGCAGGATCACGACCTCGATCGCGTGCTCGCGGCCACCGAGGGATGGGCGATCGCGGTCCACCTGGCGGCGATGTCGTTGCGCACCGCGCCGGATCCCGCCGCGTTCACGGACCGCTTCACCGGCACGCACCGTGCCGTCACCGACTTCCTGGAGGAGGAGGTGCTCCACCGGATCGCACCCGACGTCCGGCGGTTCCTGCGCCGCGTGTCCGTTCTCGAACGGCTGACCGCGCCGCTGTGCGACGAGGTGGCCGGCACCGCCAACGCCGCTGAGCTGCTCCAGAGCCTGGACGGGGCGAACATGTTCCTGGTCCCCCTCGACGACAACCGCCGCTGGTACCGGCTCCACCGGCTGTTCCGGCAGGCGATGGCGGACGAGCTGACCCGCGGCGAACCGGACCTGGTGCCGATGCTGCACCGGCGCGCCGGCGACTGGTACGGCAGGAACGGCATGCTCGGCGAGGCCACCGAGCACATGCTGGCCGGCGGCGACAGCGAGGGCCCCACCAGCCTGCTGCAGGCTCATTGGATGGAGTTCGTCAGCACGGGCCGCCTGGCCGCCCTGCAGGAGCTGATGGGCACGATCGGCACGGCCGCGATCGGGCGGGACGCCGTGACGGCCATCTCCGCCGCGTGGGCGGCCGCCCTGTCGGGAGACCCCGGCGCCACCCGGCACTGGCTGAGCCTGGCCGAGAGCCTGCCGCACGAGGGCGCGCTGCCGGACGGGTCGCCGTCGATCGCCTTCTCCGCGGCTCTGATCCGCGGGTTGTTCGGCTTCGACGGCGTGCCGGACATGCTGACCTCCGCCATGACCGCCGCCGACATGGAGCGCGATCCGACCTCACGGTGGCACGCCCCCGCCCGCCTGGCTCTCGCCCACAGCCTGTACCTCACCGGCGACCCCGGGTCCGCGGTCCAGTACGCCCAGGCGGCCGCGCAGAACCTCGTCACCTCGCCGACCACCCGGATCCTCGCCCTGTCGGTGATGTCGCTCGCGCTGACCGAGCTGGGCCGGGACTCCGAGGCCGCCGAGCCGTCCAGGATGGCGGCCGAGCTCGTGCAGAGCAACGGCCTCGCCGGATCGGCCCGGGTGACGCTGGCCGCCCACGCGGCAGGCGTGGTGCTGACCCGCCAGGGCGGCCTCCAGGAAGGGATCCGGCTCCTGGAGTCCGCTCTCGACCTTCGCAGGAGCGCCGCTGGCCTGTCGCCGTGGCCCACCCTGGCCCTCCTGTCCACACTCGCGGAGACCTGTCTCGGCGCCGGAGACCACGCGGGCGCCCGCGACTTCCTCGGCCACGCGCGGCGCCTGCTGGCCGCCGAGGGGGACGGCGGCGAGCACCTGCGCGGCAAGCTCGCCCGCCTGCACACCCAGCTGATCGGGGTCCTCACCGCCCAACCGCGCCCGGAGATCCTGCCGCTGACCGCGCGCGAGCACACGGTCCTGACGCTGCTGCAGAAGGAGGCGTCACTGCGTGAGATCGGGCTTCAGCTGTTCGTGTCCACCAACACCATCAAGACGCACACCCGTTCCATCTACCGCAAACTCGGGGCCACCTCCCGCCACGAGGCCATCAGCATCGCCCGTCAGATGCGCCTGCTCTGACGGGTGACCGCCCATGTCACCCGAAAGGTGTGAAGTCCCCCGAACCCTCCCCGGGGAGCATCCTGCCTGTACCGCCGACTGGTCCAGGAGGTCGCCATGGGTGAGGGAGACGTACGGCTCGACGGTGCGGAGCCGGCACCTCCCGGCCCCGGCGACGCCGGGACCGCGGAGCTGGACCGCCTGCGTGCTGAGGTGGCCGAGCTGCGCGGCCGGCTGGAGACCGGCGCACGGCGCCGCCACCGGGGGCGGGCCGTGCGCCGAGCCGCCGCCGCGACCCTGGTCGCCCTGGCCGGATTCGGCCTGGTGTGCTCGGTCATCGGGCTCTGGGGGGCGCGGACCACGCTGGACACCGAGCGCTGGGTGAGCACGGTGGACAGCCTGCCCTCCCATCCCGAGGTCACCAACGCGATGGCCGCCTACCTCACCGACGAGGTCTTCCGCGCGCTGGACGTGCAGCGGCGGCTGGCGGAGGCGCTCCCCCCGAAGGCGGCGTTCCTCGCGGGGCCGGTGACCGGCGCGGTCCACGACTACACCAAGGGCATCGTCACCCGGTTCATGGCGAGCGAGCAGTTCCGCACCCTGTGGAACGACGCCAACCGGTTCGCCCACACGCAGATCCTGGCGATCCTGGAGAGCCGCAGCCAGTCGGTGTCGATCGAGGGCAGCACGATCACGCTCAACCTGCTGCCCGTGGTGAACAACCTGCTGGTCGCCGTCGAGGCCCGGCTCCCGACCCTGTTCGGCAAACGGCTCGATCTGCCGGCGCTCACCTCCGGCGCGGTGCCGCCCGGTCTGCGTGAGCGCGTCCAGACCGCGACCGGGGTGCTGCTGCCCGCCGACTTCGCCCAGATCAAGCTGTACGACCGGCCGCTCCTGGGCCAGCTCCAGGAGGCGCTGCTGACGTTCAAGCGCCTGATCGCCCTGCTGATCGCCGGCACCCTGCTCGCGCTGGCGCTGGCCCTGTGGATCTCCCCCCACCGGCGGCGCACGGTGCTGCAGCTGGGCCTGTGGCTGTCGATCGCCGCGGTCGTGCTGTCGAGCGGGTTGCGCGCCGTACGTGATCAGTTCCTCGCCCTCGTCCCCGAGGGGATGTACCGGCAGGGCGTGTCGGTGGCGGTCTACGACATCTTCGGCGAGCTGCGGCAATGGGGCTCGTGGATCCTCTGGAGCGGCATCGTGGTGGCGGCCCTGTGCCATCTCGCCGGTCCCGGGCGCGTTCCCGTCGCGCTCCGCGGATACGCGGTGACCGGCACCCAGGCCACGGCCCGGTGGATCCGGTCGATCGGCACCGGGACAGGCGCCGGGACCGGCAGGGGCGCCAGGGTCAGGACGTGGATCGGGCGTCATCTGGACGTGCTGCGCGTCGGCGGGGTGGCCGTGGCCGCCGTCGTGGCGCTGCTGTTCTCCTCGTGGACGGCGCTGCTGGTGGTCGCCGCGGTCCTGGCCGGCTACGAGGTGCTCGTCACCGTGATCGCGCATGCCGGGCGGGACGCTCCTGCCCTCCTGACAGGGGAGGTCGAGGACGGCGCGGGCCCGGCGGGACGTGGCCTGCCGCCGGCCGATGAGATCGACGCCGATAAGGTCGACGCAGGTGAGATCAGGACCGGTGAGATAGAGGCCGGCGAGGTGCCCGCAGGAGCGAGAAGGACAGGCGAGATAGAGCCGCTGCCGCACTGACGAGCGCCGCCGCACGTCGGCCGGCGAACCTGGGGCCCAAGATAGCGGGCGAAGCTATAATCCCTGGACTCTCATCAGCATCCGTTCGGGGAGGTGGCGTGCGGAGGCCGGGACCTCGTTCCTTGGAGTCGATCATGTTCAACTCCGGCTCATGGCAGAACGTGCTCCTGCCCTTCTGGCTGACAGGAAACTCCGCACGGGGATCGCCGAAATGGCCGCAGACTCCGCTCCTGTCCGCGATCTTTCTGACCGGCGTGCTGGCGGCCTGGGCCGGAGACCTCTGCGCGGCCCTGGCGATCGTCGCCGTCGCGGCGATGGGCATCCTGCACATCTGGGTGCTGGAGAAGCGCATCGCGGCCGCACTTACCGCCCTCGGCCTGCCGCCCGTGGTCCACACCCCGCTCATCCAGGCGATCGGCCGTTTCCGGAGCATGGCGCTGCTCGTCGCGCTGGCGGGCGCGGTGGCCGTGCTCGTGGCGGCTCAGGTCCTCGGCCTCGACGCGTCGGCCGCGCGCACCACCTCCGCCGCCCTGCTGGTCGTGGCCGTGCCGTGGGAGCTGCCGTCCGTGGTGGCCGCCGCGCTCGCCACGGGAGCCGTCCGCATGGCGGGGCATCAGGCCATCGTCCGGCGGGCGGCCGCGGTCGAGATGCTCGGCGCCACCACCGTCGTCATCACCCGCAGGTCCGGCCTGCTCACCCAGGACCGGCTCGGCGTCACCGCCGTGGTCGCGGGCGGGCACAGTTACGAGGTGACGGGCCCGGCCGGCCGCGAGGGCGAGATCAGGCGCGAGGGCGTCCGGATGACGCCGGGCCGTGATCTGGCGCTGGACGAGTGCCTGAGGGCCGGGATCGCCTGCAACGACGCGCGCGTGCTGAACGGCGAGGGCCCCTGGCTGCTCACCGGCGGGCCGGAGGAGCGCGCGCTGCTGATCAGCGCCAGAAAGCTCGGCCTGGAGCAGGTCCCGGACCGCGTCGCCACCCTGCCGTTCACGCCCGAGCGGCGTTTCATGGCGACGCTGCACCGGCCGGGCGCCGGCGAGCTCGCGACGGCCTACGCCAAAGGCGCGGTCGAACGGATCCTCTACCTGTGCGACACCGAGTTGTGCCCGGACGGATCGGTACGGGTGCTGGACCGGGAGGCGATCCTGACCGCCGCCCAGACGATGACGCGCCGCGGGTTACGCGTGCTGGCCTTCGCGTACGCCCCCGAGCGCCGTCAGGCCGATGGGCTGACGGAGCGGTCACTCCGTCCGATGATCTTCCTGGGCCTGCAGGCGATGTACGCCCCGGTGCTCCCCGACGCGCTGGACGCGGTCCGCGGGTGCGAGGAGGCCGGCGTCCAGGTGAAGATCATCACCGGCGCCGACGTCACCACGGCGCGGCTCAGCGCCGCCTGGGTCGGCCTGGAGGGCGCCACCGCGATCGGCGCGCAGTTCGCGGCCCACGACCCCGCCGGGGCTCCCGAGGCGGGCCTGGCCACCGTGTTCGCGCGGATGCTGCCCGCCGAGGAGCAGCGGCTCGTCCAGGCGCTCCGGCGCCGCAAGCAGGTGGTCACCGTGGTGGACGGGAACGCGGGCGGGGGCGCCAGGCGGCAGGCCGACACCGGCATCGGCACCCGGATCACCGACCAGGCCGCGGACGTGATCGTGCCCGGTGGCACGTTCGCGACCGCGGTGTCCGGCATCGCCGAGGGGCGCGCCGCCCTCGACAACGCCGCCCGGTCCACCGCCTCCTCGCTCGCGCCACGCGCGCTGGCGCTGGTCCTGGTCGTCGCCATGATGGGCGACGTCACGGCGCCGATGACCCCGCTCAACCTGCTCTGGCTGAACCTCGTCACGGTCATGATCCTGATGATCGCGCTCTCCTTCGTGCTGCGGACTCCCGAGAGCGCGCGCACGCCGGCGCGGGGGGCCATCCGCCGGCCGCTCGTCGCCGCCCGCCTCGTGGAGGCCCTGATCGTGGCGGCGCTGCTCGCCTGCGGGGCGTGCGCCCTGTTCGCCTGGGCGCGGGCCGGCGGCGAAAGCCTCGCGGAGGCCAGGACGGCCACGACCGTCGCCACGAGCTTCGTGGTGCTCGCCCACACGTCGGTGTCCTTGCTCTTCGCCCGGCCACAGCGCCGCCGGGCGGCCGCCCGCGACCACCGGGCGATGATCAGCCTGTTCGCCCTGGTGGCGCTCCAGCCGGCCCTCGTCTACGTCCCGGCGCTGAACGACCTGTTCGCGACCGTTCCGCTGTCCGGAGCGATCTGGCCGGCGATCCTCGCCGAGGTCGCGATCACCTGGGGCCTGCTCATGCTGGTCACGACCGTGCCGCGGGGCCGGGCGGGCAAGGCGGCCGGCGGAGTCATCCGCGGCGGGTGATGGCCGCCCGCCGCGCCCGTGACACGGTTGCCTCGATGACGGAATGCCGGTGGACGCGTCGTCCACGGCACCGACACGCAGAGGAGGGCGGACATGGCGATCGGACCCGTTCAGCTGATCGTGCTGGGGTTCAACCATCCCGAGTTCCACGGCGAGATCATCGCCGAGTTGGAGCGGCTGCGGCAGAGCGACACCGTACGAGTGATCGACGCGCTCGCCGTCCACAAGGACAAGGCGGGAGAGCTGGAGGTGGAGCACCTCAGCAACCTGACCCACGAGGAGGCCGTCGAGCTCGGCACCAAGATCGGAATGTTGGTCGGCCTCGGGATCGACGGCGAGGAAGGCGCGGAGGCGGGCGCGGTGCTCGGCGCCGAGACGGCCGAGCAGGACGGCGTGCGCATGCTCCCGTCGGAGAAGGAGCTGTGGGACGTCATCGGCGACATCCCGAACGACAGCGCCGCCGCGCTCATCCTGCTGGAGCACCACTGGGCGGTGCCGCTGCGCAACGCCGTGATGCGCGCCGGAGGCTACCGCGTCAGCGACGGCTTCATCAGCCCCTTCGACCTGGTCGCGCTGGGGCTGCACACGGCCGAGGAGGCGCGGCGGCTGGAGTCGATGGAGATGTCCGGCGCCAACCGTCCGATCTGACCGCGGATCCAGGAGAGAACGGAGGCAGGCAGATGTTCGGAGCCCGTAGAGTCGCCCGGCGCACCTCGCGCCGCACGGCGCGTCGCGTGTCCCGCCGCCGCTGACGGTATTGACGACGGCGCCCGCCCGCCGGCACGCCCCGCAGGGGCCGTGCCGGCGGGCGGTTCGCTACACCCTCACCGGGCCGCGTCGCCGGGTGCGGGCGGCGGGCCGGAGAGCCGGTACGGGCGGGTGTACATCGCCAGCGCCCACACGACCGCCACGTCCAGGACGATGAGCACCAGCGACCACAGCGGCCGGTGCGGCAGGTCGAGGAAGTTCGCCACCGCGCCCAGGACCGCCACCAGCATGCCGATCGCGCGGGCGGGACCCACCCCGGCGAAGACCCCGGCCGCGGCGAACCCGATGACGATCCCCAGCACCAGATGCGTCCAGCCCCACATGGTGATGGTCGCCGCGAAGACGTAGTGCGGCGTCCGCTGGTAGAAGTCGTCGCTGGCGAGCGCGGCGATCCCGGCCACGACCTGGAAGATCGCGATGATCACCATCATGCACCCGGCGAAGAAGGCGAGCCCGAGGGCCCAGCCGTCCGCGGCGGTCGTCCGTACCGGCACCTGGTCTGCTGCCATGCCTCTCACCTTCCGATGCGTCCCCAGGGTCGCGTGCGGCGGTGGCCGGCGCGCATGCCGGCCACCGCCGCACAGCTCACAGCTACAGCTCCGGCGGCGACGACTCCCTGGCCCGGATCGTCGAATAGCCCACCTTGGGCAGCAGCGTCAGGATGACGAGCCCGACGCAGAGGTTGGACAGGCTCGTCGCCACCTGGTTGACCACGTGCGCCTCCACGGTGAAGGGCAGGACGGAGAAGGCCACCGTGATCAGCCCGATGATCCACCCGAAGTAGGCCAGCGGCCGGGGTGTGAGCGTCACCATGATCTGCAGGATCAGCGTCGCGATGAGCGCGCCCATGCCCGCGGAGAAGACGTACAGCACGGTGCCGGACGCGCCGGTCAGGCCCCTGTTCGGCGGGGTCAGCAGGTCGACGTTGAGCACGGCCTGCGACACGAGCACGGCCACCCACGCCACCAGGGCGGCGACCAGGGCGGTGGCCAGCCCGCCACCCCACAGCCGGCTTGTGTCGATCACGGGCGGGCCGGAGGCGACGGGCATCGTGGGCATGGCCTGCGGGTCCGGTTCGTACATCGATTCAGCCATCGTTCAAGGCCCTTCACATGGACGGATTCACCTAGGGGGCGGCCGGCGTGACCGCGAAGAGATGGCCGGCCCAGCCGTCGAGCGCGACGTACAGTCCGGGATCGCGCATCTCGGCCGCGTCCCGTTCGAAGGACTCGCCGGTGAGCAGGTCACGCAGGACCCACTTCCGGCCGTTCTGACCGGCCCAGGGCAGCGGCACCCGGGCCTGCGCGGCCCGGTCCTGCTGGTTGGCCAGGACGAGGTGGTGCTCGCCCGCGACGGACCAGCTCCAGGCCAGCATGCCGGAGCAGGTCTGGTTGTCGGCCCATCCGGTGCAGTCGAGCAGCCGCCACTCCCCCGCGCGCACGCCCGCCGACTCCACGGCCCAGATCAGCCGCTCGTGGTACGCGCGCAGGCTCTCGTCGGCCGGCTCCTCGGGCCTGCGGGCGAGGAAGACCGGGAGCCGCGCCCGCCGGCCCTCGAACTGGCCCTCGTGCCACATCGTCGCGCCGGGCAGGGTCGCGATCATGAGCGCGGCCAGCCGTTCCTGGGCCGAGCCCATGACCGCGGCGGCCCTGGGCTCGTCATGGTTCTCCAGGAAGCGCACCAGACCCTGCTGGTAGGCCAGGTCGGCGCGGAGGTGGGCGGCCAGGGACCCGGTGTCGCCGGAGACCAGCCGGTCGTAGAGCCGCTTGTCGTAGCAGAAGTCGAAGCCGTGCTGCTGCAGCTCCCATTCCAGATCCCAGTACGCCTCGGCGACGAAGATCATCTCCGGGTGCCGCTTCTTCACCCGTTCGATGACGGTCGTCCAGAACTCCTCCGGCGGCGCGGCGCCGGCCCGCTCCCCCCAGGTCCTGGCGAACACCTCGTTGGTCATGAGCATCGCCATGTCGCAGCGCACCCCGTCGCAGAGCTGCCCGATCGAGGTCAGGGTCCTGGCGGTGGCGGCGCGCAGCCCCTTGGCGAACGCGTTGAGCTGGACGACGTCCGGCCACGGCGGGAACAGGGGGTCCCGCCCTCTGGCGTAGACCCGCCCGCCGGCGCCGAGGAACCCGGCCGGGTCCCGGGCCAGGTCCTCGGCGCCGGCCTGGATGAAGTAGTCCGGATGCGCGCTCAGCCAGGCGTGGTCGGGGGCCACGTGGTTGGGCACGTAGTCGAGCAGCAGGGCGAGATCGCGCCGGTCGAGCTCGGCGCGCGCGGCGACGAGCCCCGCGCGCCCGCCGAGCGCGGCGTCGACCTCGTACTCGCGCACGCAGTACGGCGACCCGGCGATGTCGCCGTCGGTCACGTCGGGCAGCGCCTCCTCGAAGGACCTGAGCAGCCCCGGGTTCTGCAGGGCGATGCCGCGGCCCGCGGGGCTCCGCTCCCAGACGCCCATCAGCCAGATGGTGTCGATGCCGGGCAGCGCCAGCTCGTCCCACGCCTCCTTGGGCACGTTCTGCAGGCCCATCGGGGACCCGTGGCGGCGCTCCAGGCCGCTCAGCCACACCCGGGTGTTGACCTCGTAGATGACCGGCGCGAGAGGCGCCTGACGTGGGTCTCTTCTCATGTCTGGTCCTCACTCCGGTGGCCGGTCAGGAGGTCGGCGGCGGACAGCCGCCCGAAAAGGGTCATGAAGACGGCGACGGTCGCGGTCCAGCCCGTCTGGTGGGCCGCGCCGATCCCGGCTCCGTTGTCACCGTGGAAGTACTCGTGGAACAGGATCAGGTCCTGCCAGTGCGGATCCTCCTGGTAGATCCGCTGACCGCCGTACAGCGGCCGGTGGCCGTCCGCGTCCTTGAGGAAGATGCGGGTGAGCCGGGTGGAGATCTCCTCGCCGACCTCGAACAGCGTCATCCTCTTGCCCGAGCCGGTGGGGCACTCGACGGTGAAGTCGTCGCCGTAGAACCCGTACAGGTGCAGGAGCGCGCGGATGATCAGCGCGTTCATCGGCAGCCAGACCGGGCCGCGCCAGTTGGAGTTGCCGCCGAACATGCCGGTGTCCGACTCGGCCGGCAGGTAACCCACCTCGTACGCGGTGCCGTCCACCCAGAACCGGTAGGGCTCGTCGCGGTGGTGGCGGGAGAGCGAGCGGATGCCGTACGGGCTCAGGAACTCGGACTCGTCGAGCATGCGGGCCAGCACGCGGGTGAGCTTGCCCTCGTCGAGCAGCGACAGCAGCCGCCGCCCCGCGACGCCCTGCTGGTCGGCGGCCGACATGCCCACCCTCAGCCACGGATGCCGCTCACCGAACCTGCGCACCTTCTCGGCCAGCTCCGTCTCCACGCCCTCCTGCACGCGTGGCAGGTAGACCGTGGAGGCGCACAGCGGCAGCAGGCCCACCAGCGAGCGCACCTTCAGCCTGGTGCCGGTCCCGTCGGGCAGCCTCAGCACGTCGTAGAAGAAGCCGTCCTCCTCGTCCCACATCTCGTCCTTGACGTCGCCGACGCGGTCGATGGAGGCGGCGATCCACAGGAAGTGCGCGGCGAACTTGACGGCGAGGTCCTCGTAGATCGGGTCGCGGCCGGCCAGCAGCAGGGCCACCTGCAGCATGTTCTGGGCGTAGAAGGCCACCCATGAGGTGCCGTCGGCCTGGTCGAGCGTCCCCCCGGTGGGCAGCGGGGCGCTGCGGTCGAACACGCCGATGTTGTCCAGGCCGAGGAAGCCGCCCTGGAAGACGTTGCGGCCGTCGGGGTCCTTGCGGTTGAGCCACCACGCGAAGTTCAGCAGCAGCTTCTGGAACACCCGCTCCAGGAAGTCCAGGTCGCCCTGGCCCCGTAGCTGGACCTCCAGCGTGTAGATGAAGTGCGCGGCCCAGGCGTGCACGGGCGGGTTGACGTCGCTGAAGTTCCACTCGTACGCGGGCAGCTGCCCGTTCGGGTGCAGGTACCGGTCGCCGAGCAGCAGCTCCACCTGGTGCTTGGCGAAGTCGAGGTCGACGACGGCGAGCGCGACCGCGTGGAAGGCCAGGTCCCAGGCGGCGAACCAGGGGTACTCCCATTTGTCGGGCATGACGATCACGTCGTGGGCGTCCATGCTGAACCAGCCGTGGTTGCGCCGGTCGGAGACGCTCCAGGGATCCAGCCCGTGCGAGGTCAGCCAGGTGTCGACGTCGTAGCAGTAGTACTGCTTGCTCCACAGCAGCCCGGCGAGCGCCTGGCGGAACACCAGCGCCTCGTCGGGGCCCTTGCCGGGCGGGGACAGCTCGGCGTAGAAGGCGTCCGCCTCGGCCAGCCGCTGCCTGAACACCTCGTCGAAGCCCGGTCCGAGCGGGTCCTGGACGTCCCCGGCGGCCAGCCGTACCCGGACCGTGCGCGTGCCGCCCGCGGGCACGATCAGCACGTGGTGCGCCGCGGCCTTGGTCCCGGTCTGCCGGGGATTCACGGCGTCGCTCGCGCCCTCGACGACGTGGCGGCCGATGCCGTCCTTGACGTACGGCGAGGCGTTCGGGCTGCCGAACACCTTCACGTTGTCCGTCTCGTTCTCGGTGAACAGCAGGGGCGCGCCGTCCTGGCAGTACAGGTGGTACGCGCCCAGCTCCGGGTGCTCGGCCCGGATCGTCGAGGAGGCGGCCGCGCGCAGGGCGGGCATCTCCGGGCCGCCGGCCCATGACCAGGTCCTGCGGAACCACAGCGTCGGCAGGACGTGGATCGTGGCGTCCTCGGGGCCGCGGTTGGCGACGGTGACCTGGACCAGGACGTCCTCGGGGCCGCCCTTGGCGTACTCGACGAACACGTCGAAGTAGCGCCCGTCGTCGAAGACCCCGGTGTCGAGGAGCTCGTACTCGAACGCCTTCCGGTCCCTGGACCCGTTGACGGCCACGAGGTCGGCGTAGGGGAACTCCGCCTGCGGGTACTTGTAGAGGAACTTCATGTAGGAGTGGGTCGGCGTGTTGTCGAGGTAGTAGTAGTACTCCTTG
Source organism: Nonomuraea rosea (assembly GCF_039539705.1). Taxonomy (NCBI): domain Bacteria; kingdom Bacillati; phylum Actinomycetota; class Actinomycetes; order Streptosporangiales; family Streptosporangiaceae; genus Nonomuraea; species Nonomuraea rosea. The sequence goes on along the minus strand of NZ_BAABDQ010000047.1, from coordinate 53,067 downwards.
AGGTCCTCGCCGTGGTTGCCCTCGCCGTTGGTCAGGCCGAACGGGCGCTCCTTCAGGATCGGGTCCTTGCCGTTCCACAGCGCCACCGACAGGCAGAGCCGCTGCTGGAGATCGCTGATGCCCCCGAGACCGTCCTCACCCCAGCGGTAGGCGCGCGAGCGGGCGTGCTCGTGGGGGATGTAGTTCCACGCGTCACCGGGCCCGTAGTCCTCCCGGACCGTGCCCCACTGACGTTCGCTGAGGTACGGCCCCCACCGCCGCCACGGCGCGTCCGGTGCGGCCGACTCGCCCAGCCGTTGTTGTTCCGCGTTCACGGCAGCACCTCCAGACTCGCGCCGGACCGGCTCCGGCCAGCCAACCGTCGCATCGGGACAGGGGCGGTCCATCACCCCCGGAGGGTGAAACCTCACCTCCGGCGGACGGCCTTCACCCGGTGAGGGTGATGATGCGGCCTCGCGCGGCGGTTCTGCTGGGAGCCGACACGAACCAGAGGAAGGGAGTGCGTGATGGCGGATCTGATCGCGATCGGCTATCCGGACGAGGCGACGGCCTACGAGGCCGAGCGTGAGGTACAGCGTCTGGTGGCAGGGCTGATCATCCAGCCCGACGCGGTAGCGGTGATCTCACGCGACCAGGACGGCAAGCTGCACGTCAGCACCCACCACCATGCGGTGGCCGGGGGCGCGACGTGGGGCATGTTCTGGGGACTGCTCTTCGGCATGCTGTTCTTCGTGCCGTTCCTGGGGATGGCGGTCGGCGCGGGACTCGGCGCCCTGATGGGCAAGGTGGAGAAGTCCGGCATCGACAAGGCCTTCCAGCAGCAGGTACGCGATCTGCTGCAGCCGGGCACCTCCGCGCTGTTCATGGTGGTGGAGAAGGTCACCCCGGACAAGGCCGTGGCCGCCCTGAGCAAGTACGGCGGCACCGTGCTCAAGTCCTCGCTGCCCGCGGACACCGAACAGCGGCTGCAGGACGCCCTGCACGGCGGGGCGCAGTAGGAGAGGCCGACGATGGGACTGCTCTTCAGACGCAGGAGGCCGCTGCGCAACGCGGCGATGCTGGCCGGCGCGGGCGTGCTCGCGTACCAGGCGGGCAAGCACAACCAGGCCGCGGACGGCGGCTACGACGAGTACGGCCAGGACCAGGGCGCGGCCGAGGGCTCAGGCGCTGGCTCTGGCTCCATGGCCGACGAGCTCGAAAGGCTCAAGGCGCTGCTCGATCAGGGCGCCATCACCCGGGCGGAGTACCGGGCGGCCAAGCAGCAGCTCCTGTCGCCTGATGCCTGATCACACGAGGAGGTGCCCGGACGTGGAATTCGGTCCGCTGCAGATGCTGGTGGTCGTGTTCGACGAGCCGCACTTCACCGGCGAGGTTCTCAACGAGCTGCGCCGGCTGCGGGAGCACGACATCGTCCGGCTCGTCGACATGCTGGTCGTCCGCAAGGACGAGCACGGCGAGCTGTCCACGCTCGAGACGAGCGACCTGACGAAGGAGGAGTTGCACGAGTTCGGCGTGGTCGTCGGGTCGCTGGTCGGGTTCGGCGCGGAAGGCGAGGAAGGGATCAAGAAGGGCGCGGAAGCCGGTGCCGCGATCCTCGGCGGCGGCGTGTTCGACGACGAGGAGCGCTGGGAGGTCGCGGATTCGGTGCCCGCGGGAGCCGCCGCCGCCATCGCCCTGCTGGAGCACCGCTGGGCGCTCCCCTTGCGCGATGCCATCGCCAAGGCGGGCGGCAAAGCGGTGACCGACGCGTGGATCCACCCCGCCGACTTCGTCGCGACCGGCGCGGCGCTGGCCGCGGAGCACCAACTCAAGAAGTCGCCCGAGTAAGGAGGCGTCACATGGCGAACAAGGCCTACTCGACAGGACGGACGGGAAGCTGGGTCGTGGGCGCGGCGCTCTTCGCCGCCATCATGATGGTCACCGTGGGGTTCTTCCAGGCCCTGCAGGGCATCGCGGCCATCATCGAGGACCAGTACTACGTCCCCACCCACGACTACGTGTACGTGATCGACGTGACCGCCTGGGGCTGGATCCACCTGGTCCTCGGCATCGTGATCGGCATCGCCGGCTGGGGCGTCATCCTGGCCCAGCTCTGGGCGAGGATCGTCGGGATAGCCGCGGCCGTGCTGAGCACGATCGCGAACTTCTTCTTCATCCCCTACTCCCCGTTCTGGGCCATGCTGATCATCGCCTTCGACGTGTTCGTGATCTGGACCCTCTGCGTGTACGGCAAGCAGGAGGCCCGGGAGGCGGGCATGCGCGAGGACTAGCCTGCCGGGCCGGCAGGTCCACCCCGAGAGGGGGACCTGCCGGCGTTCCGGGCGCCGGTCAGTAAGCACGCCACGCGGTGGTCACGCGCTGCTGCCTGAGCCCGCCGCTCACCCAGTGGGCGACGTCGATCAGCGCGCCCAGGGCCACCCATACCCACCCTCCGGCGGTGACGCCCACGCCGGGGACGTAGAGGAGGATGTACATGAGCGTTGCGAACGGAAGCAGCAGCAGGCCGATGAGCGGCACGATCCACGTGCCGAACACGGCGTCGACCAGGTTAGGCCTGGCCAGCCAGAGAATGAGCAACGTGAAGCGGGGAAACGCCGCGACCATCACTACGAGCAGGCACCCCATGACCGTCCTCCTTACTAGGACCTGTGCGGTCCTTTACGAAACCGCGCTCGCCACCGCGGGCGCCTCACCCGTCCCGGGCGAAGGGCCCGGCGGGCGAACTCATCCGCGGTGGGTGATGTGCGGGCAACCGGGCTACGTGAGCCTTCTGGTGTATTTCGTGGCCGGCCGTACCAAGAGGAGGTGCGATGTCAGAGCAGGTTTCCGCAAGCCGTAGCGCGTCGGTGGAGAAGAAGCCCGTCAGCGGCTGGGCCGTGGGCGGTGCGGTCTTCGCCGCGACGATGATGGTGATGATCGGCATGTTCCAGGCGTTCGAGGGCCTGGCTGCCATCCTGCAGGACCAGTTCTTCGTGGTCACCCGCAGTTACGTCTACAACTTCGACGTCACGACGTGGGGCTGGATCCACCTGGTCCTCGGCACGCTGGCGGCGGTCGCCGGATGCTTCGTGTTCACGGGCCACCTGTGGGCGCGGATCATCGGCATCGGGTTCGCGGTGCTGAACGCCGTCGTCCAGTTCGTCTTCATGCCCTACTACCCGCTGTGGGCACTACTCATGATCGCGATGGACGTGGCCGTGATCTGGGCTCTGTGCCTCTATCGCAAAGGCGCGATAGACGACGACGGCGGTTACGGTTACGGGATGTACTACTAGAAAATCGGCGCGAGGTCCTGAGGCGGTATCCGCCTCAGGACCTCGCGCCGATCAGCGTTCTATTGGGCCGTCCAGGAAGCGGGCCCGAGGTCGCCGCGGCCCCCGTAGTCGCCGCCGGGCGTCACGAGGGTGCCGGCGGCACCGTCGATCATCGCCTCGGCGTCCGCGAGCGCTCCGATGGCCCCCAGATCACCGGTGACCTCGACGAACCTGCAGACCGCCTCCACCTTCGGCCCCATCGAGCCGGCCGGGAACTTCTCCGCCCGCAACAGGGCGGGGGTGGTCCTGGCGATGTTCTCCGGCGCCGGGGTGCCGTACCCGCGCTGTACGGCGGGCACGTCGGTCAGCAGCAGGAGCGCGTCGGCCTCCAGCGCCTCGGCCAGCTTGGCGGTGGCGAGATCCTTGTCGATGACGGCCTCGACGCCGGCCAGCTTGCCCACCTCGTCACGGACGACCGGGACCCCGCCGCCGCCCGCGCACACCACCACCGCCCCCGACTCCAGGAGCTGGCGGATCGCCCGGGTCTCCACGACGCGCAGCGGCTCGGGCGAGGGCACCACCCTGCGCCAGTGCTCACCGTCGCGGCTGAAGCTCCAGCCGTGGGTCTCCCCGAGCTTCTGCGCCGTCCGCTCGCCGTAGACGGGCCCGATGAACTTGGCAGGCTTGTCGAAGGCGGGGTCGGCGGCCGAGACCAGGGTCTGGTTGATCAGCGCCACGACCTGGCGGCCGGGCAGGGCGTTCTGGAGGGTCTGGAGGAGCCAGTAACCGATCATGCCCTGGGTCTGCGCGCCGAGGACGTCGAACGGGTACGGGACGGTCAGGCTCGTGTCTGCGGCGCTCTCCAGGGCGAGCAGGCCCACCTGCGGGCCGTTGCCGTGGGTGATGACGACCTCGTGCCGCTCCGCCAGCGGGGCGAGGGCGCGGACCGCGAGGACCGCGTTCGCCTGCTGCAGAGCGGCGTCGGGCCGCTGGCCGCGTTCGAGCAGGGCGTTGCCGCCCAGAGCCGCGACGATGCGCATGGCCGTCTCCCCTCAGGCGCCCATGGTGGCCAGCATGATGGCCTTGATCGTGTGCAGCCGGTTCTCGGCCTGGTCGAAGACGATCGAGTGGTGCGACTCGAAGATCTCGTCGGTGACCTCCAGCGCGGACATCCCGGTCCGCGCGAAGAGGTCCGCCCCGACCTTGGTCCTGCGGTCGTGGAAGGCGGGCAGGCAGTGCATGAACCGGACCTGCGGATTGCCCGTCGCCCGGATCATGTCCATGTTCACCTGGTAGGGGCGCAACTGCTCGATGCGCTCGTCCCACACCTCCTTGGGCTCGCCCATGGAGACCCAGACGTCGGTGTAGACGAAGTCGGCGCCGGCCACGCCCTCGGCGACGTCCTCCGTGTGGCTGATCAGGGCGCCGGTCCGCTCGGCGACGTGCTGCGCCTGCTTGATCACGTCATCGTGGTTCCAGAGCGGGCGCGGGGCGACCATCCGGACGTCCATCCCCATCATGGCGCCCGCCACCAGCAGGGAGTTGCCCATGTTGTTGCGCGCGTCGCCGCAGTAGGCGAACGTGATGTCCTGGTCGCGCTTGTTGCTGTGCTCGCGCATGGTCAGCATGTCGCAGAGCGTCTGCGTCGGGTGCCATTCGTCGGTCAGGCCGTTCCACACCGGGACACCGGCCAGCCGGCCCAGCGTCTCGACGTGCTCCTGCTTGGAGCCCCGATACTCGATGCCGTCGAACATCCGGCCGAGCACCCGCGCGGTGTCCTCCACCGACTCCTTGTGCCCGAGCTGCGACCCGTCCGGGTCGAGGTACGTGACGTGCGCGCCCTGGTCGTGGGCGGCCACCTCGAACGCGCACCGGGTGCGGGTGGAGGTCTTCTCGAAGATGAGCGCGACGTTCCTGCCGGTGAGCCGGGGTCGCTCCAACCCCGCGTACTTCGCCTTCTTCAGGCTCGCGGACAGCTCCAGCAGGTACTTCCACTCGGACGGGGAGAAGTCCAGCTCCTTGAGGAAGTTCCGGGCGTGCAGGTTGTAGGTCATGTCAGCTCCTCAGACGGGGTCGCGTTCGATCGGGCAGGACATGCAGCGCGGTCCGCCGCGACCTCTTCCGAGCTCGCTGCCCGCGATGGTGATCACTTCGATTCCGTGCTTGCGCAGGTTGGTGTTCGTGGCGACGTTGCGCTCGTAGCCGACGATGACGCCGGGCTCGACGGCGAGGAAGTTGGTGCCGTCGTCCCACTGCTCGTGCTGGGCGGCGCGCAGGTCCTCGTCGGTCCGCAGCACGGTCATGTGGTCCACGCCCAGCGTCTCGGCGATGGTGTCGATGAGACTCTCGTTGCGGACGATCTCCAGCCCGCCGGGGCGGGCCTGGTCCCGCGACGGCAGCACGGTCCACGAGCGCAGGGGCAGGTCCAGGTACGGGTACATGACGAACGTCGACGCGTCGATCATCGTCATGACGGTGTCGAGGTGCATCATCGCCCGTGAGTGCGGCAGCTCGACGGCGATCACCTTGGTGGCGCCGCCGCCGGCGAACAGGGAGCGGGCGAGGTTCTCGATGCCCATGGCGGTGCTGCGCTCCCCCAGCCCGACCAGCACGGCGCCGTTGCCCAGGACGTGGATGTCGCCGCCTTCGAGGGTCGCGGGCTGGTGGCCCACGTCGTCGCCGCCGTACCAGATCGTGAAGTCCTGGCCCTGGAACATCGGGTGGAAGCGGTAGATCGCGGCGCTGTGCACCGATTCCCGGGTCCTGGCCTGCTTGGCCATGGGGTTGATGCTGACGCCGTTGTAGATCCAGGCGGAGTTGTCGCGCTGGAACAGGTGGTTGGGCAGCGGCGCCAGCAGGAAGTCGTCGGCGTTCATGAGCTCCCAGCGCAGGCTGCTGGTGCTGATGCGGCTCAGCTCCGCCTTGAGCACACCGCCGATCAGCAGCTCGGAGAGCCGGTCGCTGGCCACTTCGTGGGCGAGCCCGCGCAGCGGCCCGACGAGCGTGGGCCCGACGGTGTCGTCGGAGAGCACCCGTTCGAGCACCCAGTCGCGGGCGGCGGGGATGTCGAGCACCTCGGCGAGCAGCTTGCCGAAGTAGTGCACGACGACGCCGCGGTCGCGCAGGACCTGCGCGAAGGCGTCGTGCTCCTCGCGGGCCCGCTTGCCCCACAGGATGTCGTCGAACAGCAACTCGTCCACGTTGGCCGGGCTGAGCCTGCTGAGCTCGAGCCCCGGCCGGTGCAGGATCACTTGCCGGAGCCTGCCGATCTCGGAATCGACGTGAAAGGGCATGACCTTCTTCTCCTCTGGTGATGGGGTTCGGTGATGGCGGAAGTCAGTGGTACGGCGGGACCGGCGGCGGGCTGGTCATGCGGTCACGCATCCGCAGGTAGACCGGGACCCCCACGAGGAGCGCCACCGCGGCCATGAGGAACGGCCCCCAGACGAGGAACCAGTCCGTCTCGCCGGTGTTGCGCGAGTACCAGATGAACAGCGCGGAGAAGATCAGGGCCGCCACGGACACCGTCAGGTCGCGGACGAGCCGCGGCGTGTGGACGGTCCTGTGGTCTCGCCAGCGCCACTTGATCTGCGCCAGCGCGGAGAACGCGTACGGGATGGCGGAGGTTATCCCCGTCATCAGGATCAACGTGTTGAACACGGTGGCCCCGCTGGCCCCCATGAAGCTGACGGCCATGGCGATCGAGGCGAGCGCGGTCGAGGCGATGATCCCGATGGCGGGCACCCCGCGCTTGGAGATCTTGCCGAACACACCGGGGAACAGCCCGTCGCGGGACGCGGCGAGCGGCATCTCGGCGCAGATCATGATCCAGCCGTTCAGCGCGCCGAACCCGGAGACGATCACCGCGAGCGCCACCAGGTCGCCGGCCCACGAGCCGCTGCCCGCCATGGCGTTGGCGGCCACCGAGTACGACGCCTTGTTCGCCTCCTCGCCGAGCAGCTGCGTGGGGACGGTGCCGAAGACGGCGATCAGGGAGAGCAGGTAGACCACGGCGCTGGCCAGCGTGCCGAAGATGGTGGCGCGCGGGATGTTCCGCTCGGGGTCACGCACCTTGGCGGCGGCCACCGCGGCGGTCTCCACCCCGAGGTAGCTGAACAGGCAGATGGCCATCGCGCCCGCGATGGCCTTCAGGTCGCTCTGGCCGCTGACGTTCCACGGCTGGAAGTTGGACGTGCTGATGAACGCCAGCCCGACGGTCGACATGATCGCCAGCGGCACGAACTTGATGATCGTGGTGTAGAGCTGCACGGCGCCGATGTTCTTCACGCCGGACAGGTTGATCGCGGCCGGGATCCAGAGGCCGGCCAGCGCGATCACGATGGACCAGCCGGTCACGCCGCTCTTGTTGACGAAGTGCTCGACGTAGTAGACCCAGCCGGTGACGATCGCGGCGTTGCCCGCCCAGGCGGTGATCCAGTAGCTCCAGGCGTTGGCGAACCCGGCCCGGTTGCCGAACGCGGCCCGCGCGTAGGCGTACGGGCCGCCGTCGGCGGGCAGCCGGCGGGACAGGGCGGCGAACATCAGGGCCAGCGCCAGCGCGCCGACCGTGGTCACCGCCATCGCGATGATGCTGATGGGGCCGAACGCGGCCAGCGAGTACGGCAGGTTGAAGATGCCGACCCCGATGATGCTGCCCAGGATCAGCGCCGTGGCCTGCGGCAGGCTGAAGGCGGTCCGCGCCTCCGGACGGGGGACGGTCTCCGTCGCCTCGGTCTCAGCCATGGACCTCTCCCTCCGAGCACCGGACCGGCGGTCATCGCCACTCGAACCTTCCTGTGACGAGCGGCGGATCGACCTCACCCCGGGCGGGTGAGAGACCCGGCGGATCGTCACTGACGGCAGCACCACCTGCCGTCAGTGCGCCGGCGCCACCTGCCGTCAGTGCGCGAGCGCCACCTGCCGTCAGTGCGCGAGCGCCACCTGCCGTCAGTGCGCGAGCGCCACCTTGAGCGCGACGATGATCGATCCGATGAGCAGGTTCCCCACGGCCGCGAAGACGACGAGCCGCGTCCCGATCCCGGCCTTGGCGCCGGCGACGGCGGCCCAGACCACCTGACCGGCCAGCGCGGTCACCAGCGCGAGCCACGCCGTCGCCCCCGGAGGGAGGCCCACGGCCCAGCCCGCCATGGCGGCGAGCGCCGGCGGCAGCGCCGCCTCGGCCAGCGGCCGCTCGTGCGTGCCGACCCGCCGCACCTGCCGCCAGGTCAGCAGCTCGCGCTTCCTGCGCTCGCCGACCAGCCGGGCGTAGACGTGCGCGAGCCAGAACACCAGCCCGGTGGCCACGATCAGGACACTGAGCACGAATCCCGCGGGCGGGTCCTTGGCCGGACTGGTGCCGGCGACGACGGAGGCGGCCAGCAGGGATCCGTAGACCGCCCCCGTGTAGTCCACGCGCGCTTCATCGTCCAGGGCGTCGTTCAGGGCGTCGTCCAAGGGATCCTCCAGGTCCTCTCATCGCACCCTCGCCGCGGCCCCAGTGCCCGGCTTCACCCCTGCCGGGTGACGCCCGGCGAGGTGGCGCGCCGCAGACTCGACGCCAGTGCGCACAGCAGGCCCAGCGGCATGGGGAGGCATCGATGACAACGTCCTCGGCGAGCCAGAACGTGGACGCCCCAGAACCGGCCGATTTCTCGGCGCTCCCGGTTTCCGAAGCGCTGAAGATCTTGGGCGTGGCCGCCGGACACGGCCTCAGCGGCGAAGAGGTGGAGGCGCGGAGACGGCAGTACGGCCCCAACCGGTTCGCGGAAAGCAAACGAGAGCCGGCCTGGCGTGCCTTCGCCCGCCAGTACGCGGACGCGATGCAGATCGTCCTGCTGATCGCGGGCGTCGCCAGCTTCTTCCCACTCAAGCAGTACGGCACGGCCATCCTGCTGATCGCCCTGACCCTGCTGAACGCCTTCCTCGGGCTGCACCAGGAGGGCAAGGCGGCGGCCGCCGTCACCGCGCTGCAGAAGATGATGATCGTGAAGGCCAGGGTCCGCAGGGACGGAACCCTGGCGGAGGTCGCGGCCGAGGAGCTCGTCCCCGGGGACGTGGTGGCCGTCGAGGCCGGCGACCTGATCCCGGCCGACGGGCGCATCATCAGGTCGGCGACCCTGGAGATCGGCGAGTCCGCGCTGACCGGGGAGAGCACTCCCGTCAGCAAGGACGCCGGCGCCCTGCTCGGGCCCGGCGCCGATCTCGGGGACCGGGTCACGATGGCGTTCATGAACACGGACGTCACCCGCGGCTCGGGCGAGCTGGTGGTGACCGCGACCGGCATGAACACGGAGGTGGGCCACATCTCCGGCATGCTGCAGACGCAGGAGGACACCGAGACCCCGCTGACCCGGCAGCTCTCCAAGCTGACCAACCAGATCCTGATGATCTCGGGCGGCGCGCTCATCGTCTCGTTGCTGATCAACCTGGCGCGCGGCAACGACTTCGCCGCGGTCTTCACGGCCTCGATCGCCTTCGCCGTCGCGGCCATCCCCACCGGGCTGCCCGCCGTCGTGACGACCATCCTGTCGATGGGCACGACGCTGCTCGCCAAGTCCAACGCCATCGTCAAGCGGCTGCGCTCCACCGAGACGCTGGGCTGCACCTCGGCCATCAACTCCGACAAGACCGGGACGCTCACGCTGAACCAGATGACCGCGGTCGAGATGACGCTGCCCGGCCGCCGGTACACGGTCTCGGGCACCGGGTACTCGGCCGAAGGACAGATCATGCGGGTCGCGGGCCAGCCCGACGTGCCGCTGGAGCCGTTCCTGCTGCCGATGGTGCTGACCGCCGACGCCCAGGTGACCGACGGCCACCTGATCGGCGACCCGACGGAGGGCGCCCTGGTCGTCCTGGCGGCGAAGGGCGGCCTGGATCCCCAGGTCACCCGGCAGACCTATCCGCGCCTGGCCGAGGTGCCCTTCGACGCCTCGTACAAGCTGATGGCGACCTTCCACCGCATGCGGGACGAACGCGGCGCAGACGTGATCCGCTGCCTGGTCAAGGGCGCGCCGGACCAGTTGCTCGCCCGCTCGGACTCGGTGCTCGACTCGGGGTTCGGCCCCCTGCCGCTCACCGAGGAGTTCCGCGCCCGCTATCTGGAGGAGAACCAGCGGCTGGCCGAGCAGGGTCTGCGGGTGCTGGGCACGGCCCGCAGGGACTTCGACCCCAACGCGATCAGCCTCGACGGCGACCTGATCGCGCACGTGGACGGGCTGGTCCTGCTGACACTGGTCGGGATCGTGGACCCGCCGCGGCCCCAGGCCAAGGCCGCGATCGCCAAGGCCCGCGAGGCGGGCATCCAGGTCCGCATGATCACCGGCGACCACGCGGTGACCGCGCAGTCCATCGCGGCGCAGCTCGGCATCCCCGGCCGGGCGATCACGGGCGCGGCCTTCGCGGGCATGGACGACGACACCGCGCTGCGCGAGATCGACGACATCGGCGTCATCGCCAGGGTCGCCCCCGAGCACAAGGTGCGCCTGGTCGACATCCTGCGCGCGAAGGGCCACATCGTGGCCATGACCGGCGACGGGGTGAACGACGCCCCGGCGCTCAAGCGGGCCGACATCGGCATCGCCATGGGGATCACCGGCACCGAGGTGTCCAAGGAGGCCGCCTCGATGATCCTGACCGACGACGACTTCTCCACCATCGTCAAGGCCGTCGAGCTGGGCCGGGCGCTGTACGACAACCTGAAGAAGTACATCAAGTTCCAGATCGGCGTGCTGACCGGCTTCATCGTCACCTTCCTCGGAGCCGGGATACTCAACATCCTCGGCGGCGTGCCGTTGCAGCCGCTGCAGACCCTCTGGACGAACTTCACCGTGCACATCTGCCTGGCCATCGGGCTCGGCTACGGCGCGGCGGCACAGGGCCTCATGCAACGCCGGCCACGCCGCGCGGACGAGCAGATCCTCGACCGCGGCCTGTTCGTCTGGCTCGGCTCCGCGGGGGTCGTGCTCGGGATCGCCACGCTCGGGGTGAGCTGGTGGGCGGAGTCGGCCTACGACGACCAGCTCGCCAGGACGATGGCGCTGACCACGTTCTCCCTGTTCAGCGTGTTCTTCGCGATCACCGTGCGTGACCCGTCGCGGTCGATGTTCGACTTCGCCGGGCCACCTGACCGGCCGTTCCTCATCTGGTCCGGCCTGTCCGTGGTCGCGATCATCCTGGCCGGCGGCTTCGAGTTCTTCCACAAGCTGCTGGGCACCGTGGACATGAACCTCGGCCAGTGGCTCGTCTGCCTGGCGGTGGGAGCACTCATCATCCCCATCTCCGAGATACAGAAGGCCCTGCTGCGGCGGCGCGAGCGGGCGGCGTCCGCGACGGCGCCGGCCACGGCCGTGGCCGCGGTGAGGAGCACCGTATGACGGAGGCAAGCGACTCGACGGCCGCACGCATCTCGGCGGCGGCCAAGGCGATGGTCTTCCCGCTGGCGCTCGCGCAGTTCATCGCCAGCTACGCGGCGACGAACATGAACGTCGCCATCACCACCATCGCCGAGGATCTCGGCACGTCGGTGGGCGGCATCCAGACCACGATCACCCTGTTCACGCTGACGATGGCCTCACTGATGGTCGCCGGCAGCAAGCTGACCGACATCCTGGGCCGCAAGGTCTGCTTCGTCGCGGGACTGATCGTGTACGGGACCGGCGCCCTGCTGGCCTCGCTGTCCCAGGGGCTGGGCCTGCTGATCGTCGGCTACTCGCTGCTCGAAGGCATCGGATCGGCCCTGCTGATCCCGCCGATCTACATCCTGATCACCGTGGCGTTCACCGACGTCAGATCCCGCGCCAAGTACTTCGGCATCGTCAGCGGCGCCGCCGGGCTCGGCGCGGCGGCGGGCCCGCTCCTCGGTGGCTTCATCACCAGCAGCGTCGGCTGGCGCGCCTCCTTCATCGTGCAGGTCCTGGTCGTCGTGTGGATCATCGTGCTCTCCCGGAGCAGGGTCCCCAGCACGCCACCGGTACGGCCCAGGCCGGCGTTCGACACCGCCGGCGCGATCCTGTCGGCAGCGGGGCTGTTCTTCGTCGTGTTCGGCATCCTGCAGTCAGGGACGTACGGCTGGCTCGCCTCGCGCGCGGACTTCGTGATCGGTGGCACCGTGGTGCTCCCCCAGGGCGGGTTGTCACCCGTGTGGCTGTTCGCCGCCCTCGGCACGGGGATCCTGATCTGGTTCTTCCTGCACGTGCGCTCCAGGGAGCGGGCGGGCAAGACGCCCCTGATGTCCCTGTCCCTGTTCCGCAGCCGCACGGCCAACCTCGGCCTGGTGACGCAGAACGTCCAGTGGCTCACGATGCAGGGGTCCTTCTTCGTCGTCTCCGTCTTCCTGCAGCAGGCCTGGCACTACAACGCGATCCAGACGGGCCTGATGCTCACCCCGGCGACGATCGGGATCCTCGCCTCCTCGGCGGCCGCGGAGAGGTTCGCGAGCAGGCATCCGCAGCGGCGGATGATCCGGGTGGGTTTCCTCGCCATGGCGCTCGGCATGGTGTGCCTGCTGCTGCTGGCCAGGGAGACGAATTCGATCATCGCCTTCGTGCCCGGCCTGCTGATGATGGGGCTGGGCATCGGGACCATGCTCACCGCCTCGGTCAACCTCGTGCAGTCGGCCTTCCCGGACGAGGAGCAGGACGACATATCCGGCCTGTCGCGCAGCGTGTCGAACCTGGGCTCGTCGCTGGGCACGGCGCTGGCGGGATCGGCGCTGGTGGCGGCGGCGAGCCGGCCTGAGGGCGCGCCGTTCACCGTCGCCCTCGTCATGCTGGTGGTGTTCGCGCTGCTCGGGCTGGCCGCGGCGATGTTCCTGCCCCGCGAGCGCGCCCAGGAGGAGCGTCCCGCGGCAGGCTGAAACGTGCGGCCCGCGCCAGTCCGGGCCGCACCGGTCCGGGCCACTCAGGCCCGGACCGCATCAGCGCGTGTTGCCCTTCCCGCGGTCGCGGGCCTCGGGGTCCCCCTCCAGTTCGGCGACGATCTGGGCCCACCGCACGGGGTTCACCCAAACCCCGGCGTCGTGCTCACCGGAGACGACGGCGCCACTGCGCCGCGTCCGCCAGGGGTTGACGACACATCGGTAGAGCCACCAGCACGCGGCGGCCACCACGAGTAGTTCGATGAGCAGTCCCATCACACGTCCCCTCTCTGCTGTGGGAAGTATTCGTCCGCGTGGTCGTCCTGATATCACCCGCAAGGGATGAAGCTCCGCACCGTCGGCAGGACAGGAGGAGATCCCCATGCCCCGCCCCGCATCCCGTAGACCGCGTCCCTCGTCCGGGACGTCACGTCGCAGGTCAGGCGGCGCCGAACCGGCCGGCGTCGCGGGGCGGCGCGTCACCGCCATGAAAGGGCTGGCCGCGCTGCTCGCCGGGGTGTTCGTGACGGCCTGGCCGCGGATCACGGTGGACGCCCTCGTCGCGCTGGCCGGGATCCAGCTGCTCGTCTCGGGGACGTTCGACCTGGCGCGGTCGATCGTCTCGCGTGACACGAGCGCGGAGGCGCGGCTGCTGTTCGCGCTGCTGGGCGGGCTGCTGATCTGCGTGGGCGGGCTCGCGCTGCGCGGCGACCTCCGCACGATCGAGGTCCTCGCCGTCATGCTGGGCCTGGCCTGGACCCTGACCGGGATCATCGACCTCGTGAGTCTCCTGGCCGGCCCGTCCTGCGCGGAGCGCGTGCCGGAGGCGGTCATCGGCGTCCTCGCGGCGCTGGCGGGGATCGCCGTGCTCGTCGTGCCGACGCCTCCTCCGGCCGCGTCGGCCGTGTTCGCGGGCCTGTGGCTGATGGCGTGGGGCGGGCTCACCGTTCTCGTCTCCGGGGGCCGGCGGAGACTCCCCCAGGACGGGTGAGGTCTCCAGGGGATGCGCACGGTTTTCTGAGATCACGCGTCCATCCCGCCGCGTACGTGCTCCGAAGGGCAGCCATGAAAGAGACAGGCGATGTCGTACCGGGCGGATCGCCCATGCCGAACGTGCTCATCGTGCTCGTCGGCGCCATGGGCTTCGGCGCGTCCTCGGCGTACGGCGGACCCTGCGGCATGCCCACGGCCCAGCGCCTGGCCCACGGCGGGCTGCAGTACACCGGCTTCCGCACCTCCGGCTCGGGCACGGCGACCAGGAACGCGCTGCTCACCGGCCGCGGCCCCGCCTCCGGCGGCATCCGGCACCACCCCGGCTCGGCCACCACGATCGCCACGATCCTGCGCTACCACGGCTACCGCACCGCCGCCTTCGGCAAGGTGTGCCGTCCCGGTCACCCGCAGCAGCCCTCGGCCCTGGAGCACGGGGGTTTCCAGGGATTCGAGAAGTTCTACGGCTTCGCCGGCACGGAGACCAGCCAGTGGGAGCCGATCCTGTACGACGGCACCAGGCCGGCGACCCCGCTGACGGGTCCCCAGTACGGCTACCACCTCTCCGAGGATCTGACCGACCAGGCGATCCACTGGATCAGGGTGCACAAGGCACGCACGCCCGGCACCCCCTTCTTCGCCTACCTCGCCTTCGGCGCGACGCAGGCCCCGCACCACGTGCCGCGCAGGTGGCGCGACCAGTACCGGGGGCTGTTCCACGACGGATGGGACATGCAGCGGCAGCGGACGCTGCGGCGGCAGCAGGCGCGCGGCATCGTGCCCGCGCACACCGAGCTCGTGCCGCGCCCGCACGAGATCCCGGCCTGGTCCGGCCTGTCCCAGCCGGCCAAGCAGGTCGCCCTCACGCTGATGGAGAACTACGCCGGCTTCGCCACCCACACCGACCGCCAGGTGGGCCGGATCGTGGACGCGCTCAACCTGCTGGGCACGCTCGACGACACGCTCGTCTTCTACGTCCTCGGCGACGGCCCCGCCTCCCGGCAGGGCGGCCCGCACGGCACCATCAACGACGTCCTCGTCCGCAACGGCGTGCCCGAGCCCGCCCTCGACGCGCTGCCGTTCCTGGACGACGTCGGCGGGCCGGAGTCGAACCCCGGCTACCCCGCCGGATGGGCGCTGGCCATGGACACCCCCTTCGACGGCGGCACCAGGAACGGGCTGATCGTCCACTGGCCGGACGGCATCAAGGAGCGCGGGCGGCTCTGCCACCAGCGGCTGCACTGCACGGACATCCTGCCGACGATCCTGGAGGCGGCCGGCCTGCCGGAGCCGTACACGGTGGACGGGGTGGCGCAGCGGCCGATCGAGGGGGCCGGCATGCGGTACACGTTCGGCGACCCCGACGCCCCCGACCGGCGCGGGGGCCTGGTCGAGTGGCCCGCCGTCCGGGTGCCCGCGCAGGACGGCGGCGAGCCTTCGTACCCGTCCTCGATCACGGTGTACAGCGGCATGCAGCAGGTGCCGTCCGACGGCGTCCCGGACGTCAAGAACACCTCGCACACCATCGTGGCCGACATCGAGGTGGGCGTGGACGGCGGCGACGGCGTGGTCGCGGCGCAGGGCGGCAGGTTCGGCGGATGGGCGCTCTACCTCAGGTCCGGCCTCGTCACGTACTGCTACAACCTGTTCGGGCGTGAGCGTACGTACCTGCGGGCGCCCTCGTGGCTGCGCCCGGGACGGCACGCCATCCGGTACGCGTTCGCCTACGACGGCGGCGGGATCGGCAAGGGCGGGATCGGCACGCTGACCGTCGACGACATCGAGATCGGCGCGGTCCGGATCGACGCGACCGTGCCGCTGCTCTTCGCCGACGACCAGGCGCTCGGCATCGGCCGCGACAGCGGCTCCCCCGTCACCGGCGAGTACGCCGGCTGCGGCGGCCCGTTCACCGGCACCATCCGCTCGGTACGCATCGACATCGGCCGCCCGCCCGCGCAACCCCGCGAGTACGGCGTGCTCTCCCGCCACCAGAAGACACCGCCGCAGAAGACACCGCAACGGTAGGCGGATCCCGAAACGTGTGGCCCCGGCTTGCTCGGCCCCAAGGGGGGTGAGCCAAGCAGACCGGGGCCACACCCATGTGCGTGGTCCTCCCGGCCCTGCCGCGTTCGCGCCTCTGCGTGGCCCGGCGTTATCGTGCATAATCAGGGAGCTACCTGACCCGTGGAGGGGGCACACGTGAGCGACGAGGCACGGCGGCTCGCAGGAGTCGACACCAGCACGCCAAACCTCGCCCGGATGCACGACTACTTCCTCGGCGGGAAAGACAACTTCGCCGTCGACCGGGAGGCGGCAGAGGCGGTGCTGGCGGTCGCGCCGGAGGTGCGGGTCATGGCGCGCGAGCACCAGGCGTTCAATCTCCGCGCGCTCCGCTTCCTCGTCGAGCAGGGCATCACCCAGTTCATCAATCTGGGCACGGGGCTGCCCAACGAGTTCAACACCCATGAGCTGGTCCAGGCCCAGGCCCCGGGCACGCACGTGGCCTACGTCGAGAACGACCCGGTGACGCTCGTCCACGGTCGGGCGCTGCTCGCCAGGGGGCCGGGGACGGCCATGGTCAAGGGCGACGTCATGCATCCCGGCGAGCTGCTCGCCGACCCCGGCCTGCGGGAGATCATCGACTTCGATCGCCCGGTCGGGCTGCTGCTGTTCGGTGTGCTGCAGTACATCCCGGACAAGAGCGACCCGTTCCGGCGGGTGGCCGAGCTGCGCGCGGCGCTTCCGGCGGGCAGCTACATCGTCATCACGCACGTCGTCTTCGACGCCCGCCCGGAGGCGGCGGAGCCCATCGTCGACGTCTACCGGAAGATGCGGGGCGGGCCAGCCGAGGGCGGCGCCCGTACGCGTGAGGACATCCTGCCGTTCTTCGACGGGCTCGACCTGGTCGATCCCGGGGTGGTGTACGTCCGCGAATGGCGGCCGGACAGCCCGTTCCTGCAGGAGCGCCCGGAAAAGGCGTGGGTGATGGTGGGGGTCGGCCGCAAGACCGGGCCGTAGCCCGGTCTGATCGAGCGGCGTGCCGACCGGCGGCCTACCGGAAGCGGCGGGCGTTGAACGGGGCCAGCATGGGGTGCGCGCGGCCCGTGCTGATCTCGTACGCCAGCAGTTCACCCGCGATCAGCGCGAGCGTGGCGCCGCTGTGGGTGAAGCCGGCCCAGAGCCCGCCGATTTCGTCGACCCGGCCGAGCACCGGATCGCCGTCGCCGGGGATCGGTTTGGGTCCCATCGCGATGCGCTCGGGCTCCAGTCGCGGGTTGCCGGCCAGCAGCCGGGAGGCCTCCGCCAGCAGCCGCGCCACGATGTCCTCGGCGATGTCGAAGCCGCCGCCGGCGCTCGGGCGGATGCCGGCGGTGGTCCAGTCCGAGTCGACGGCGAGGGCGCCGTGCGGGGTCGGGCGGACCGAGGCCCTGGGTGTGTTGAGCACCGCGCGCAGCGGGGTGCCGATCGGCTTGGTCGTCACCAGCAGCGACAGCGGCGTCTGGTCCGGGACGATGACGCCGAGCTCGGCGGCCATCGCCGGCACTGCCGGGCCGGTGGCCAGCACCACCGTGTCGGCGGCGTGCAGCTCGCCCCCGGCGGTGCGGACCCCGGACACCGATCCGCCCGCGGTCTCGACCCGGGCCCGTCCGGCGCCGGTCACCAGGCGGCCGCCGTGTCCGGCGAACTCCTTGATCAGATGCTGGGCGAGGTGGGGCAGGTCCACCCAGCCCTCGCCCGGATTCCAGCGGGCACCGGCCGCCGGGATGGCCGAGGGGTCGATTCCGGGGGTGTGTTCGGCCACCCGGCCGGGGTCGATCAGGTGGCTGTCGTAGCCGTGCGCCAGCTCGTGCTCGTGGATGCGGTGCAGGTCATCGGCGCGCTCCGGCTCCTGCCAGACCAGGCCGCCGTCGAAGCGCAGCCAGCCGAGGCCCGGCTGCCGGGCCGCCAGGGTCCGGTAGCGGTCGATCCCGGCCATCCGCAACCGGTGGTACTCCTCGCTGCGCACGCCGGCGGAGTTGAGCCACGACAGCGAACGGCCGGAGGCGTTGCTGGTCAGCTCCCCCTCGGTGATCAATGTGACGCCGGCACCGGCCCGCGCGAGGTGACAGGCGGTGGAGACCCCGATGATGCCGCCACCGACGACGACGGCCTGGGGCTGGGTACTGCTCATGAAGGCGAATGATCCTTTCGTGGGCCCCGGCGGCGCCGTTGCGAGGCGGCCGGACGGGGCATGGGAATGGCGGGTCAGCGACCGCGACGGATGCCGGTGGTGGCGTGGATCCGCTCGATGAGCTCGATGACCGCCAGCGCGTCACCGGCGGCGACCGGGGGCGGGCCGCCCTCGTTCAGGGCGACGGCCAGCTCGGCATAGAAGTCCGGGTAGCCGCCCGGCTCGGTGGGCACCGGGGACTGCCCGTCACGTCGGCCCGACCGCCCCCAGCGCTCGGCAGGCTCCCGGCCGTACGCCGGATCGTCAGGGCCGACGCCGGCGTCCAGTTGCCGCTCCTGGCAGTCGAGCCCCCATTTGACGAAGCCCGCCGCCGATCCGGCGACGGTGTACCTGGGTCGTTCGAGAGGGGCCAGCGAACTCATCGCGAGGTGGGTGCGTACCCCGCCCTCGTGCACCAGGGACAGGAACGCCTCGTCGTCGCCCCCTGGACCAGGCCGGTGGCGGGTGAGCTCGGCGTGCACGGAGCCGACCGGGCCGAAGAGCTGCACCGCCTGGTCGAGCAGGTGCGGCCCGAGATCGAACAGCATCCCGCCGCCGGCGGCGGGCAGGGCCCGAGCCTTCCATGCCTTGGGCTCGTCCGGCTTCCACCATTCGAAACGGGACTCGAAGGAACGGATCTCGCCGAGCGACCCGTCACCGATCAACCGGCGGACCGTGCGGAAGTCGCCGTCGTAGCGGCGGTTGTGGAACACCGTGAGGAGCAGCCCCCGCCGCCCGGCTTCGGCGATCAGCTCTCGTCCCTGCTCGGCCCGTACCGTGAAGGGCTTGTCCACCACCACGGCCAGCCCGCGGCCGAGTGCGGCCAGAGCCAGGTCGTAGTGCGTGTCGGGCGGTGTGGTGACGACGACCAGATCGAGCCGTCCCGCCTCGGCGAACAGCTCGCCGGGGGTCCGTAGCACCGCGGCCTCCGGATGGGCCTTCGCCGCCTGTGCCCGGCGAGCCGGGTCGGCGGTCACCACCGCCGACACGTCGAACCCGGGATTCGCGGCCAGGAGCGGGCCGTGGAACACCCGCCCGCCGGTCCCGAAGCCGATGATCGCCGTCCGGATCGGCCGGTGGCCGCCCTGCCCGCTCACAGCACCTCCGAGAGAAACCGCTGCAACCGCGGGCTCTGCGGACGTTCGAACAACGCCTCAGGGGCGCCCCGCTCGACCACCTCGCCCTCATCCATGAAGACCACCTGGTCGGCGGCGCGGCGGGCGAAGCCCATCTCATGGGTGACCACGACCATGGTCATGCCCCGCTCGCCCAGGCCGGCCATCAGGTTGAGCACGCCCTTGACCAGCTCCGGGTCCAGCGCGCTGGTGGCCTCGTCGAACAGCATGACCTCCGGCTCCATGGCCAGCGCCCGGGCGATCGCGACCCGCTGCTGCTGACCGCCGGACAGATCGCGGGGCCGATGGCCGGCCCGCTCCGCGAGCCCTACCTCGGCCAGCGCCCGCCCGGCCCGCTCCCGCGCCGCGGCGCGCGGCATGCCCTTGACCTTCCACAGCGCCAGCGCCACGTTGTCCAGGGCCGTGTGGTCTGGGAAGAGGTTGAAGTGCTGGAACACCAGCCCGATCCGCTGGCGCAACTTCTCCGGCACCATGGTCGAGGCCGCCTCGCCGGCCACCAGCACCTCACCGCTCTTGGGCTCGTGCAGCCGGTTGATGCCGCGCAGCAGCGTCGACTTGCCCGACCCCGACGGTCCGATGACGCAGGTGGTGCTGCCGGGACGGACCTCGAAGCTGACGTCGCGGACCACGTCGAAGCTGCCATAGGCCAGCGACAGGCCGGTCAGCTCCAGGCTGGAGCCGTGGAAGGCCGGCGTCCTCCCGGACGGGGGCGGCGGGGAATCAGCGTGGTTCATGCCTTGCTCCCTGTGGCGAGAGTGCTGCCGCCGTCGAGCTCCGCGAGCTCCGCGAGCTCCGCGAGGCCGCTCACCGGCGGGGCCGTGCGCCGGCCGGTGCGGAACCGGTTGTCGAAGTAGTTCACCAAGTGGGTCAGCGGTACGGTGATGACCAGATAGAACACGCCGGCCAGGAGCAGCGGGGACAGGTTGCCCGACAGGATCGCGGCGTCCTGACCGACCCGGAACAGCTCTCGCTCGCTGGCCAGCAGACCGAGGAAATAGACCAAGCTCGAGTCCTTGACGATCGCGATGAACTGGTTGACCAGGGCAGGCAGCACCCGTCGCACGCCTTGCGGCACGATCACCAGTCGCATGGCTCTGGCGTAGTTCATCCCCAGCGCACGGCAGGCTTCGAGCTGTCCCTTGTCGACGCTCTGGATGCCGGCCCGGAAGATCTCACCGATGTAGGCACTGGCGATGAGGCTCAGCGCGATGATCCCCAAGGGGTAGGGCGAAGGACCGAAGATCGACTGGCTCAGCTGGGCGAACCCCTGGCCGATCAGCAGGATGGTCAGGATCGCCGGCACCCCTCGGAACAGGTCGGTGTAGACCCGGGCCGGGATCCGCAGCCACCGCGTGGCCGAGATGCCCGTGACCGCGACCAGCATGCCGAGGACCAGGCCGATCGCCGTGGCAGCGATCGACAGGATCAGTGTGTTGGTCAGGCCGACCGCCAGCATCTGCGGCAACACCTCGGCCATCGCGGAAAAGTCGAAGAACGTGCGGATCAGGTCGTCCAGCCAGTCCACGTCAGCTCCCTTCTGCGGGTCCGGACGGCCGGATCATCCGGCGGCGGCGGACGGGGTGCCGGTGTGGTCGCCGCCCGGCAGGTATTGCTCGGGCATCGGCGAGCCCGGGAACCACTTCTCGTACAGCCGCTTCCACGTGCCGTCCTCCATCGCCTCGATCAGCGCCTTGTCCAGCGCCGCCCGCAGAGCGGGGTTGTCCTTCTCGATCGCGAACCCGGCCGGGGCGTCGAACGAGGGGATGTCCGCGGCGCTGACCAGCGAGAACTGCGCGATGTACGACTTGGCGGCCTCATAGTCGAGGAAGTGGGCGTCGACCGATCCGCGGTTGAGGGCGGAGACGGCCGCGTTGTTGTCCGGGAACCGGACCAGGCCGGCCTTCGGGAAGTTCTTGACGGCGTAGGCCTCCTGCAGCGTGCCCTGGACGACGCCCAGCCGCTTGCCGGCGAGCCCGTCGGCGGAGGCGATGCCGGAGTCCTTCTTCGTCATCACGGTGAGGTAGCCGGCCAGGTAGCCGGTGCTGAAGTCGACCGTCTTCCTGCGCGCGTCGGTGATGCCGATGGCGGCGACGCCGGCGTCGAACTGGCCGTTGGCCACCGCCGGCAGGATGGCCGAGAAGTCCTGACCGGTGAACACGACGTCGGTGATGCCCATCCGCTTGGCGACGTCGCGGAAGAGCTCGACGTCGAAGCCGGTGAACCCGCCGTTGGCATCGGTGAAGGTGTAGGGCTTGGCGTCGCCGAGGCTGGCGACCCGCAGTTGCCCGGGCTTGATCAGCCCGTAAGGGTTGCCGGTGCTGTTCTCGGTGCTGTCGGCGCCGGCGCCGCATGCGGCGAGGCTCAGCACGGCGACGAGCGCCAGCAACGTCACCAGTACGGAGGTGCGAGGGGTTCGAAACACGGGGACCGCCCAGGATGGATTTCAATTGAGACCGGTCTCACCCGTGTATGCTGTTTGAGACCGGTCTCAGTGGGATTTCCCGAAGGCTAGGAGACTCGTCACCAGCACGTCAAGTCCCGGACATCCGGATCCCCCGGCGGCCTGTGGCGACCCGAGCAGGGAAGGATTCATGGCGAAGGCCGGCAACCACCGCGAATTCACCGTCGCTGACGTCGCCCGCGAGGCCGGCGTTTCGAAGGCTCAGGCGGCTCGCGCGCTCGGGGCGTACGGCGCCGTGAGCGACGCCGTACGCTCACGGGTCCTGGCCGCCGCCGCCCGGCTGAACTATCGCCCCAACCAGCCGGCCCGCACCCTGAACACCGGTCGCTCGCAGAGCGTCGGCGTGGTCGTCGGCGACATCGAGAACCCCTACTTCTCGCTGGCGACGCGCGGCATCTCCGACGCGGTCGAGCAGTCCGGCTTCAACGTGGTCCTGGCGAACACCGGCGAACGCGTGGAGGCCGAGCGCGCCGCGGTGGACATGCTGATGGACAAGCGGGTCGACGGCCTGATCGTCGCTCCGGCCTCGACGAGCGATCCGGCCCATCTGCGGGCCGTGGTCGCCGCCGGGCGCCCGCTCGTGCTGCTCGACCGCACGGTGTCCGGCCTCACCGTTGACGCCGCCCTGGCCGAGATCGAGCCCGCCGCACGCGAGGCGGCCGATCATCTGCTGGCCCTGGGGCATCGCCGGATCGGCTACATCACCACCGCCGACGGCAGCGACGTCCACGCGGAGGGGCCCGACCCGCTCCCGTCCCCGGTGGCCGCACGCGTCGCCGGCCTGCTCGGTGGATTCACCGAGCAGGGCCTGACCTGGGATTCCGACCTGCTGCGGCGCTGCCCGCACGACGAGCAGGCGATCCGGCGGGCCGTGATCGATCTCGTCCGCCGCCCTGACCCGGCGACGGCTTTGATCGCGTCCGACAGCCTGATCGGCCAGGTCGTCGTCGGGGCGCTGCAGGAGGAGGGCCTGCGGATACCCGGCGACATCTCGGTCCTGATGTACGACGACCAGCCGTGGGCGCGGCTCGTCACGCCGCCGATCACCGTGGTGGCGCAGCCGACCTACGACATCGGATACGCGGCCGGGGCCCGGCTCGCCGCGCTGATCGGTGGCGCCACGAACTCCCCGCCCCTCGTGCCCCTCCCCGCCACCCTGATCCGGCGCGGCTCGATCGGGCCCGTGGACGGCACCCGTCCGACGTCCGAGGCGCGCATGTCCAAGCCGATGACGCCGGTCAGCCCACCGCCGCGGTAGGGCCGAAAACTTTCACGCCACCAGGGATTGATGAAGAGATCTTTCGAGGATATCTTCACGATCATCCGCCCTTCCTCCGGGGCGGAGAGATGTCGACCTCGTCCCCGCACGGCAGCCCTCCTCTCCCCCTTCGATCGCCGCATCCGACCGTCGTGCCGTCGGCATGGGCTCATCGACATCGACTGACTCCCCCCACCCCCCGTTCAAGAGGTGAGCACGCCAATGACCGGAACGCCGGTGCGGCCGACGGCCGTCAGATCCGCCACCCTCGCCCTGTCCCTCGCCCTCGCGGCGGCACTGCTTCCGCAGGCCGCCTCCGCGAGCGCCGCCCAGACTCTGGCCACCTCCCACAAGAGCCCGTTCAACTGCGGAAAGACTTTCTACGCCAACAACTGGACCCCCACCCACAACCCGTCGGGTTCCATCGACTGGCAGGACTACGGCAGCGACGACGTCAACGGTGAAACCGTTCGTGCCACCGCTTCGGGCACCGCGTACTTCTACGACGCGGGCAGCACGAGCTACGGCAAATGGGTGGAGGTCCGCCACAGCGACGGCACCAGAACCCGCTATGCCCACCTTGCGACCACAGTGCGGGCGGCCGGCGGCTCGTTGAGCGTCAGCCAGGGCACCACGATCGGCACGGTCGGCTCCACGGGCGGCTCCAACGCTCCGCACCTTCACTATGAGCAGCGGACCTCCACCGGAGCGATGGACACGAGCCCCACCGTGGACGGCGTGACCGTGTCCTTGGGCGAGAAGAAGGCCGTCACGAGCACCAACGCGTGCGGCGGCGCCAATCCGTACACGCCTGAAGAGGTCTGCGGCGACGGTTTCGAGGTCATCGACTCGGCCGCCCTCACCGGCGGCCGCACGTACCTGCTCTACAACTCGGGCAACGGCAACAACTGCGTCACGACGCTGAAGACGACGAACATCGGATCGGCGTCGTCGATGTCGGCCTTCCTCGAACCGGAGGGGGAGAACAGGACGACGAACGCCGGGAGCTTCGGCTACTACGCGGGACCCGTCAAGCGCGCCGCGGCCGCGCAGTGCATCAAGTGGGGCGGCTCCGTCGGGAGCAGCTCGTACACCAGCCCCTTCGAACACTGCGGTTCCTGATTCCCCTGCCCCCTGCGCCACCGGCGCGGGGGGCACTGTCGTCGGCCACGGGGAGTAGGCCGGCAACTCCGTTTCGGAGACGTATCTGGTATAGACCGGATACGGTGGCCCGTGACCATCGGCGAAGCCCGTACGTCATCGGGAGTTTTTTCATGCGTATCGTTCGTGCCATCAGGGCAGCGGCAGTCCTCTCCTTCCTTCTCACCTTCATCGTCACGCCTTCACCGCCGGCCGTCGCCGCGCTCGCCGCTCTGCCGGGCGGCAAGTCCACCTATGTCGTCTCGCAAGGTCACCTCAAGGCCTCCTCCAAGGAGAACTGGGTACGCCTGGGCAGCTACCGCTTCGCGGCCGACGGCACGGTGACCGCGGCCCTGTACCTGTGGTGGCAGCGTCATCCCCAGGCCAGGCAGCGCACGGGCGTCACCCCCGACGCGGGCTGCACCACCAAGGCGGGCGGCACCCAATCCCGTCCCCGCATGTGCGAGGTGCTCACCGCCGGAGGCTTCACCGGCGCTCCCGACGAGAGCCGCACCGGGACGTACACCGTGTCCGGGGACGTGGTGAGCATCAGGTGGAAGATCGCCCAGACGTGGACGGAGCAGTGGAACGTCCGGTCCTCCCCCGACGGGAAACTGGCCCGCCTGGACCTCAAGAGCAGCACGCTGGCCACCCACGGGTACGGCTACGGCAGCAACGCCACGCTCGGCACCCGGCGCGCGATGAGCTCGGTGAAGGCGTTCCCCGGCAAACTGCGGCAGGATCTGACGAGCTGGGCGAACGGCAAGATCGTCAACTCCGGCAACCAGCCGTTCGGCCTCAGCTCCTTCAGGACCTGCGCCACCACCACCTACTGCCTGACCTACCTGCAGCCGTCCTCCAACGGTGCGTGCCAGAAGTCCGGCGGCTGCCCCAAATATGGCGGCGGTACGGCCGCCAACGTGAGCTCCATCCAGTACTACCTCACGAGGGTCTCCAACTCCGACCGCCGCGACACGTTGTGGCACTGGTGCACCTGCCTGGCGATGGAGCGCGGCGAGTTCTGCTACACCGGCAACTCCCACGTCAAACCGCTCATGCAGATCATCGATGACTCGGGCGCCTTCCGCGGGTGGGTCGGCGCGGAAGCCTCCTTCTCGACCGGCGCGCGGGGGGCGGACATGCTGGCGGTGCTCCGCCTCAGCGACTTCCGCTGACGCCCCAGCCGATGCAGCCGATCATGATCGGCTGCCACTAGAGTCGGGCCATGGCGCGCACGCCTCATGACAGCTTCCACGATCTCGCCCTGCCGGAGTCGCTCGACGCGGACCGGAACAAAGGCGACCAGATCAGGGAGATCCTCGAGCTCATGGTGCGCGCCCTGGCGCCCGGCACCCTGCTGCCGTCCGAGCGGTCGATCGCCGAGCGCTACCAGGTGGCCAGGGGAACGGTCCGGCAGAAGGTCCATGAGCTGGTCATGACGGGGCTGATCCGGCGTTCCAGCGGGTCGGGCACCTACGTCGCCGAGCCGAAGCTGCAGCAGGGCACCACCATGGCGTCCTTCAGCGAGGAGATGCGGGCGCGCGGGAAGCGACCGGCGGCCCGCATCCTGTCGGCGCGCACCCACCGGGCCGGCGCGGCGCTCGCCGAGCTGCTCGGCATCGACGCGGGAGGACGCGTGATCGAGCTGCGCAGGCTTCGCTCCGCGGACGGCACGCCGATCGCCATCGAGCACACATACCTGTCCGCGCGGCGCTTCCCCGACCTGACGCGCGTGCTCCGCGATGACATGTCGTTGTACGCCACGCTGAGCGAGCGCTGGAACGTCCAGGTCGAGCGGGCCGTGCACCGGGTCTCCGCCATCGCCCTGGGCGAGGAGGAGGCGAGCCTGCTCGGCGCCGCGCCGGCCCTGCCGTCCTTCCTGGTGGACAGGCAGGCCTGGGACCGGCTCGGCGCCGTGGTCGAGTGGGGACGCTCCACCTATCGCGGCGACTTCTACGACGTCGTCTTCGAGGTCGGCACCTGACGCCTGCGTGAACTCAGGCCACCTGGCGCGGGCGTCGGCGACCAGGGCGCTGCGGCCGGCGGCGGCGATCGAAAGGGTACGGCTGCTGACGCTGCTCGGTCAGGCGCACGCCGCGCTGGAGGCCGGTGCCGAGGCGCTGGGCGAGGTGGCCGGCGACCGGCATGCGGAGCTGTGCCTGCGGCTCGCCGAGGCGGCCGTCGTCGCACGTCACTGGGACGAGGCCGACCGATACATCGAACGGGCCGGGCGGCCCGGCGACACCCGGACGCTGGTCCTGGCCGCCGACTCCGCCTTCGGCGCGGGAGACCTGCGCCGGGCGGCGGATCTGGCCGCGGTGGCTGCCGGCCGGGCCGAGCAGGAAGGGCGTTGGGAGACGGTGTGCCAGGCGCTCACGATCATCGGCCGGTGCGCCATGCGTCACGACGTCGCGACGGCGCGCCAGGCCTATGCGCGGGCCGCGCAGACCGGCGCGGAGCACGGCCTGATCCCGGCTCGGGTCACGGCCCTGCTCGGGCTCGGCGCGGTCGAACTGCTCGACCACGCCGTCTCGCCCGCGCTGCGGGAGGCGCGCGAGCTCGCCCGGCGTACCGGGCTGCTCGCCGAGGTGGTGTGGAGCGATCTGCTGCTCGCCGACGCCATGATCACCACCGAGGGGCCGCGGGCCGCCCAGGCCCTGGCCAGGAGCGCGGCCGAACAGGCCCGCCGCCTGCGGCTGCCAGGACTGCAGGATGTGGCCGAGGTGTTCGTCGCCACGGGCGACGCGGTGGCGGGCGACGCGGCGGGGATGGAGGCCGCACTCGCCGTGGCCCTCGCGCACCCGCACCCGCCCGTCGAGGTCACCGCCCTCGCGCAGGCGATCCGCGGGCTGCGCAGGCTGCTCTCCCGTGACCTGCGGGCCGCCTCGGCGCTGCTCGACGCCGGGATGAGCGAATTGGACGGCCGCGACGAAGCCGGTCCCGTACCGCATTGGGGCCTGTGGGCGCTGCTGCGGACGGTGCTGGCCGACCGCGACGCCGAGGCCCGCGAGCGGCTGCGCCGGTCCCCAGCCGTGCTGCACGCGGTCAACCGCACCGGGCTTCGGTACGCCGACGCGGTCGCCGAGGGGCGGGCCGCCGCCCTGTTCGCGGCCGCGGACGAGGCGGTCGCCGAGCACCACTGGTGGCGGCGGCTGCTACGGCTGCTCGCGCTGGAGGCCGCGATCGCCGACGGCTGGGGCGACCCGGTTTCAGCGCTGCGCGCCGACCTGGAGGCCCATGTCCGCATCGGCGAGACCCAGCTGGCCCGCGCCTGCCGCGACCTGCTCCGCGGTGCGGGCGCGCCCACCCGGCGCGGACGAGGTCTGGCGCCGGTCCTGCCCGGCCTGCGCGCCGCCGGGGTGACCAGCCGCGAGATGGACGTCCTCGGTCTGGTCGCCGAGGGCCTGACCAACAGGAAGATCGCCGAGCGGCTGTTCATCTCCCCGCGCACCGTGGACACGCACGTGGCCAGCCTGCTCGCCAAGACGGCCGCCCCCGGCCGCGCCGGCCTGCGCACCCTCGCGGGCCGCACGTAGGGCGAGCGGTCAACGGCCGCCGCCCGCCCTCGCGGGCCCGGCGTGAGGGGAGCGGTCGATCGCCGGATTGGTGCTTGGCCGCTCAGCAGGTCCCCTGTACTGTCGGAGATCGTTTACGTGTCAGGAAGAGGGAGTCGGCCGAGATGTCCCTGTGGCAGGCCCTGGAAGGTGCGCGGGTCCTGGATCTCGCCCAGCCGATGCGCAGAGGCATGCCGCAGTCTCCCAATCATCCGCCGTTCCGGATGACGCTGGAGCGCCGGCACGGCGACCTGGTCAGGCCCGACGGCGGCTCCGCGGCCAACGAGATCATCGTCACGGGCGGCCATGTCGGCACGCACGTGGACGCCCTCGCGCACGTGTCCCAGGACGGCCTCCTGCACGGCGGGCGGCCGGTCGGCGAGGTGATGTCGCACGAGGGTTTCGCCTCGATGGGCGTGGACGCGTTCGAGCCGTACGTGGGCCGCTGCGTGCTGCTCGACGTGGCCGCCGTGCACGGCGTGGACACGCTGCCGCCCGGATACGAGATCACCCCGGACGACCTGTCGCGGGCAGCGGGCGACATGGAGATCCGTGCCGGTGACGCCGTGCTCGTCGGCACCGGATGGTCGCGGCTGTGGTCGTCGGCCGGGGAGTTCGTCGGCTTGACGGACGGCGTTCCCGGGCCCGGCGCCGAGGCGGCGCGGTGGCTGGCCGGCCACCGGCCACGGGTGGTGGGCGGCGAGACGATCGCCTTCGAGCACATCGCGGCAGGCCGCGGGCACGCCACGCTGCCCGTGCACCGGATCATGCTGGTGGAGTCGGGGATCAACATCGTGGAGACCATGCGGCTGGCCGAGCTGCTCGACTCGGGGGTGCGCGAGTTCCTGCTGGTGCTGAACCCGCTGCCGATCGCCGGCGCCACCGGCGCCCCGGTCCGCCCGCTCGCCATTCTTGAACAGCCCCGATGACGACTGCGGTGAGAGGCCATGACGACCTATGTCCATCGGCTCGCGGAGTTCGCCGCCGCCTGCCGTGACGAGGGTGTGCCCGGCCGGGTGCGCGACGACGTGACCGGGCGGGTGCTCGACGTGCTGGGCAACTGCCTGGCCGCCTACGCGGAGCCGGACGGTGACGCGGCGCCGGCCGTGCTGCGGGCCGTACGACGATGGGGCGGCACCGAGGAGGCGAGCGCGGCGGGCAGCGGCCTGCGGCTGCCGGCGCCGTCGGCGGCGCTGGTCAACGGCACGCTGGCGCACGCGCTCGACTACGACGACACCCACCTGCCGTCGGTGCTGCATCCGAGCGCCCCGGTGGTGCCCGCCGCGCTGGCCGTCGCCGAGGCCACCGGCGCGAGCGGAGCCGCCCTGGTGGCGGCCGTCGCGGCCGGCATCGAGGTGTGCAACCGCCTGGGCATGGCCGCGTACCTGCCGGAAGAGCGCAACTCGCGGTTCTTCGAGAAGGGCCAGCACGCGACGTCCATCTGCGGCACGCTCGGCGCCGCGGTCGCGGCGGCGCTGTTGTACGGGCTCCCGGCCGACGGCGTCGCCCACGCGGTCGGCGTGGCGGCCAGCATGGGCGCGGGCCTGCTGGAGGCCAACCGCACGGGAGGGACGGTCAAGCGCGTGCACTGCGGCTGGGCCGCCCACTCCGGGGTCTCGGCCGCCGTGCTCGCCCTGGAGGGGGTGACCGGGCCTCCGACGGTGCTGGAGGGCCGGTTCGGCTTCTTCGAGGCCTGGCTCGACGGCCGCCACGACGCCTCGGCGCTGCTGTCGGACCTGGGTGACAGGTGGGAGCTCCTGCGCACGGTCTACAAGCCGTATCCGACGAACCACTTCACCCACCCGGCCATCGACTGCGCCCTGGCGCTGCGGGCCGGCGGCCTCTCCCCCGCCGACGCCGAGGACATCGAGCTCGGCGTGGCCGCCCCGGTGCTGCGGACGATCGCGGAGCCGCGCGAGGACAAGATCCGGCCGCGTTCGCCGTACCACGCGAAGTTCTCCGGGCCTTACACGGTGGCGGCGGCGCTGTGCGGCGGAGGCGGACTCGGGCTGGCGCTGGACGACTTCGCCGCCCTGTCCCCGGACGCGCTGGAGCTGGCCGCACGGGTGCGCTGCGTGGCCGACGAGCGGGCGTCGGAGATCTTCCCGAACGCGTTCGCGGCGGTCCTCCGGGTACGCCTGCGCGACGGCACGACGCTGGAGCACCGCGTCGACTCCTCGCGCGGCGGCCCTGAGCACCCGCTGACGCGAGAGGAGCTGGCGGTGAAGTTCCGCTCCAACGCGGGGCGGGCGCTGCCGCCTGAGCGGCTGGACGCCCTCCTGGCCGCGGCGGCGGACCTCCCGTCGGCCCCGCTGGCGACGCCCCTGCTCCGCCTGACCGTGGCGGGCTAACGCCCGGGACGCCGGACGTACCGGCCCACGGGAGGCCCGGTGATCTTGCCCGCCTCCAGGACGCGGTGTCCGCGGACGAAGGTGTCGGTGACCTTGGCGGTCAGCTCGAACCCCTCGAACGGCGTGTACTCCTGCGCCGACTCCGAGTCCCGCGCGCGCACCGTCCAGGCGTGTCCGGGGTCGACCAGGCACAGGTCGGCGTCGTACCCGGGCGCGATCATGCCCTTGCCCCGCAGGCCGAACCGGGTGGCCGGGCGCCACGAGGTCAGCGCGGCGATCCGCCCGTACGGCAGGCCCCGGCGGCGTCCTTCGGTGATCAGGCCGGGCAGCAGGTACTCGGCGCCGCCGAATCCGGCCTTGGCCAGGAAGACGTCGTCGCGCGGTTCGCCGAACTTGAGCTCCTCCCGGCAGCACGCGTGGTCGCTGACCACCCAGTCCACGGTGCCGTCGAGCACGTGCCGCCACAGCGCCTCGACGTCCTCGCGCGGCCTGATCGGCGGGTTCACCTTGGCGCCGACGCCGTCGGCCGTGCCGACGTCGGCGAGCAGGTGCCCGATCGTGACCTCGCGCCTGAAGTCGATGTGCGGGAACGCCGCCGCCATCCGCAGGGCGGCGTCCATGGCCTTGGCGGAGGACAGATGCAGCAGGTTGACGTTGGCCAGGCCGGTCTCGTGAGCCAGGTAGGCGGCGACGAACACGGCCAGCCCCTCGGAGTGCGGCGGACGCGAGGCGCTGTAGGCGGCCAGCCCGCTGAGCTCCCCCGCCTCCTCGACGAGCTTGGTGTACGCGGTCATGATCTCGGCCGTCTCGCAGTGCAGCGACAGGGAGATCTCGGCCGCCAGCTCGGGCATGCGTTCCCTGACCGCCTGGATCCCGCGCATCACGAACTCGAAGTGGGCGTAGTCGTAGCGCTCGCCCTCGGGGAGCATGAGGAAGGCCCGCTGGTCGTCAGAGCGTCCGTGCAGCCCGTGCCCGCCGTAGAACATGAAGATCTTGAACGACGGCACCCCGAACCGCTCGACCAGCTCGGGCAGCTCATCGATGTGCCCGCCGGACATGGGCGCCAGGTGGAACCCGTAGTCGACGTACGCCCTGCCCGCCGACTGCGCCAGCACCTCGGGGAAGAACTCGGCGTAGGGGCCGCCCTTGTTGAGGTAGTACTGCCCGGTCCGCATGTACGTGAGCGCGGTCGTCACGCCTCCCTGCGCGCTCGCCCTGCTCTCCGACTCCGTGTCGGCGGGCAGCGGGTTGTAGATCCCCCAGTGCTGATGAGCGTCCACGACCCCGGGGAAGGCCAGCCGGCCGCCGCCGTCGATCACCTCGGCGGCGCCTGACAACCCCGGCTCCACCCGTTCGATGCGGCCGCCGGAGACGGCGATGTCGGCCTCGACGGGGTCGTCCCGGTCATGGGTCACGACCTTCACGTTCGTCAGCAGCAAGTCGGTCATGCGTGCTCCTTATTGGGCAGGGCGATGGGCGGCGCGGTGCCAGGCCAGCGCCCGCCGCTCCACCATGAGGAACAGGGAGTTGAACGCGAAGCCCAGCACGCCGAGCAGCAGCACGCCGGC
Source organism: Nonomuraea rosea (assembly GCF_039539705.1). Taxonomy (NCBI): domain Bacteria; kingdom Bacillati; phylum Actinomycetota; class Actinomycetes; order Streptosporangiales; family Streptosporangiaceae; genus Nonomuraea; species Nonomuraea rosea. The sequence goes on along the minus strand of NZ_BAABDQ010000047.1, from coordinate 21,289 downwards.
CCAGATGGCCGGCATGTCGGCGTTGCCGGAGGCGAGGTTGAGGAGGTAGCCGATCCCCTCCGTGCTGGCCTTGAGCTCGGAGATGACCATCAGGATCAGGGCCAGCGAGACGCTCAGGCGCAGTCCCGCGAAGATCTTCGGAGCTGCCGCGGGCAGGATGACGCGGAAGAAGCGCAGGTGGGCGGGCACGCCGAAGACGACGGCGGTCTCCATCTTGAGCACGTCCACGTGGCGCGCGCCGTCGATGGAGTTGAGCAGGATCGGCCAGACGATGCCGAACACGATGGTGGCGACCTGCACCTGCGGGCCGATCTGGAAGAGCACGAGGAAGACCGGGAGCATCACGGGCGGCGGCACCGCCCGGCCGAACTCGATCAGCGGCTCCACGCAGTCGGCCAGCCACGGCGTCCTGCCGATCGCGACGCCCAGCGCCACCCCGGCGACCACGGCGATGGCCCAGGACCCGGTCACCCTGATCAGGCTGGGCAGGAAATGGTCGACGGCCTCCTCGGTGAGGATGTAGGGCCCGGACAACCACATCTCGTACATGCGCGACAGCACCAGGGTCGGCGCGGGAAGGTAGGGGGTGGCGAGCGAGCCCGCGAGCACCTCCCATCCCGCGAAGACGACCGGGACCAGCCACAGCCGCTTGACCAGGGTGCGGATCATGACTGACGCCACCGGAACAGCCGGCGCTCGGCCCGCGCGAGCAGGGTGTTGACGGCGAGCCCGATCATGCCGGACCAGATCAGCACCGCGATGACGTCGATCATCGCGTCCATGCCGATGCCGGTGCTCGCCTCGATGAGGAAGCCGCCGATGCCGGCCGAACCGCCCACGATGTACTCCACGCTGATGGCCAGGATGAGCGTGATCGAGGCGGCCAGCCGGACGCCGGTCGCGATGAACGGCGCCGCGCTCGGCAGGGAGACCCACCACATCACCGCGCCGCGGCCGAAGCCGAACGAGCGCAGCGTCTCCTTGGCCAGCGGGTCCACGTCGCGCACGCCGTACAGCGTGTTGATCAGGATCGGCCAGGAGGCGGCGAACACGATGAGCGCGATCTTGGCGTTCAGCTCCGGCTGGATGAAGAACAGCGCCAGCGGGATCAGCGCCACCGAGGGGATCGGCCGCAGGAACTCCACGAACACCCGGGTCATCTCCTCGACCACCGGCACGGTTCCCAGCAGCAGGCCGGCGGGGACGGCGACCAGGATCGCGAGCGGCAGCCCGATGGCCGCGGCGGCGAGCGTTCCGCCCAGATCGGAGAGGAAATCCGGGTCGGCGGCCAGCGCGAACGTCCTGGCCAGCGTGTCCGCGGCCGACGGCAGCCAGCCGACCAGGCCGGACGCGCCGCAGACCTGCCAGACGAGCAGGAAGACCACCACGCCTGCGGTGTGGCGGGCGTACCTGGCCGGATCGGCGCGGGCCGCCCGCCGTTCCGCCGCAGGCGCGGCCGTCATCCCGTGGTGCCGGAGTAGATCATGGAATTCACGTCGATCTTCTGCTTGAGCAGCCCGGCCTCCTGCATCAGGTCGGCCACGCGCTGGATGCGCTGCGCGCTCAGCGAGGTGGGGTAGGCGCCCAGGTTGATCGTCGCGGCGGTCTCGGCCGGGATCTTGGTGAACGTGGGCAGGATCTTGGTCACCGCGGTCTTGTCATCGGCCGCGATCTTCTGCGCCTTGGCCATGGCCCGCTGGAAGGCGGCCAGCGTCTCCGGGTTGTCCTTGGTCCACTTCTCGGTGGCCGCCCAGCCCGTGATCGGCAGGCCGTCGGTGGGGCCGGACATGGTGTCGAGCAGCATGGTGGCGCCGAGCTGCTTCTTGGCCTGGCTGAGGTACGGGTCGGTCATCCAGACGGCGTCCACGCTGCCCTTGTCCAGCGCGGAGAGCCATTCCGTCGTCGGGATGACGACGTACGTGACGTCCTTGCCTTGCGCCGGATCGAGGCCCGCCTGCTTCAGGTGCGGGCTCATCGTGAGCGTGCCCAGACCGCCGATGATGTTGATGCCGACCTTCTTGCCCTTCAGGTCGGCGACCTGCTTGATAGGGGAATCCTTGGCCACCATGACGCCGAAGGCCCCGGGCGCGCCCTGGTAGGAGTCGGCGATGTACTTGAACTTCTCGGTGCCCTTCTCCTGGATGGTCAGGATGGTGGCGTAGCTGCCGAGAACGATGTCCATCTGGCCGTTGGAGAGCTTGGGGAGGACCGCCTGGGGAGCCTGGATGGGCTCCTGCTTGACGGTGAGGCCCTCCTCCTTGAAGAAGCCGCGTTCCATGGCGATGAACAGCGGTGCGGAGTCGGCCCCTGGATACTGCCCGATGAGCAGATCGGTCTTCTTGCCGGTGCTCTCCCCCGAGCCCGAACATCCCGTGACGACCAGGGCGGCGACCAGGCCCACCAGGGCGGTACGTCCTAATCCACCTAACCGCATCGCATGTCTCCTTCGACCGGGGAATGGTGACTGAGCGTGTCAGCGACACTGAATCCCTAGCGTAGGCATGACTGACGGACGCACAGGTAACGATCATGTTCCATCGGCCGGGGACAAGATCGTAGATCGCTAAGGTAAGGCGCTCCTTTCACACGATCCCCTGGAAGAGTCCACATGCGCCGCTACCGATCAGGCATCCCCGCCCTGCTGATCGCGGGCGCGTACGCGAGCGCCGTCGCCGTCACCGCCGTGCTCGCGCTGAACGGCGGCGGCGTCAGGGGCCTGTGGCGGCTGACGATGTTCTACGAGGCGGACGACGACGTCGCGGGCACCTGGCAGAACGTGCTCGTGCTGGTCCCGGCGGGCGCGTTCACGGCCTGGGCGCTCTGGCAGACCCTGCGCGGCCCGGAAGCGGGCACACGACCCGAGCCGGAGGCGGCGGATCGGAGCGACGTGCGACGGCTGCGCGTGGCGCTGTACGCGGCGGTGGGGATGTGGCTGCTCTACGTGGTCCTGCCGGACTGGCCGTGGTGGGCGGCGGTCGTCGACTCGCTGACAGTGGCCGCGGTCGCGACGCTGTTCCATCCGGTGCTGCGACGCACCGTCCGCCTGGCGGACCTCGCCCGGGCCGCGGGCGTGCTGGGCTGTCTCAGCGTGGCGGCCGAAGTGGTGTTCGACGAGCTCGACTGGCCGGCCGGGGAACGGTCCGCCACGATCGCGGGACTGGGCGGCATGGCCCAGATATTCTGGATGATCATGGTCTTCGTCGCCCAGTGGCGGGACGGCCGCTTCCGGCGCTCGACCGTCCGGTACGGCGCCGGCTACCTGCTGCTGCCCTTGCTGCTCCTGCCGGTGGCCTGGTCGCTCGGCCTCGCCGGCGGGTTCGGCGACGTCGCCGAGACCGTCACCTGGGCCCCTGAGATCCTGCTGATGGTCTGGCTGGCCCGGTCCGCCCACGATCTCGCCGGCCCGGACGCCCGGCCCGCTCCGTCCCCGCCGCTGCTCGCCCTGCCGCCCGCGTTCACCGTGCGGTCACGGCTCTTCGCCGGGGCCGGGTTCGCCGCGTGCGCGGTGCTGCTGGCCCCTTCCGTGGTCAACTCCCTTCGCGGCCACTCGCTGTGGATCACCCCGAGCGTGCCGTCCGCGTGGCTGACCGAGCGGGCCGGGGACGCCGCTGTGACGCTGTGGCGGGGCTTCGAGTCCTTCACCGGGATCGGCGGCCTGGCCGTCGTGGTGCTGTTCGCGCTGCACCGGGGGACCCGGCTCACCTTCCTGGCGGCCATGGCCGCGCTGTCCCTGACCGCCGCCGCGGGAGCAACCGGCACGCTCGTCTTCCTCGACTCCTCCGGCCTCGCCTTCCTCCGGTTCACGAGCTCGGGGCGCGACGGCTCGGCCTTGCTGTCCGGGTTTCCCGTCTCCCCGCTGTGGTTCCTCGCCGCCTTCGCCTGCTCCGCCGTGCTCCTGTGGTGGGCCCAGACCGTCCGTCCGCGGCCCGTTGGCGCGGGGCCGGGATAGGAGCTCCGGCAGGGAGAAGGCTCCTCGCGGCCGGACCGGTGCGGCGGGGGTTTTCCAGTCAACGGCCGGGTGGCTACTATCGGGCACCAATCGCCACTTCGGCGACTTTCGTCATGGACTTACCGATAGGCGGAGGAGAGTGTCCGGCACGTGGCTAGATTGGGCAGGGTCGGGCGACGACGAGCGGGGACCATGGGCGACGGAGCTGGGTTAGCGGGGTCATCCGGCGACGGGCCACGGCGACTGCGCGGCGGCCGCCGGCTGCCGTTGCGTACCGTGCTGCTCATCGTCGTGTTCGTCCCGAGCTTGACCTTCACTCCCCTGCTGGCGTCGGGCATGTACCAGCTGTCCTCGCAGTGGCGGGCGGAGAAGGCCCAGATGGATCTGGCCACGACCACTGTCGGCAGACCTGCGGCCAGGCTGTTCTTCAGTCTCGATCAGGAGCGGCGGCTCACCGCGGAGGCGCAGGCCGGTTCCACGGCCGCCCGCGACCAGCTCGCAGAGCAGCGCACGACGACCGACCAGGCGGTGAGCGCCTTCCGTTCCCTGACGGCTCTCGACTCCGCGAACGCGCAGGAGGGCCTCACCGGCGCCATCGCCGGGACCGTACGCGACCTCGGTCTCCTCGATCAGCAGCGCGGGGCGGTGGACTCCGGCTGGTCCAGCGCGCAGCACGCGTTCGACTACTACAGCCGCGTCCTCGCGTCGGATCTCGGCGTGCTGACCGCACTCAGCAACACCGACGAGGGCCAGGTGAACAGTCAGTCACAGACCCTGGTCGACCTCTTCTGGGTCGTCGACGCGATCGGCCGCGAAGACGCCGTCCTGGCGCGCGGCTGGGCGTCGGGGCGTCTGACGAAGGACGAGTACGGCCTCGTCGCCGACGCCGTCGGCGCCAGGAAGCACCTCATGCAGTCCCGGGTCATCCCCAGTCTCACGGGCGACGAGATCCCGTACGCGAAGATGACGACCGGCAAGGCGTGGGCAGCCATGACCGCCCTCGAAAGCCGGTTGGTCACCTCCGGCAGCGGCTCCCAGACCGAGCAGGTGACGCTTCGCGACGACAGCGCCGCGTGGCGCTCCTCGGTGAACGAGGTCTCCGCGCAGCTGCGCAAGCTCCTCAACCTCCGCTTCGACAACGTCGGCAAGATCGGCTACGGCCACGCCGGCATGCTCTTCACGATCTTCATCAGCATCTCCACCGTCGGCCTGCTGGCCCTGGGACTGGTGTTCTTCACGAGCTGGCGCCTCACCGCCATCCTTCGCCGGCGCATCCTCCGGCTGCGCGAGGACGCCCAGGAGCTCCAGGAGCGGCTGCCCGAGGTGGTCGCCCGGCTGGAGCGCGGCGAGGACGTCGACGTGGACGCGGAGGTGCACAGGGTCGAGCCCACTCCCGACGAGCTCGGCGAGCTCGGGCAGGCGCTCAACATGGCCAGCCGCAGCGCCGTGCTCACCGCCGTGCGGCAGGCCGAGCAGCACCGTGGCTTCCAGCGCATGCTCCAGCGCATCGCCCGCCGTACGCAGATCCTCATCGGCCTGCAGCTGAAGAAGCTGGACGAGCTGGAGCGCCAGCATGAGGATCCCGAGGTGCTGGAGGGCCTGTTCGACCTGGACCACCTCACCGCCCGCCTGCGCCGCTACGAGGAGAACCTGGTGATCCTCGGCGGCGGGCAGCCGCAGCGCCGGTGGCGCAAGCCCGTACACCTGCTCGATGTGCTGCGCGCCGCGCAGGGCGAGGTCCAGGACTACCGCCGGATCTCGATCGACGTCGAGGGCGAGCCCTGGATCGCCGAACGGGCGGTGGGGCCGCTGGTCCACGTCCTGGCCGAGCTCATGGAGAACGCCACCACCTTCTCCAAGCCGCTGACGCCCGTCGAGGTGCGGGCCGCACCGGTCAGCCGGGGCGTCGCCGTGGAGATCGAGGACCGCGGCCTGGGCATGGAGCCCGAGCAGTACGCCGCCGCGAACGCCCTGCTGAAGTCGCCGCCGCAGCTCGACGTGATGACCCACGCCGACGACGTGCGGCTCGGCCTGTACGTGGTCGCCCGGCTCTCCGCCGGCCTGGGCCTGCAGGTGGAGCTGCGGTCGTCGGCCTTCGGCGGCACCCGGGTCATCGTGCTGCTCCCGGAGCCGCTGGTGGTGGACCGCCCCCGTGCGGCGCCCGCGCCGTCCGCGCTCCGCGAGGAGGTCCCCGAAACAGCCCCCGAGGATGTCCTCGAGGAAACCACGGGCACGCGGCCGCACCCGGCCGAGCCCCGCCGCGCGGAAGACACCGCCGGATCCCGCCGGCCCGAAGGCTCAGCCGAGCCCGGCCAGCCTCCGGAGGACGGTCAGTTGCCGACCCGCTCCCGAGGACGCGCGATGGCGTACGTGACGGCGCCCGCCGGATCGCCGGACCGGGACGACGCGCCGCCACCGGCCGAGCGCCGGCCGCTGCCCCAGCGAGTACGCCAGGCCAGCCTGGCCGACGAGCTCAAGGCCCCGGCCGACCGGGACGAACAGACCGGCCAGGACGCCTGGGCCGTACGCGACCAGCCCAGCCGATCCAGCGCCACGATCGGCGCGTTCCAGAGGCAGTCTCGCCGGCGCCGGACCGGCGACGACGCCGCCCAGCCCGGGCCGAGCGGATCCGCCGAGCCCAGTGCCCCTACGACGGAAGATCCAAGATGACGCAGCGCACCACCGCCACCAACATCGACCTGGACTGGCTCCTGGACGGCCTGGTCGATCAGGTCGCGGGCACCCGGCACGCCATCGTGCTGTCCGACGACGGGCTGGTGATCAGCCGGTCCAGGACCATCGAACGCTCGGACGCCGAACGCCTCGCCGCGATCGCCACCGGCCAGCAGAGCCTGGCCCGCGGTGTCGGGCAGCTCTTCAGCGGCGGCCCGGTCCACCAGGTCATCATCGAGATGGCCGACCTGTGGCTGTTCATCACGGGCGCGGGCCGGGGCACCCATCTGGCCGTGGTCGCCTCCCAGGAGGTCGACGCCGAGCTGATGAGCGTCGCGATGCACACCCTGATCCAGCAGGTCGGCCAGAAGCTGGGCACCGATGCGCGGGCCGCGCGGGCCGACGACGCGGGGAGACGCGGATGAAACACTGGACGGAGGGCTTCGAGGACGATGACGCCGACGAGCCCCTCGTCCGCCCCTATACGATCACCGGCGGACGCACCGCTCCGGAGCGGGACGACCTGACGCTGATCACCCTGCTGACCGCGATGTCCGAGGTGTCGCCGGAGACCGGACGCGGCGCGCGGCGGATGCAGCCGGAGCACCGCACCATCGTCGCTCTGTGCAAGCGGCCCCTGGCGGTGGCCGAGGTCGCCTCCGCGCTGAATCTCCCGGTGTCGGTGACCAAGATCCTCATCGGCGATCTGATCGAGACCGGCCGGCTGCGGGCCCGGCCGCCACTGGCTTTCGCCCAGGCGGGCGGCTCTCCTGAAATGGCAATCCTTGAGGCGGTGCGGGATGGGTTACGCAAGCTCTGACCACGGGGACGACGCTCCCCTGGCGGTGAAGATCCTTGTCGCCGGCGGTTTCGGCGTCGGGAAGACGACCCTGGTCGGGGCGGTGAGCGAGGTCGCTCCCCTGCGTACGGAGGAGTACCTGACGCATGCCAGCGTCGGCGTCGACGATCTGGACGGGGTGAGTGGCAAGTCCACCACGACCGTCGCGCTGGACTTCGGGCGGATCACCATCAACAGGGACGTGGTGCTCTACCTGTTCGGGACTCCCGGCCAGGAACGCTTCTGGTTCATGTGGAACGACCTCGTCAACGGGGCGATGGGCGCCGTGGTCCTGGTGGACACCCGCCGGCTCGATGTGAGCTTCGCGTCGATCGACTTCTTCGAGAGCCGCGGCATCCCCTTCGTCGTCGGCGTCAACTGCTTCCACGGCGTCAAGGACCGGACGCAGGAGGAGATCCGCAGGGCGCTCGATCTCGACCCGCAGGTGCCGCTGGTGCTCTGTGACGCCCGCGACCGGGCGGCGGGGCGCGATGTGCTGCTCACGCTCATCGACCACCTGATGGCCTACTCCCGCGCCGCACCGCACCCCGTGGCCTGACCGGGCGACGGGGTGCGGGTCTTCATGAACGTGGCCGGTTAACGGTGGTGCGTCATGCGCGGCCGTTGGCGGCGCACCAGCCTGCCCAGGTGGTGGCGCCCTTGCCGAGCTGCTTGTTGTAGAAGGACGTCCAGGAGTTCTCGCTCGCCCCGGGCGCGGTGGGAGCGGCCGTGTACAGCGGGTGGTTCGCCTCGACCTCGGCCCGCAGCCACGGCTCGATGCCGGCGTAGGAGCCCAGCGACCAGCTGCGGGCGTGGTAGGTGAGCTGACCGCGCACGTCGCTCTCCGGCAGGCACATGAACGGCGCCCACGGGCTGGTCCGCGCCCAGCTGATCTTCGTCTTCATCGCGCCGGACGGGACGCCCTGCCCGGTGCGCGCCACCACTTCGCGGTCGTCGACGGAGAAGTCGAACATCTCCTGCGCGGCGTACACGCCGCCGGTGAGGCCGAACTTCTCGCCCAGCGCGGTGCCCAGGTCCGAGCGCACGCCGATGTCGCTGGTCCACACGGTCTCGTCGTGCAACTGCTGCAGCGCCGGGCCGGCGAAGGCGGAGGTGATGGTGAACGGGCCGAAGTTCACCGAATCGTTGTTGATGGGCACGACCGGGTAGGTCTTGCCGTCGATCGGGTTCTTCCACTCACGCAGGACACGCCGCGGGTCCGCGGGGTCGGTGTAGAAGACGATCTCCCGGGAGAGCTGGTAGAGCTGGTTCGTGTCGGGGACCCGGTAGAGCCGCCGGATGTTGTAGCCCTCGATGTTGAAGAGCTTCTGGCCGTGCCGCATCGCCGGGTCCAGGCTGTTGCCCTCGATGTTCGCGTACACCGAGCCGGAGATCCGGAACACCATGTCCTTCCCGTCCGGACGCCCGTACGTCTGGAGGGAGAGCTTGCCGCTCTTGTCGGTGACCGTCGCGTAGACCGGCCCGGGATTGGTGGGATCCCCGGCGGTGTCGGCCGCCTGCGCGCCCGGAATGCCCAGGCCGATAAATAGGACGATAGGGGCCAATAACCCCGAAATGCCTCGTTTGACCACTTACGCCATCCATGTCGAGAATGAAGTGAATAGTCCCCTATTGTGATCATGATGGGCGAAGGATTGTCCAGCCCGTTCCCGGCGTACGCGACCTGCCCGGAGAGACCGCCGGCGCCTGAACAAGTGCTTGGGAGGTCACGATAGGGGCGCATGTCTTGATCGGTGCGGGATCGAGCTGTTAGACAAGGCCAGCGGTCCGCGCCTGGAGAAACGGTGGTCCCCCCGTGCAGCAGTCCGTTCTCACCACAGTCATGCTTCCCGCCGCGCTCGCGCTGATCATGTTCGGCCTGGGCCTCTCCCTCGCACCACAGGACTTCGCGCGGATCGCGACCCGGCCCAAGGCGGTGGTCATCGCGCTGGTCGCGCAGATCCTCGTACTGCCGGCCATCTGCTTCGGGCTGGTCGTGCTGTTCGGGCTGGAGCCGCTGCTCGCCGCCGGCATGATGCTGCTGGCGGCCTCGCCCGGCGGGACGACCGCGAACCTCTACAGCCACCTGTTCGGCGGCGACGTGGCGCTGAACGTCAGCCTCACCGCCGTGAACTCGGTCCTGGCCGTGCTCACCCTCCCCCTGGTGGTCAACCTGTCGCTGGACCACTTCGTCGGAGCGGGGCCGGACATCGGGCTGCAGGCCGACAAGGTGGTACAGGTCTTCGCCATCGTGCTCGTGCCGGTCGCGGTCGGCATGACCGTACGACGGGTCAGCGCGACGTTCGCGAACCGGATGGACAAGCCGGTCCGGATCCTGTCGGCGATCGTGCTGGCCGCGGTGATCGTCGGGGCGATCGTGCAGGAGCGGGAGCGGCTCGGCGGTTACATCGCCTCCGTCGGGCTGGTGGCGCTGCTGTTCAGCGCGATCAGCCTCACCATCGGCTACTGGCTGCCGCGGCTGTTCGACGTGGAGCGCCGGCAGGCGATCGCGTCCGGGATGGAGATCGGCATCCACAACAGCACGCTGGCCATCACGATCGCGCTCAGCCCGACGCTGCTCGCGAACCCGACGATGGCGGTGCCGCCGGCCGTCTACGGGGTGCTCATGTTCGGCACCACGCTGGTTTTCGGCTATCTCGTCAGACGCCGCGCCACCGAGCCCGCGGAGCCGAGCCCGGCGAGCGGCTGACAGCCGAGCATCGGCCGCCGCTCAGTGCCCATGCGTGACGTCGGCTAATAACTCTCCGTAATCATCGTGTAACTGTACGGTTATGAGATTTACGCCTCCACGGCTGTTCCGCAGGCTCTTGTGGGGCCATTACCGTCCGAAGTGAGACGTGAGACTGCGCGTCCGTTAAGGCGTATCTAGCGGAGGTGATCGCCATAGATCCGGATCGGCGCATCGGCGGCGAAGGCATATGGGATGTCGTGGTTGTCGGCGCCGGCCCGGCAGGCGCTTCCGCGGCCCGGGTGGCCGCCGAGGCGGGCTGCCGCGTACTGGTTCTGGAACGTTCCAAGATTCCGCGGTACAAGACCTGTGGCGGGGGCCTGATCGGCGGCGCCCAGGCGGCGCTTCCCGCCGGCCTGCAGGTCCAGGTACACGACGTCGCCCGCTCTTTCACCTTCAACTGGGAGGGCCGCAAGCAGCGCACGCTCACCTCCGCCGGGGAGCGGCCCTGCCTGATGGTGTTCCGCGCCGAGCTGGACGCCGCCTTGACGGACGTCGCGGCCCGGGCGGGCGCCGAGGTGCGCGACAGCACAGCGCTGACCGGCATTGAACAGGCCGGCACTGAACTGGCCGGCACTGAACTGGCCGGCACTGAACTGGCCGGCACTGAACTGGCCGGCACTGAACTGGCCGGCACTGAACTGGCCGGCACTGGACTGGCCGGCATGGACGACGGCGGCCTGATCAGCGTACGGACCTCCGGCGGGGACACGGTTCGCACACGGGCCCTGGTCGGAGCGGACGGCAGCGCCGGCAAGGTCGCCCGGTACGTCGGTGTGCGCTGCGTGCAGACCGACCTGGCGCTGGAGGTGGAGGTGCCGGTCACGGACCGCGCGGCGGCACGATGGCGCGGGCACATGCTGATCGAGTGGGGTCCCCTGCCGGGGTCGTTCGGCTGGTTGTTCCCCAAAGGGGACATCTGCACCGCCGGCGTGGTCGCCGCCCGCGGGCAGGGTACGGCCACCAAGGCCTACATGCGCGACTTCCTGACCCGATACGAGCTCGCCGACGCGGAGCCGCTGCACGACACCGGTCATCTGACGCGGTGCCGCCATCCGGATTCACCGCTCGCCCGCGGTCGTGTCCTCGTCGCTGGCGACGCGGCCGGGCTGTGCGATCCGTGGTCGCGCGAAGGCATCTCGTTCGCGCTGCGCTCCGGCACCTGGGCCGGCGAGTGGGCCGCACGGATCGCGGGAGCGGCGGACGACGCCGCGGTCGCGCGCGCCGGCGCCGGCTACGCGGGTGCGGTGACCGCGACGCTCGGGGCCGAGATGGAGGCGTCCCGCCAGGTGATGAACCTGTTCACCCGACGCCCCGGCCTGATCCATGGCGGTCTGACCCGGGTGCCGCCGGTGTGGCGGATGTTCGACCGGTACGTCAACGGTGAGACCACGATTCCCGCGCTCCTCCACCACCCCTTCGCCCGCCTGGCCGTACGGGCGCTCGGCCGCCTCGCCTGAGCGAGCGCGCGCGGAACCGATCCCTCCCCGGCGGGAACGCCTCGTGAGAAAGGACATGCGTGTGAGCCCAGCGAACACCTTCCGTCAGCAGGTTCCGGTGGCCATCGTCGGAACCGCGTGCCGTGCCCCCGGCGGGGTGACGGACGCGGAGAGCCTGTGGCGCCTGCTGCTGGACAAGCGCGACGCCGTGGCCGGCTCCGGCCCCGGCCCACGGTGGGAGGACCACGAGCGGGTCGTCCCCGCCGACCTCGCCGACGCCGGGACGCTGCGCAACGGCGCGTTCCTGGACGGGATCGAGCTGTTCGACCCCGCGTTCTTCGGCATCCCCGTCAAGGACGCCTCGTCCGTGGATCCCCAGCACCGGCTGCTGATGGAGACCGGCTGGGAGGCGCTGGAGAACGCCGGCATCGCGCCCCGCTCTCTCGCCGGCTCGGACACCGGCCTGTTCGTCGGCATCTCCAACACCGACTACGCCAAGCGGTTCACCCTGACCGAGGTCGACATCTACCAGGGGATCTCGGCGGTCGCCTCGGGCGCGCCGGGGCGGATGTCGTACTTCCTCGACGTCAACGGCCCTTCGCTCGCGGTGGACGCCGCCTGCGCCTCCTCCCTGGTGGCCGTCCACCTGGCGTGCCGGTCGCTGCACGACGGTGAGGCCGATCTGGCGCTGGCCGGTGGCGTGACCGTGCAGCTGGAGTGGGCGGGCATCGTGGGGTTCGCCCGTGCCGGGGCGCTGTCCTCCCTGGGTCGCTGCGCGGCCTTCGACGCGAGCGCCGACGGGTTCGTACGAGGTGAGGGCTGCGGCATGCTGGTGCTCAAGCGGCTGCCCGACGCCTTGCGGAACGGCGACCGGGTCCTGGCGGTCATCACCGGTACGGCGATCAACCACGCCGGCCGGGTCCAGGGCATCACCCAGCCCTCCCGCTCCGCCCAGCGCGCGGTGCTGAACGCGGCGATGCGCGTCGCCGGCGTGGCTCCGGGCGAGGTGCGGTACGTGGAGGCGCACGGCACCGGCACGCCGGTGGGCGACCCGATCGAGTTCGCCGCCATCAACGACGTCTACGGGGCCGGCGACCTGCCATGCGCCCTGGGCTCGCTCAAGACCAACATCGGACACCCCGAGAGCGCGGCGGGCGTGCTGGGGCTGATCAAGGCGGCGACGGCCGTGCACACCGGGCTCATCCCCGCCAATCTGCACTTCCGGCGCTGGAATCCCGCCATGAAGGCCGAGGAGACGCGGTTCTTCGTGCCCACGGAGGCCACCCCGTGGGAGGACGAGGCGGGACCCCGGCGCGCCGCCGTGTCCGCCTTCGGAGTGACCGGCGCCAACGCGCACGTCGTCGTCGAACAGCCTCCGCCCCGGCGGCCGCGCCGGGCCGCCACGGGCGGCGCCCGTTCCCGCACGCGGGTCTATCCGGTGTCGGCCGCCACCCCGGGCGGCCTGGCCGCCACCTGCGCCCGCCTGGCCGATCACGTCGGGACGGCCATCCCCGCGCCAGAAGACACAGCGCCGGCGGAGGCCGCGCAGCAGGAGGAGGCCGCGCAGGAGGAGGCCGCGCAGCAGGAGGCCGCGCAGGAGGAGATCGCGCTGCAGGAGGTCGCGCACACCCTGGCGGTCCAGCGTAGCCATCTGCCGCAGCGGGCCTGTGTGCTCGCGGCCGGCCGGGACGACCTCCTGGCCGGGCTGCGGGCGCTGGCGGCGGAGCAGGGCGACAAGCGCGTGATCACGGGATCGGCGGTGCTCTCCGACGAGCCGGTGTGGGTGTTCTCGGGACACGGGTCACAGTGGCCGGGCATGGCGCGCACCCTGATGGACCGGGAGCCGGCCTTCACCGAGATGATCGACCGCCTGGACCCGATCGTCGCGGCGGGGGCGGGGTTCTCGTTGCGGCACCGGCTGAGCTCGGGCACGTGCGGCGAGCGGATGGACGAGGTGCAGCCGCTGGTGTACGCGGTCCAGACCGGACTGGCCGGGATGTGGCGGCAGTGGGGGGTGCGGCCGGCCGCCGTCGTAGGACACTCCATGGGCGAGGCAGCCGCCGCGGTCGCCGCCGGCATCCTGTCCCCCGAGGACGGCATGCGCATCACGCTGGTCAGGTCGGCGATGCTGCAGCGGGTCGCCGGGGGCGGCATGGTCAGCGTGGCGCTGCCCGCCGAGCAGGTCGCGGCCGAGATCGAGGGCGTGGCGGGGGTCTCGGTGGCGGTGGTGACCGCGCCGTCCTCGACCGTCGTGGCGGGACACACCGAGGCCGTGCGGGAGCTGATGCGCCGCTGGCAGGAACGCGGCGTGTTCTGCAGGCGGATCGCGGTGGTGGTGGCGGCCCACTCCCCGCAGGTCGAGCCGATCCTCGGCGACCTCGCCAGGGAGGTGTCCTGGCTCGTCGCGACGCCACCCGAGGTGCCGTTCTACTCCACCAGCGAGGACCCGCGCCGGCCGGTCGTCTTCGACGCGGCCTACTGGACCGCGAACCTGCGCAATCCCGTGCGCTTCGACCTGGCCTGCAGGGCGCTGATCGAGGACGGGCAGCGGCTGTTCGTGGAGCTGTCGCCGCATCCGCTGCTGACCCAGGCCGTGGAGGAGACCGCGGCCGCGATGGGCGTACCGGTGATCACCGTGCCGTCCCTGAGCCGTGACCAGGACGGGCGGGAGGCGATGTGCCGGGCGGCGGCGACCCTGCACCTGGCCGGGCCGCCGGTGAACCTGGACGCCGTCAACGGCGGTGGCGCACCGGCCGTGCTGCCGCCCACCGCGTTCGACCGGGCCCGGCACTGGGAGCGGCCCAGCCGGAACGGCGCGCGTTCCGGCCACATGTGGCTGGGCGCGCGCCTGACCGTCCAGGACCTGGACGCCGACGACCGCACCCGGCACGTGTGGGAAGCCGACCTGGGCCTGGAGCGGGTCCCCTGGCTGGAACAGCACACCCTGCACGGCAGTCCCCTGGTCCCCGGGGCGGCGTACGTCGAGCTCGCCCTGGCCGCCGCCGGCGAGCTGCTGGAGTGCCCGGTCGGCCGGTTGCGCGTGAGCGACGTGCGGTTCGAACGCCTGCTGCCGCTGGCGGCCGGCGTGCCGGTCCACGTCAGCGCGGCAAGCGCGGGCGAGCAGGTGAACGTGGAGATCTCCCGCCGGCACAGCGGCACATGGGAGCGCATCGCCTCGGCCTCCGTCGCCCGCTCGGAAACGGTCCCGGACGACCGTCCGCCCCTGACCCCGCCGCCGGGAGGCGGGCAGGACCCGGCGCGGCTGTACGCGGCGCTCGCCAGGATGGGCCTGGACTCGGGGCCGGCCTTCCATACGATCACCGCTGTCGCGGACGGAGGGGTCGCGCGCCTGCGGGTCCCCCGCGAGGCCGTCATCCGCGCCGGCGCGCCTCGCGTGCACCCCGTCCTGCTCGACGGCTGCGTCCTGGCGGTGGCCGCCGCCGGACTGCTGGAGGAGGATGACGACGATGCGACCGGTCCCGGACGGCCGTGGCTGCCCGACCGCATCGCGTCCATCGTCCTGCCCGACGACCCCCGCCTGATCGCCTGGGCCCGGCCCGAGGTACGGCGGGACGGCCGCCACGCCGCGATCGGCCGCGCCGACCTGTACGCGGAGGACGGCCGCTGGCTGGGGGCCCTGGAGGGGGTGCACTTCGTCCGGGCCGCCGGACGGTCGCAGGCCCAGACGCTGAACAGCAAACTGTTCGAGATCGCCTGGCGTCAGATGGATCCTCCGGACGAGGAGCCGGTGGCCACGGGGCGATGGGCGGTGATCGGCGAGCCCGGCGATCCGGGACGCACCGCCGAGCGCTTGGCCCAGGCCGTGTCCGGCCACGTCGAGGCGGTGACCGTCTACCCGGCGGGCGCTGACGTCGACGAGACGGCCGACGTCGTGGTGTGGTGCGCCACGGGCCGGCTGGACGGCCTGGACCGGCTGACGAAGGTCACCGCGCTGCTGCGCGCCTGCGCGGAGACAGGCAGGCCGGCACGCCTGTGGCTGGCCAGCAGGCTCGCCCGCCCGGTCCTCGCCGACGATCCGGTGGATCCCGGCGTCTGCGCGCTGCGCGGGCTGCTGCGGGTCGCCTCGTTCGAACAGCCCGGCACCGCCGTCAGCTGGGTGGACGCAGGCGAGACCGGCGACGTGGCCGGCATCGCCGCCGAGGTGCTGGCCGCCGGCGCCGAGACGGAGATCGCCTGGCGAGCGGGGCAGCGGTACGTGGCCAGATTGGTGCGTGCCCCGCTGGACTCGCGGCCCGCACGCCCGGCACACGCCGAAGAGGTCGTCGCCGGGCAGGACGAGTACGTGCTGCGCGCCGACCCCGAGAAGGGTCTCGACGGGCTGCGGCTCGTCGCCACCGGAGAGCCGCCCCCGCGCCCCGGACCCGGCCAGGTGCTCGTGCGGGTGCAGGCGTGCACCGTGCACTTCAGGGACGTCATGATCGCCCTGGGCGTCTACCCGTCCGAGGACGGCAGCACGCCGGAGCTCGGCTCCGACGCCACCGGGGTGGTGACCGCCGTCGGGGACGGCGTCCAGGACCTGCGGCCCGGCGACCGGATCACGGCGCTGGTTCCGCACGGGACGGGCTCCATCGCCTCGCACTGCCTGATCCAGGCCGACCTGGCCATACCGCTCCCGCCCGGCGCCGAGCCGGTCTCCTTCGCCCCGGTGGCCGCCACCTACGCCACCGTCTGGCACTCCCTGATCGACGTGGGGCGGCTCACCGCGGGCGAGACCGTGCTCGTGCATTCGGCGGCGGGCGGCACCGGGCTCGCCGCGATCGCGGTCGCGCGGCTGTTCGGCGCCACCGTCATCGCCACGGCCGGCACCGAGGAGAAGCGTCGCCACCTGCGGCGACAGGGAATCGAGCACGTCTTCGACTCGCGTGGCCTCGACTTCGCCGACGAGGTGCGGCGGGTCACCGGCGGGCGCGGCGTCGACGTGGTGCTCAACTCGCTCAGCGGCGCCGCCATGCGCGCGTCGCTGACGTTGCTCGCGGCCGGCGGCCGGTTCGTGGAGATCGGCAAGCGGGATCTGTACGACGGCGCGCGGATCGATCTGGCCACGTTCCGCCGCGGCAACGCCTATGCCGCCATCGACATCGCGCTGACTGCGATCGAGCGCCCGGAGGTCATCAGAGGGGCCGCGGTGCAGGCGATCGCCGAGATCGGCGCGGGCCGGCTGCCCCTGCCGCACAGCGTGGAAGTCCCGCTGGCCGACGCGCCCGCCGCGGTCAAGCGGCTGGCCTCCGGCGACCACATCGGCAGGATCGTTCTCACCTTCCCGGAGCCCGGCCAGGGCATACGCGTCCTCGCGCCCGAACGCGAGGAGGTGGTACGCCGGGGCGGCGCGTACATCATCACCGGCGGCACCCGGGGCCTGGGGGTGGAGGCGGCGCGCTGGCTGGCGGAGGCCGGGGCGGGCCGGATCGTCCTCGGCGGGCGCGGTGACCTCGGCGTCCGGGAGAGCGAGGCGGTGGCCGCCATCCGCGCCACCGGCTGCGCGGTGGAGGTGGTCCGCGGGGACGTCGCGGCCCCCGGCACCGCGCGCCGCCTGGTCGCCGCCGCGGGCGAGCACCTCCGCGGCGTCCTGCACACGGCCGTGGTGCTCGACGACACCCCGCTGGCCGACCTCACCCCTGAGAAGGTGGAACGGGTGTGGCATCCCAAGGTGACCGGCGCGAAGCACCTGCACGAGGCCACCAAGGACACCGGCCTGGACTGGTTCGTGGTCTTCTCCTCCATGGCGGCCATGGTCGGCAACCCGGGACAGGCCAACTACGCCGCGGCCGGCGCGTGGGTGGACGCCTTCGCCCAGTGGCGTCACCGGCAGGGGCTGCCCACCCTCTCGGTCGACTGGGGCGTTTGGGGGGAGGCCGGGCGGGCCACGGACCTTGCCCGGCGCGGCTTCGACACCATCGCGACCGCGGAGGGATTCGCCGCGCTGCGTGAGCTGCTGCGGCACGGCAGGGTCCACACGGGGATGTTCACCTACCAGCCGGAGGCGCTGTTCCGGCTCTTCCCCGCGGCCGCGCAGGCGCCGCTGCTGACCGAGCTGGACACCGGATCGGTCGCGGCCGAGCCGCGCGCGGACGCCGGCGCCCTGCGCGCGCACCCTCCAGGTCCAGCCAGGACGCAGCTGATCCAGGACGTGGTGGTTCGCGCACTGGCCGCACTACTGGGAGCGGAGGCGGCCGCCGTCCCGGCGCAGGCGATGTTCACCGACGTCGGCCTGGACTCTCTGCTGGCGGTCGCGCTGGTGCACCGGCTGCGCGACGCCGTGGACGTCACGCTGACGCCCACCGCCGTCTGGACGCACCCGACCTCCGCCCGGCTGGCCGCCCACATCGACGAGGTGCTCACCCACGAACCCCGCGAACCCCGCGACCAGTGAGAAGTTTCTCGCGACGTTCCGCCGCAACCTTCACGATGAGCATTCCTTTGACTACTCTTGGTAGTTGAAACATTGTCAGTTGAACAACGGAGAGTGACCACGTGAAGAAGGCTTTCGTGACGACCCTGCTCGCCTTGGGCGTGTTGGGGATCGCCGGTCCCGCCCACGCCGACAACGACTCCAACTTCGGCGGAGGGGTGAACGCGGCGAACAACTGGAACTTCACCGCCGCAGCCGTCTGCCTGCAGGAGGTGGCGGTGGTCCCGGTCCTGGGAGACTGGGTGGGCGATCACGCGAACAGCTGCTCCAACGGCAACGTCATCGATCACAGCGGCAGGTAGGCGCCGGCGGCCGTCCGGATGGCCGCGATGCCGATGAGGTCGTAGATGCCGCCGCGGCCGGCCCGCCTATCCGATGGGTCTCAGGTGTTTCTGGTGCGGGACCACCACCACAGGCCGGCCGCGACGGCCGCGCCCAGCAGCATCCGGTCCCCCGTCCGCCGTCCGGCGGCCCGGCCGCCCAAGGTGGCGACGCGCAGGGTGAGCTCCCGGTTGCTGACGTCCCGCAGCAGCCCGCGCACCTGCTCGGGGGCCAGCTCGTGCCCGATGAGCAGGTCCACGACGGTGCGGGCCGCCCGGATCTCCGACATCGACTCCCTGGCCAGGGTGAACAGGATGGAGCGCAGCTCCTCCTGGAAGACATCGGTGATCACCAGCTCGGGAGCCAGGTACCGCACCGATCCCTCCATGTTGGAGAACGACTTGCCGACGAGCGGCACTATGGGCGCGGTCTGGATGCCGCGGCGGGTGGCGTACTTCAGCACCGAGGTGAGGGTGAGGCCGAAGTCGAGGTCCTTGAGCGACGCTGAGGCGATCTTGGGCACCAGGCCGGCCATGTCTTGAGCGAAGCCGGTGATGTCCGCTCCGGGGGTGGCCCGGCCCAGCTCCACCCAGGCCCGCGCGACACCGGGCCCGTCGTTGTGCGCGAGGGCGAGCAGCACGTTCAGCAGCGTCATGCTCATGCGCCGGTCGAGCCGCCCGACCATGCCCCAGTCGATCAGATGGGCCCGCTCGCCGGGGGCGACGAGAATGTTGCCCGGATGCGGGTCGGCGTGGAAATACCGGTTGACGAAGTAGCCCTGGTACATGAAGGCCAGCAGGTCGCGGCCGATGCCGACGCGCTCCTTCTCGGTGAGCGCGTCTCTGTCGATCTCCCTGATGGACCGTCCTGGGGCCAGGCTCTGCACCAGCACCCTCGGCGTCGCCGTGATCACGTCGGGGACGTCGAGATAGTCGAACGACGCCGTCAGCTCGCGGGCGTGGTCCATGTTGACGGCCTCCACGGTGAAGTCGAGCTCCGCCTCCATCGAGTCGAGGATGGCGCCGAGCGCCGATTCGACGTCCATCACGGCGTTGAAGCCGGGAAAGCCCTTGGCGACCAGCCTGGCGGCTCTGCGCATCATCGCCATGTCGTCGAGCACGAGGGCACGGACGTCGGGACGCTGGATCTTCAGCACTCCGCCCGCCCCGCCGGGCAGCACCACCTCGTACGTCTGGGCCAGCGAGGCCGAGCCCAGCGGGCGGCCGCGTTCGATCCGCTCGAAGCGCCGCTCCCAGTCCGGTCCGAGCTCAGCGGCCAGCATCGGCTCGAACAGCTCGAACGGCACGCTGGTCACCTGGTCGTGCAGTTTGGCCAGCTCGGCCCTGATCTCCTCGGACACGAAGTCCGGGCGGGTGGAGAGCATCTGGCCCACCTTCACGTAGAAGGGGCCCAGGCGCTCCAGCGCCAGCCTGACAGCCCGTGCGCGCTCCCGCTTGCCCGCGCTCGCGCAGTCGCCCTCGCGGCGCGGCGCGACGGACGCGGCCACCCGCGCGCCCAGCAGCTCGGCGAGCACCTTGGCCACCTCGAGCATGCGCCTGGCCGTCATCGCGCACTCCTGGCCGGGTGACGATCGGGGCCGGCGTGCGGCTGCGGGACGAGGACGTCGCCGGTGCGCTCGTGCCACGGGCAGGCCGGAAACGGGCGGCCGGCGCGTACGTCCTCGATCGAATCCTCCAACATGGCAGAGCACCGCTCGTCCAGGTCGGAGAGCCGGCTGGGCCGTCGTCTCGGATCATGAGCGCCGGCCGGTCCGTGGTGTCCCTTTACTCCGTGCCGCTCGCACCCGTCCGAGGCGCGGGCTTGTCCTCCGCCTGCATGCTCTGGACCTGCCGGGCCAGCCCCTCCACCACCTTGCTGAGGCCGCTGATCTGATCGGCCACCTCGTCGCCCGCACCGCCGCCGCGCCGGGGCCACGGCCGGGGATCGCGTCCTCTCGGCCGGTGCCCCCTGCGGCGCAGCTCCCGCCGCAACTCGATGAGCTCGTTGATGATCTCCTCGAGCTCGTCGTCGTACTCGTCGTCCCAGTCGCGGTAGTCGTCATCGTCGTCGTCCCGACGGGGGCCGCGCCGGTCGCCGCCACGCTCCTCGACGGCCGTGCGCGCGGCACGGCGCAGGTCGTGCTCGACGTCGCTGACGCGGTCGAGCACTTCGTCGATCAGGTCTCCGACGTAGCGGGTGGTGCCTCTGCGGCGCTGTCTGGCCATGGTCGTCTCCTTGTCGCTGCGGCCGTTCGGTCCGGGCGGCTCATCCGCGAACCTCTCGCTCTGCTCCACTGCACAACTGGACACGGTAAGTTTTTATACGATTACTGTAAGTGATAGCTCAAGGTGAGGCAATCGGCTGGCAGGCACGATCGGTGAGATCCGGAAACGGTCGAGCGGCCGCCACCCTTCGGTGACGGCCGCTCTCATCGTCAGGTCAGCCGATCCGGCATCACTCCGGCGGCTTCTTGAAGAAGCCTCGGATGAACCCCACGATGAACGCTCCGCCGCGTCCCGCGTCACCCATCCAGTCCCCGTACTTCGGGATCTGGCCTACTCCGGTGCCGATGTGCGTGGTGTATTTGTCCTGATACTGGAGCCCGACCTCGAACCCCTTGTTCACCCGGGGGTGCTTGATCGCGGCCCGCTGGACGAAGCCCGGCCTGGCGCTTCTGGCCGGCTGCGCCCGCTGCTGGGTCGCCGGTGCGCGGCGCGCCCTGGGCGGCGACTGCCGCTGGACCGCCCTGCGGCTGGTCGGACGGGTGGCGGGCCGTTGCCTGACCGTGCTCCTGGGCCTGCTCGCACGCCTGGTCACCGCCCTGGCCGCGGCCTGGGCCCGCCGCCTGCTCGCCACCGGCCTGCCCGCGACCTCCGCCGCCCTTCGCCTG